>NZ_JAIEOF010000347.1 GCF_019750675.1 Methylobacterium sp.
CGTTCGGTCCTCAACGACGGCACCTTCGGCGCCGGTACCCTCGGCTGAGCCGCGAACTCGCGGACCTTCCCGATGGCCTGGTACGGGATCGCGCCGCGAGGCGCGGCCCCTTCGCATGCGCGGGCCGGAACCCGCGGTTCGATCGGGTAATCCAGCACATCACGGAAACGTGAGGTTCTCTGCGCGAAGCCATGCGATGGCGCGCGTGCCCCTGCGGAGGTCGTCGTTCTCCGTGGGTTGGCTGGAGTGGAAGATCGTTCCTATCACCGGCTGCTGCCGAACGCCGCGTCGGGGTCGGCTTGAAGCGCCGCGGCCGCGCGCGACTTCCCCGGTCATGACCAGTCAGACGCCCGGACAACCGGTTCTTTTCGGCCTTCATTATCTCGGCGGGAGCGGCCGCGCCTTCGATCAGGTCGCCGCGCGCCTCGCCAGGCGCGTGACCTGCATCGCCCTGGATCTGCCGGGCTTCGGCGGGGCGGAGGCGGCGCGCGGATGGGACGTCGCCGCCATGGCCGACGCGGTGGCGGACCGCGTTCGCGCGGCGGCCCCCCGCCGCTGGATGCTGGCGGGCAACAGCATGGGCGCCAAGGTCGCCCTCGTCCTGGCCCGGCGGGCCGAGGACGGCGCCCCGGGCCTCGAAGGCCTCGAAGGCCTGGTGATCCTCGCCGGTTCCCCGCCCTCCCCCGAGCCGATGAGCGAGGACAAGCGCGCCGCGATGACCGCCTGGATCGATGCCGATCCGGCGACCCGAGCGCGCGAAGCCGGGGCCTTCGTCGATGCCAATGTCGGCGCATCCCTCCCCGACCGGCTGCGCGACGGCGCGGTGGCGGACGTCCTCCGGGCCGATCCCGCCGCCTGGAAGGCTTGGCTCGCGGGCGGCAGCCGCGAGGATTGGAGCGCGCGCATCGGCGTCCTGCGGACGCCCGCGATCATCCTGGCGGGGTCCGAGGACGCCGATCTCGGTGCGCCGGCCCAGGCCGCCCTGACGGCACCGCACCTCGCGCGCGGCCGGCTGGTGACCCTGGAGGGCACCGGGCACCTCATCCCCCTGGAGCGCCCCGACGCGGTGGCGGAGGCGGTGCTGGCCCTCGCCGACGGCGCCACCGCCGCCGTGCCGGAGGCGCCTTCCATCCCGGAGGCCTACGCCGCGCTGATCCGCTCCGAGCGGGTGAATACCCGCCTGCGCGAGGCCCTGCTGGCACGCGCCGAACCCGACGACCCCGCCTACCAGCCCCGGGCCCTCGATCCCGTCGGCCTCGCCATTCTGCGGGCGGCCTGCGCGCGGGTGCTGCCGCAGGACGGTCCCGGCCCCATCGACTTTGCCGCCCGCATCGACGCGCGGCTGGCGAGCGGAGCCGGGGACGGCTGGCGCTTCGCACGGCTCCCTCCCGACCCGGAGGCCTACCGCCTCGCCCTGCGCACCCTGGACGCCGCTGCCCGGACCCGGCACGGCACGCCCTTCGTCGCCCTCGCTGCGGACGCGCAGGACGCCCTACTCGGCAGCCTCGAATCGGGCGCCGTCTCCGGCGACCTCGATGCGGAGCAGATGGGCTTCTGGTTCGAGGACCTGCGCGCGGACGTGGCCCGCACGTATCTGGCCCACCCGGTCGCCCTGGCCCGCATGAACTTCAGCGGCATCGGCGCCGGCGGCGACACCGACCCCCTGCCCGGCTTCCAAGCGGTCGGCATCGGCCAGCGCGAGGCCTGGGAACCGAACGCCCCCCCGGAGACCGTCCGATGAATCTCGATGCGATGCGTCGCCTTGCTACCTCCGAGACCGTCGACGCGGTGGTGATCGGCACCGGCGCGGGCGGCGCACCCCTGCTGGCGCGCCTCGCCCAGGCCGGGCTTTCCTGCGTCGCCCTGGAGGCCGGGCCGAACTTCGACCCGAAGGGGTTCGCCTTCGACGAGACCCTGGCGGACGAGATCTACTGGACCGAGGAGCGGATCAGCGGCGGCGCGACGCCCGAGGCCTTCGGCGGCAACAACAGCGGGACCGGCGTCGGCGGCTCGACCCTGCACTGGGGCGCCTTCACGCCGCGGGCCGATGCCCGCGACCTGCGTCTCCACAGCGAGACCGGCGAGGGCGTCGACTGGCCTCTGGACTACGCCGAACTGGTGCCGTTCTACGAGCGCGTCGAAGCCTTCATCGGCGTCTCCGGCCCGGCCGCCTACCCCTGGGACGAGACCCGCGCCTATCCCCTGAGCCCCGTTGCCCGCAACGCCCCGGCCCAGGCCATGGCGAGCGCCTGCGCGACCCTCGGCGTGCGCTGCGCCGACGCGCCGGCGGCGGTGGTCTCCCGCGCCTTCGCCCAGGAACACGGCCCCACCCGGCCCGGCTGCATCAATTGCGGCTACTGCCACCAGGGCTGCCGCACCGGCGCCAAGACCAGCATGGACGTGACCTACCTGCCGCTCGCCGTCCATCATGGCGCCGAGATCCGGGCCGAGGCCCGGGTCCACGGCATCGAGCGCGCGAAGGACGGCCGGGTGACGGCGGTGATCTACCGCCAGGGCGGGATCGACCATCGGCAGCCCTGCCGCAACGTCTTCCTGTGCGCCGGCTCGGTGGAATCCGCACGCCTCCTACTGCATCTCGATCTGGCCAACGGCAGCGGTCAGGTCGGGCGCAACTACATGGGTCACGTCGCCACCCAGGTCTGGGGTACGTTCGCGCCCGAGATGCGGATGAACAAGGGCTATCCCTCCTCGCTCATCACCGAGGACATGATCCGCCCGGCCGACGCGGACTTCGCCGGCGGCTACCTCGTCCAGAGCCTCGGCGTGGTGCCGCTCACCTTCGCCAATTCCCTGGCGCGGGGCCGCAAGCTCTGGGGCCGGGCGCTCGCCGACCAGCTCGCCCGCTACAACCACATGGCGGGCATCGGCATCAACGGCGAGACCCTGCCCTGCGACGCCAACGTGCTGACGCTCTCCGACGAGGTCGACGCGCTCGGCATGCGCAAGGCCGCGATCAGCTTCGGCTACGGCCCGAACGAGACCCGCCTCAACGCCCACGCGACCCGGTTCCTGAACCGGATCTGGGAGGCGGCGGGCGCCACGGATCTCTGGACCCTGGAGCGCGTCGCCCACACCATCGGCACCTGCCGCATGGGCCGCGACGGCGACACGGCGGTGGTCGATCCCACCGGCCGCAGCTTCGAGGTTCCCAACCTCTGGATCTGCGACGGCTCGACCTTCCCGAGTTCGCTGGCCGCCAACCCGGCCCTGACGATCATGGCGCTCAGCCTGCGCAGCGCCGAGGCGTTCCTGAAGGCGGGACGCTGAGCACAAGCGACCCGGGTGGTGGCTCAGGCTGCCGCCTGCGTGGCTGACCGGACCGATGGACGAACACGCCCGTAAAGAGCTTTTGGCCGACGATTCCGATCACGTTGAACCGTTCCTCTCCGTCGATCTCGCGGACGGAGGGAACGATTAAATGATCTTCGTCCTCGAAGATCCGGTCGCCGAGCGTGAAGCGAAACGGGATGCGTCGCGCGGCTGGCCGCGTCCTTGGCAGGGTCAGACGGGTCTAGCGTCATCTCCGAAAAACGTGTGAAATTTCCGTGCTGATTGTAAAGCCGACTCGCGGCGATCCATGCCCACGTCCCCTCAATACATCGGCGTGCCGCCCGTGACCGGCACCAGCGCCCCGGTCATGTAGCTGCCCTCCCGCGAGGCGAGGAGCACGTAGGCGGGGGCGAGTTCGGCCGGCTGGCCGGCGCGGCCCAGCGGCGTGTCGGAGCCGAGGGATTCGATCTGCTCGGGGCTCTTCACGATGGGCTGGATCGGCGTCCAGACCGGGCCCGGCGCGACGCAGTTCACCCGGATGCCCTTCGGCGCCAGCAGGTTGGACAGGCCGATGGTCAGGCTCGCGATGGCGCCCTTGGTGGAGGCGTAGACCAGCATGGTCTTGTCGGCGACCTTGGCCTGCTGGCTTGTGGAGTTCACGATTGAACCGCCCGGCTTCATGTGCGGCACGGCCGCCTGGGCGAGGTAGAGCATCGCGAAGACGTTGGCGCGGAACGAGCCCTCGAGGTCCTCCGGCGTGACGTCGTCGAGACCTTCGTTGACTACCTGCGCGGCGGCGTTGTTGACGAGGATGTCGAGGCCGCCGAGTTCGGCCACGGTGCGGGCGACGAGGTCGCGGCAATGGGCCGGGTCGCGCAGGTCGCCGGGCAGGAGCAGGACGCGCCGGCCCGCCTTGCGCACCCATTCGGCGGTGTCCTCGGCATCCGACTGCTCGACGGGCAGGTACGAGATCGCCACGTCGGCGCCTTCGCGGGCATACGCGATGGCCACCGCCCGGCCGATGCCCGAATCCCCGCCGGTCACCAGGGCGACGCGGTCGGTGAGAAGCCCCTTGCCGACGTAGCTCGTCTCGCCGTGGTCGGGCGCCGGCCGCATCCGCGAGGTCAGGCCCGGCCGTTCCTGCTGCTGATCGCCGGGAAAGGGCGGCCGGGGACCGGCGTCACGGGGATCGATGGTCATCGGCGGGGCGCTTTCGGTGGCTGTCTTCCGAGGGAGGAGCCCGCCGAGCGGCGGGCCCCGGAGAGGGTCAGGCGGCCGCGTCGTCGGCTTCGAGGATGGTCTCGAGGTCGCCCGTCAGGGCGTCGAGCTGGTCGGAGGTCGCCCGGATCTTGAACGTCGTGCCGTCCTCGGCCTCGACCGCGATCTCCACGTGATCGTCGACCCGCGCGGCCAGGGCCTGCTTGAGGACGTAGGTCGTCACGTCCGTGGTCTTGTGGTCGGTGGTCTTGTGGTCGGTTGTGCTGGCCATGCTGCCGTCTCCTGGCGTGGTCCCGGGCAACGCGGCAGGACGGGGGTCGGATCTGCGACCAAAGCTCCCGCCGGATGCGGCGGCCCTTCAGAGATCGAGGCCCGACAGCGTCGCGGCGGCCTGGATCAGGGCGAGGTGGGTCAGCCCCTGCGGCAGGTTGCCCAGATAGGCACCGGTGACCGGGTCGGCCATCTCCGAATAGGTGCCGGAATTCCGATCGAGGGCGGCCACGAGTGCCTCGAACATGGCTTCAGCCTCCGCCGTCTCCCCGAGCAAGGCCTTGGCCTCCACGAGCCAGAACGTGCAGGCGAGGAAGCAGCCCTCCTCCGCTTGCGCGCCGGTGTAGCGGTAGTGGTAGGGGCCGCGCCCGAGTTCCCGGTCGATGGCGCGGCAGGTGGCGGCGAGCCGTTCGGGGTTGCCGAAGCGGAAGCGCACGGCCAGCGCCAGGGAGGCGTCGAGCTTCTCCGAGCCGGGATGCATGACGTAGGATTGCTGGGCTTCCGACCAGCAGTTCTCGTCGATCCAGGCGGCGACGCGGTCGCGGGCGCGGGCCCAGCGCTCGCGGCAGCTGCCGGGCAGATGTCCGCCATCGGCGAGTTCCACCGCCCGGGCCAGGGCCTGCCAGCAGCTGATCTTGGAGCCGGTGTAGTGCTTGGGCTCCGGCAATTCCCAGATGCCCGCATCCTTCAGCTTCCAGGATTCGGCGCATTGGTCGGCGAGCCCGGCGAGGAGCGCCCCGGTGCGCAGGTCGAGCATGTTGCCGTCGGCGACGAAGCGCTCGGCGGTCTCGAAGATGTCGCCGTAGATGCCGTGCTGGTGCTGGCCCGTGGCGGCGTTGCCGGTGCGCACCGGGCGCGAGCCGCGATAGCCGGCGAGGTCGATCTCTCGCTCGTCGGGCACGCATCCGCCCTCCAGGGTGTAGAGAACCTGCGCCCCATGCTCGCCGATATGGCGCATCAGCCAGGACAGGGCCGCGTTGGCCTCGGCTTGCGCCCCCAGCCGCAGGAACGCCTTGATGACGTAGCCGGCATCGCGGATCCAGGCGTAGCGGTAATCGTAGTTCTTCGAGCCGCCGATGCCCTCTGGCAGGGAGCTCGTGGCCGCCGCCGCGATGGCCCCCGTGGGCGAGTAGAGCAGCAGCTTCAGCGCCAGGGCGCTGCGCAGGACGGGCTCGGCGTAGCGGCCCCGATAGGCCAGCCGCTCGGTCCAGTCCCGCCATTCCTGGCACGACACGTCGATGCGCCCGTCGATCTCGCCGATGGGCGCCACCACCAGGGGCTGGTTCTCGGCCGCCACGATGGCGACGACCTCGCGCTGGCCCGCCCGGACCTCGACGAAGCCCGCGATGGTGTGGTCGTTCTCCGTCTCGATGCGGACGCCGTCGCTGGTGCGGAACAGCCCCATCATGCCGGCGACGTGGAAGGCGGTACCGTTGCTGTTGCCCGAGAGGTAGGGGGCGGCCGTGTCGCCCCGCGTGCCGAACACCAGCGAGACCCGGAAGCGCACGTGCCCCTCCAGGCCCTCGATCCGGCGGGCGAGTTCCGCCCAGGGTAGGCGCCCGGCCGGGCCGCTGTTCAGGCTCTCGGTGAGGCGCGCCCGCCCGGTCCGCGTGGTGAAGACGGTCTCGTGGACGTTGCTGCCGTCGCGGTAGCCGATCTCGGACGTGAACGGCGCCTCCGGCGTGATCGCGAAGTAGCCGCCCTCCTCCGGGCTGAGCAGGCGGTCGAACAGCGGCGGCGAGTCGAGGTTGGGGCAGCACCACCAGTCGATCGAGCCGTCCGCGCCCGAGAGCGCCACCGAGCGACCCTCGCCGATGGCCGCATAGGCTTCGATCGGGAGAAATCCGTCGGTGCGGGCGACGGGACCGCCCGCGCGGGGAAAGGGCTTCAACACGGTAGGGACGGCCTCGGATGGGGGAGCGGAGATACCGGCCGGGGCCGGGCGGGACGCCGCGAGCCGAGGGCCTAAGAGCGTCCCGAACATCCGGACCGGGTCGACCGGGTCCTCCGCGGGGGTCTGGTCGAACCCCTGTCGCCCTCGGCTGTTCCGATTCCGGCTTGCTTCACGTTGACACGTTGGCCCCGCCCGCAGGTTTGCCCCTGTGGCTCGGAGGCCGCATCGCGGTGCCCCCGCGCACCTCCAGAATGAACGCTCATTGACCAGTGAATGAACGTTCAATACGAACATGGAGTCGGTTGGAGGTTGCCATGCTGCGGACCCACGAGGATTTCCCGTTTCAGGTGTTGGTCGCGAAGGCGCGCGCGCTCGTGGCGCCGGATCACCTACTGCTCGGGGCCGTGCTGGTCCTCGGCTGGGCCGCCCTGATCGCCTGGACCGGCAACGGTTCGGTGGGCTGGCAGGCCCGCCTCTGCGCCCACGCGGACGCCGCCATCGCCGCCTGCCGGGTGGTCGCCCCGGCACCGGATGGAAAGGTCCTCTGAGAATGGCCTCGCCGGTCGGCACCCTCATCGACGCGCGCGCCGGCCAGGCCGCGCGCCGGGAACAGATCCTCGACGCCGCCTGCGCCTGCTTCGTGCGCAACGGCTTCCATCGCACCACGATGCAGGACCTCGCCCGCGAGGCCGGCATGACGGCGGGCAACTTCTACCATTACTTCCGCTCCAAGGAGGCCCTGGTGATGGGGCTCGTGCAGCGCGAGCGCGAGGGGGGCGCCCTCCTCGTCACGCAATTGCAACGCGAGGGCGACCGGCGCGGCGCGCTGTTCGGGGTCCTGGAGCAGTATTTCGGCGCCCTCACCCGGGACGAGGCGGTCCTGCGCCTGGAAATCTGGTCGGAAGGAACCCGCAATCCAGCCATCGCGGATCTGACCGAGGCTTCGGAAACGGAGACTCGGACTTGGTTCGAGGATACATTCGCGGCGCTCGCCACGTCGCCCGCCTGCGATCCCGCAGCCCTCTACGCCCTGCTGGCGCCCCAGATGACCGGGGTCGTCGCCAGCCGGGCGATTCTGCCGGATTTCGACATGGCCGGCGCCGTCGCGCAGATCCGCGCCCTCATCGAAGCCGGGCTCGACGGCCGGCTTCCCGCCATCCTCGAGGCCGCCCCGGAGTCCCATCGATGACCGATCCGCGCTTCGCCCTCGGCACGGTCTTGCTGGCCCTCGCCCTCGGGCTGCCGGCCCGGCCGGTGCTGGCGAGCCCCGCCCCGGCGTCGGCGAAAGCCGATCTCGTGCCGACGATCAGCGTCGTCGATGCCAAGCGGCGCGAGATCGTCGAGTCGGTGGTGGTCACCGGCACCCTGGTGCCGCGCGACGAGATCCTGGTGACGCCCGAGATCGAGGGCTACCGGGTCACCGAGGTGCTGGTGGAGGAAGGCGCCCGGGTGGCCCGCGGCCAGGTGCTCGCCCGCCTCTCGCGCGACCTGATCGACCGCCAGCTCGCCCAGCAGGCGGCCCTCGTCGAGAAGGCCGAGGCTGCCGTGCCGCAGGCCCAGAGCAGCATCGAGCAGGCGGAAGCCGCCGAAACCGAGGCGCGTCTCGCCTTCGAGCGGGCCCAGCAACTCCTCAGGACCGGCAACGCCACCGCGGCCGTGATGGAGGGCCGCACCGCCGCCCTGCGCCAGGCCGAGGGCAAGCTCGCCTTCGCGCGCAACGGCCTGCGCATCGCGCGGGCCGACCTCGCCCAGGCGCGGGCCGTGCTCGACGAACTCAACCTGCGTCTGGCCCGCACCGAGATCCGCGCGCCGGAGGCCGGCATCGTCAGCCGCCGCACCGCCCGGGTGGGTCTGGCCGCCTCCGCCACGGCCGAGCCGCTGTTCCGCCTGATCGCCCGGGGGGAGATCGAACTGGAGGGCGAGGTCATCGAGACCAGGCTGCCGCAGCTGCGCGAGAACGCCCCGGCCTGGATCGACCTCGGCGACGGGGTCCGCTTGCCCGGCAGCGTGCGCACCGTCTACCCGGAGGTCGACCGCGCGACCCGCCTCGGCAAGGTCCGCATCCGCCTGGAGCCGGACCCGCGCTTGCGCATCGGCACCTTCGCGCGGGGCGCCGTCGAACTCGCCCGCACCCGGGGCGTGACCGTTCCGCAGGCCTCCGTGCTCTACGGCGGGGCCAAGCGCAGCACCGTCCTGGTGGTCGCCGACGACGTGGTCGAGGCCCGCGAGGTCCGCACCGGCCTGTCCGACGACGACGACATCGAGATCCGCGCCGGGCTCGCCGACGGCGAGCGCGTGGTGGCCCGGGCCGGCAGCTTCCTGCGCGACGGCGACCGGGTCCGCCCGGTGGCCCTGGCCGTACAGGCGCCGGCCGTGGCCGCCGCGCCCTCCCCGCGCGAGACCGCCGAGGCGGGCGCGCCCTGAGCGGATGCCGCACGCCTTCCCCTTATGGGGAGGGAGAATGCGCGCCGATCGACCCGCCCATGAACCCTGAACGCAACCTCCTCCGAGCCCCCCCATGCGCCTGAACATCTCCGCCTGGGCGATCCGCAATCCCATCGCGCCCCTCGTGCTGTTCCTGGTGCTGATCGTGCTCGGCCTCGTCAGCTTCCGCGGCCTCGCGGTCACGCGGATGCCGAACGTCGACGTGCCCATCGTCTCGGTGACGATCACGCAGAGCGGTTCGGCCCCCGCCGAACTCCAGACCCAGGTCACGAAGTGGGTCGAGGACTCGATCGCCGGCGTGCGCGGGGTCAAGCACATCACCTCGGCGATCACGGAGGGCTCCTCCGTCACCACGGTCGAGTTCCGCCTGGAGGTGAACACCGACCGGGCCGTCAACGACGTGAAGGATGCGGTCTCGAAGATCCGCATCAACCTGCCGCGCACCATCGACGAGCCGGTGATCCAGCGCGTCGAGATCACCGGCCTGCCGATCCTGATCTACGGCGTGACCTCGCCCGGCATGACGCCCGCCGAACTGTCCTGGTTCGTGGAGGACAAGGTCGCCCGCGCGCTCCAGGGCGTGAAGGGCGTCGGCGGCGTCGAGCGCGTCGGCGGCGTCGCCCGCGAGATGCGCGTCACCCTGCTGCCCGATCGCCTGCTGGCGCTCGGCATCACGGCGGCCGACGTGAACCGGCAGCTGCGCCTCACCTCCGCCGACATGGCGGGCGGGCGCGGCGAGGTGGGCGGGCGCGAGCAGTCGATCCGGACGCTGGCCGCCTCGCGTTCCTTACGCGACCTCAAGGCCACCTCGATCATCCTGCCCGGCGGCCGCAAGGTGCGCCTCGACGAACTGGCCACCCTTGAGGACGCCATCGAGGAGCCCCGCACCTTCGCGCGCTTCAACGGCGAGCCGGTGGTGGCCTTCGCGGTCTCGCGCGGTTCGGGTGCCAGCGACGCCGAGGTGGCGGCAGGCGTCGAGAAGCGCATCGCGGCCTTCCAGGCCGACTATCCGGACATCCGGTTCGAGACCATCGATTCCTCGGTCTCGGCCACCATCGGCTCCTACGATTCGGCCATGCACACCCTGATCGAGGGGGCGGCTCTGGCCGTGCTCGTGGTGTTCCTGTTCCTGCGGGACTGGCGCGCGACGCTGATCGCCGCCATCGCCCTGCCGCTCTCGGTCTTCCCCACCTTCTGGGCGATGGACGCGATGGGCTTCACCCTCAACGGGATCAGCCTGCTGGCCATCACGCTGGTCACCGGCATCCTCGTCGACGACGCCATCGTGGAGATCGAGAACATCGTCCGGCACATGCGGCTCGGCAAATCGCCCTACCGCGCCGCCATCGAGGGGGCCGACGAGATCGGGCTCGCCGTCATCGCCATCACCGCGACCCTGATCGCGGTGTTCGCGCCGGTCTCGTTCATGGGCGGCATCGCGGGCCGCTACTTCATGCAGTTCGGCCTCACCATCGCGGTCTCGGTGTTCATGTCGCTCCTGGTCGCGCGCCTGATCACCCCGATGCTGGCCGCCTACTTCCTGCGCGACCACGGCCATGCCGAGGCGCGGGAGGGCCCGGTGATGCGCGCCTACGGGCGCCTCGTCGGCTGGTCGGTGCGCCACCGTGTCGTCACGCTGATCGTCGGCCTCGCGCTGTTCGCCGGCTCGCTCGCCTCGACGGGGCTGCTGCCCTCGGGGTTCGTGCCCAAGCAGGACAATGCCCGCACGCTGTTCATGGTCGAGCTCGCCCCCGGCGCCCGCCTGCCCGACACCGTGGCGGTCTCCGACCGGGTGGTGGCGCGCATCCGCGCCCTCCCCGAGGTGGTCTCGGTCTTCGTCGACGGCGGCCGCCAGGCCGGCGGCAAGCGGGAGACCCGGCTCGCCACCCTCATCGTCAACCTGACGCCGAAGAACCAGCGCGCCCGCAAACAGGCCGCCATCGAGACCGAAATCGCTGGCCTGCTCGCCCAGGAGCCCGATATCCGCTCCTGGACCCTGCGCGACGGCGGCCAGCGCGACCTCGCCCTCGTGGTCGGCGGCCCCGACGTCGACGTCGTCACGGAGGTCGCCGCAAGGCTCCAGCGCGACATGGCGGCGATTCCCCACCTCGTCTCGGTGATGTCGACGGCCCCCCTCAACCGCACCGAGGTCCGCATCCGCCCGAAGGCGGGGGCGGCCGCCGATCTCGGCGTCTCCACCGACGCCATCGCGGAGACCGTGCGGGTCGGCACCATCGGCGACATCGGCCTGAATCTGGCCAAGTTCAACGCGCCCGACCGCCAGATCCCGATCCGGGTGCAGCTGCCCGAGAGCGCCCGCGGCGCGGTCTCGCGCCTCGAGAACCTCAAGGTGCCGGCCAAGAACGGCGCCGCCGTGCCGCTCGCGGCGGTGGCCGACATCGAGCTCGACCAGGGCCCCGGCGCCATCGAGCGCTACGACCGGGTGGTGCGCGTGGCCGTGGAGGCCAACATGGAGGGCTCCGACGCGCTCGGCTCGCTCATCGCCCAGGCGCTGGAGACCCCGACCGCGAAGAACCTGCCGCCGGGCGTCACCATCCGGCAGACGGGCGACGCCGAGATCATGGCCGAGGTGTTCTCGGGCTTTCTCATGGCGATGGGGGCCGGGATCATGATGGTCTACGCCGTGCTGGTGCTCCTGTTCGGCTCGTTCCTGCAGCCGCTCACCATCCTGTTCTCGCTGCCGCTCTCCATCGGCGGCGCGATCCTGGGCCTCCTGATCCTCAACATGCCGATCTCGATGCCGGTGGTGATCGGCATCCTGATGCTGATGGGGCTGGTGACGAAGAACGCCATCATGCTCGTCGACTTCGCCGTCGAGGAGATGGCCCGCGGCGTCGACCGGGTCACCGCCATCGTGGATGCGGGTCGCAAGCGGGCGCGGCCCATCGTGATGACCACCATCGCCATGGCGGCCGGCATGGTGCCCTCGGCCATGGCCCTCGGCGTCGGCGGCGAGTTCCGCGCACCCATGGCGGTGGCGGTGATCGCGGGCCTGATCGTCTCGACCCTGCTCTCGCTGGTCTTCGTGCCGGCGGTGTTCCTGCTGATGGACAGCCTCGGCGCGCTCCTCGGCCGGGTCTTCGGACGCTTCGTCGGCGCCACCGACGAGGCGCCACTGCCCCACGGCGCCCTGCCGCATCCCTGACAGGTGCCCGGGGATGGGGCGGTCATCCGGCCCGACCGGGTTTCGCGCATCCCCGAACGGGGGCAAACACGCAGGGTCCGGACCCGGTCGCGGGTGCCCAGGAGACCCGAACCGTGCCAGACCCGTCCCCGGCCCGCCCGCCGCCGAGTGCCCCGACCCTGGCGGGCAACGCGGCGCTCGGCGTCACCCAGATCCTCCTGTGGGGCGGCTCGTTCTTCCTGATGGCCGTGCTCGCCGAGCCGATCGTGCGCTCGACCGGCTGGCCGCAGGGCGTGGTGGTGGGGGCCCTGTCCCTGGCGATCCTGGTCTCGGGCCTGCTCTCGCCCTGGGTCGGGCGGATGATCCGGCGCCATGGCGGACGCCCGGTGCTGATGGCGGGCGCCCTGGTCATCGCCCTCGGGCAGGTTCTGATGGCGCTGGCGCCGAATTTGCCGGTCTTCCTGGGGGCCTGGGTGGTCACCGGCATCGGCATGGCCGGCGCCCTCTACGACCCGCTCTTCGCCGCCATCGGGCAGGCCTACGGGAGTTCGGCGCGCGGGGCGATGACCCAGATCGCGATCGCCTCGGGCTTCGCCATCACCCTGTGCTGGCCGGCCTCGAGCTTCCTCGTCGAGACGGTCGGCTGGCGGGGCACCTGCCTCGTCTACGCAGGCCTCGCGGCCTTCGTGGTGGTTCCGCTCTTCGCCTGGGCGCTTCCGGCTCAGACCGGCACCGCGGGGCCCGTGGCGAAGGTCGTGGCGCCCGAGACCGGCGCGGCGCCCCTGGTGAGCCCGGCGGGCCGGGGGCCGCTGCCGGGCGAGCGCATCCTCGCCGTCACCTTCACCAGCGCGGCGGTGATCATGACCGCAATCTCGGTGCAACTGCTCCTCATCCTGCAGGCCAAGGGAGTGGCGGCCGGGACGGCGGTCGCCCTGAGCACCCTGATCGGCCCCTCGCAGGTCGGTGCCCGCATCCTCGAACTCCTGTTCGGGCGGCGGGCGCATCCGGTCTGGGCCCTGCTGGTGTCGAGCGGGAGCGTCGGCCTCGGCATCCTCATCCTGGCCTTCGCCCCAAGCTTCGCCTGGGCCGGCATCGTCCTGTACGGCGCGGGCAACGGCATGCGCACCGTGGTGCGCGGCACCCTGCCGCTCGCCCTCTTCGGCCAGGGGGACTACGCCGCCGTGATGGGGCGCCTCGCCCGGATGCCGCTCCTGGGCCAGGCCGCGACGCCCCTCGCCTGCGGCTATCTCGGCGCATGGCTCGGGCTCGACGTGCTGCTGGACCTGATGCTCGCCGTGGCGGCCCTCAACGTGGCCCTGTCCCTCGTGGTCGCCCGCCGGGCGATCCGGACCTCCGGGGCCTGAGACCGGGGGGAGGTCCGGGACCGCCGTCAGCCGGCGAGCCCCATCTGCTTGCGCAGGCTCCGGTCGAACAGGCCCGCCGGCGCGAACCGGCGCAGCAGGCTCACCTGCCGGGCGACCTTGCCGGCGGTGTAGCGCCGGCGCGGTGCCGTCGCGGTGGCCGCCGCCACCACGATCCGGGCCACCACCTCCGGCGCGTCGGCCGTCGCCATGACCGTGCGCAGCGTCCGCTCCGCGTCGGCGCGCGCCTGGGCGTAGAGGTCGAGTTGCGCGTCCGGCGCCATCTGGTTCCGGTCGAAGGCCGTGCGGGTATAGGCCGGCTCGACGAGGACGATGCGGATGCCCTGGCCACGCACCTCGTGGTCGAGGGATTCCGAGTAGCCCTCGAGGGCGTGCTTGCTCGCCGCGTAGAGCGCCATGTAGGGCGCCGGCATCAGCCCGAGGACGGAACTGATGTTGACGATGCGCCCGCCCCCCGCCGCCCGCATCGCCGGCAGCACGGCCCGGGTCGTCCGGATGACGCCGAACAGGTTGACGTCGAACAGGTCCTTCGCCTGCGCCACCGAGGATTCCTCGGCGCCCCCGCTGAGGCCGAAGCCCGCGTTGTTGACGAGGAGGTCGATCCGCCCGGTCTCGCCGCGCACGCGCTCCACCAGGGCCGCGACCGAGGCCTCGTCGGTGAGGTCGCAGGTCAGCATCGGGATCGCCACGCCCGGCAGGGACGCCGCCGTCCGGCTCGTGCCGAACACGCGGTAGCCCGCGGCGCTCAGCGCTTTGGCCGTCGCCAGGCCGATGCCCGAGGAGGCTCCGGTGACGATGGCGGTCTTCGGTTGGGATGTCGACACGGGAAGGCTCCTGGATCGGCGGCCACGCCGGCCACCGGCTTCCTGATAAATTACGAATATAATCTATAAGCGCAAGTGGACATGCGTGCCGGGCCGCACCCGCCGGGATGCGCGGCTTCGGAGCGGCCACGTCGGGGCTACGCGAAGGCACGATTCTGTCGCACAGATCGCGGCGAAGGGTTGGACGGGGACGGATTCCGCGCGCCGCGGCATCGCCCCGACCCCGACGAGGCCGCACGATGAGATCTGGCTCCCGATTGTCGGAACGGTGGTTCAACCTCGTTCTCTGGCTCGTGGCGATCGCCTTCGCGGTCTTCCTCATCGGGCTCGGCTCGCTCCTGGTCGGGGACCTGCCCCGGGTGGAGCAGCGCTACACCACAGAGCAGTTCCTGGAGCAGGACCGGGCGCAAGCCACGGCCGCCGCCCTCACGCGGATTCGCCGCGAGCGCGCCGACCTGCGGCGCCTCTCCGAGCAGGGGGAACTGGCCCTGGAGGCCGCCCGCGCGGCCTCCGAGAGCGCCCGCCAGACCTTCACCAACTGGCTCAAGACCCGGGATGCGACCCAGCGCGTCGACCAGGATCCCGGCTTGATCGAGCGCACGAAGCGCCTCGACGCCCTCAAGGCGGCCGAGCGCGCCATCGAGGAGCGGCTGGAAGCCCTGGCCAAGACCGGGCTCGACCTCTCCGAGCGGGAGACCGAGCAGGAGCGCATCGAGGCCGACCTGCGCGGGGCCGCCGAGGCCAAGCGCGACGCGGCCATGCGCGGGCAGGAGATGCGGGTGTTCGGCTACCGCCTCGCCCTGACCCTGCCGATGCTGGCCCTCGCCGGATGGCTGCTGCGGACGCGGCGGCGCAGCCGCAACTGGCCCTTCGTCTGGGGTTTCGCCATCGCGGCGGCCTTCGCATTCTTCGTCGAACTCGTGCCCTACATGCCGAGCTACGGCGGCTACGTGCAGTACGGCGTCGGGATCATCGTCACGGTGCTGGGAGGGCGCGCGGTAATCAACGCGCTGCACGCCTACAACGAGCGCCAGAAGGCGGACGAGGCCCGCCCGGATGCGGAGCGCCGGACCGAGATCGCCACCGACCAGGCCCTGCTGCGCCTCGCCAAGAAGGCCTGCCCCGGCTGCGAGCGCCCCATCGATCTGGCCAATCCGGAGACGAACTTCTGCCCGCATTGCGGCATCGGCCTGTTCGCGCGCTGCCCCGCCTGCACTCACCGCAAGAGCACCTTCGAGCGCTACTGCACCGCCTGCGGGACGCCCGGGTCGCCGGGGGCCGCCGCGGCGGTTTGACTCATCGGCGGGATACCAACGCGGCGCCGTCGGGCCTACACTCGGGCCGGATGCAGTGAGCCCCGTCATGAGCCCCGCCATGCCGACAGCGCCGAGCCCCCCGCCCTCGCCCCGGGGCGACGCCGACGCGGGGTGGGTCTTCCAGGACGACCCGCCGGCGCTCTCGGCCCTGCGGGCCGCCATCGTGGCGGCTTACCGGCGCCCCGAGGCCGAATGCCTGGCGCCGCTCCTCGAACGGGCCGCGCTGCCCCCCGAGGCGGCGGCGCGGGTCGCCGCGACGGCCCGCCACCTCGTCGAGACCCTGCGGGGCAGCGCGCGGCGCGGGGGCGTCGAGGGGCTGATCCGCGAATACGACCTCTCGAGCCAGGAGGGCGTCGCCCTGATGTGCCTCGCCGAGGCGCTGCTGCGCATCCCCGACGCGGCGACCCGCGACGCGCTGATCCGCGACAAGATCGGGACCGGGAACTGGCAGGCGCATCTCGGCCACAGCCCCTCGCCCTTCGTCAACGCGGCGACCTGGGGGCTGCTCGTGACGGGTCGGCTCACCGCGACCACCAGCGAGGCCGGGCTCGGCGCCGCGCTGACGCGCCTGATCGGGCGGGGCGGCGAGCCGCTGATCCGCCGGGGCGTGGATCTCGGCATGCGCCTGATGGGCGAGCAGTTCGTCACCGGCCAGACCATCGCGGAGGCCTTGGGCCGGGCGCGCCGGATGGAGGCCAGGGGCTTCACCTACTCCTACGACATGCTCGGCGAGGCGGCGGCCACCGCCGCGGACGCGGCGCGCTACGAGGACGCCTACCGGGAGGCGATCCACGCCATCGGGGAGGCCGCGAAGGGGCGCGGCATCCAGGCGGGGCCGGGCATCTCCATCAAGCTCTCGGCCCTGCACCCGCGCTACGTCCGGACCAAGCGCGGGCGGGTGCTGGCCGAACTCCTGCCCCGGGTGAAGGCGCTGGCGCGCCTCGCCAGGCACTACGACATCGGCCTCAACATCGATGCCGAGGAGGCCGACCGCCTCGACCTCTCCCTCGACATCCTGGAAGCCCTGGCCCTCGACCGCGATCTCTCCGGCTGGGACGGTCTCGGCTTCGTGGTCCAGGCCTACGGCCGGCGCTGCCCCTTCGTGATCGACTGGCTGGTCGACCTCGCCCGGCGCGCGGGGCGGCGCCTCATGGTCCGCCTCGTCAAGGGCGCCTACTGGGACACCGAGATCAAGCGCGCCCAGGTGGAGGGTCTGGCGGACTACCCCGTCTTCACCCGCAAGGCGCACACGGACGTCTCCTACCTCGCCTGCGCCCGCCAGCTGCTGGCGGCCCGCGACGCGGTGTTCCCGCAATTCGCCACCCACAACGCCCAGACCCTGGCCGCCATCCTGGAAATGGCGGGACCGGATTTCCGCCCCGGCGACTACGAGTTCCAGTGCCTGCACGGGATGGGCGAGCCGCTCTACGAGGCGGTGGTGGGCGCCGACCGCTTGGATCGGCCCTGTCGCATCTACGCGCCGGTCGGCACCCACGAGACCCTGCTCGCCTACCTCGTGCGCCGGCTCCTCGAGAACGGCGCCAACGCCTCCTTCGTCCACCGCATCGCGGACGCGACCGTGCCGGTGGAGGCCCTGATCGCCGACCCCGTGGCCGTGGTCCGCGCCATGGCGACGCCGGGTGCGCCGCATCCGGGCATCGTCCGCCCGCCGGACCTGTTCGGACCCGTGCGCCGCAACGCCGCCGGGCTGGATCTCTCCGACGAGGCCGCCCTCGCGGCCTTGAGGGAATGCCTCGCGGCGAGCGCGGGCCTGACTTGGACGGCGACCCCGTCCGGCCACCCGCCGGAGGCGGCCGCCGAGCCCGTCCGCAACCCGGCTGACCGGAACGATGTGGTCGGCCATGTCCGCGCCGCCGAGGCCGCCGACATCGCCGCCGCCCTCAACGCCGTCTGCGACGGCGCCGGGGCCTGGGCCGCCACGCCGGCTTCCGTCCGCGCGCAGGCGCTGCGGGGCGCGGCGGACGCCTTCGAGGCGCGGATGCCGGTCCTGGTCGGGCTCATCGTGCGCGAGGCCGGCAGGACTTCGGCCGCGGCCGTGGCGGAGGTGCGGGAGGCGGTCGATTTCCTGCGCTACTACGCGGCCGAGGGCGAGCGCCTGGCGGGGGCGGGCAGGCCGCGCCCCCTCGGGCCGGTCGTCTGCATCTCGCCCTGGAACTTCCCGCTCGCGATCTTCACGGGGCAGGTCGCCGCCGCCCTCGCGGCCGGCAACACGGTTCTCGCCAAGCCCGCCGAGGAGACGCCGCTGGTCGCCGCCGAGGCGGTCCGCCTCCTGCACGCGGCCGGCATCCCCATCGAGGCCCTGCGCCTCCTGCCCGGGGCGGGCGCGGTCGGCGCTGCCCTGGTGGCCGATGCGCGGGTGCAGGGCGTGCTGTTCACCGGGTCCACGATGGTAGCGGGCGAAATCCACCGCACCCTGTCCGAGCGCCTGACGGCGGACGGGGGCCCGGTGCCGCTGGTGGCCGAAACCGGGGGGCAGAACGCCCTGGTGGCGGGTTCGTCCGCCCTGCCCGAGCAGGTGGTGGCCGACGTCGTCGCCTCCGCCTTCGATTCGGCCGGGCAGCGCTGCTCGGCCCTGCGCATCCTCTGCCTGCAGGAGGAGGGGGCCGACCGCATCCTCGCCCTCCTGGAGGGGGCGCTGCGGGAACTCGAGATCGGCGACCCCCGGCGCCTCTCGGTGGATGTCGGCCCGGTCATCGGCGCCGAGGCGCAGCGCGGCATCCGCGCGCATGTCGAGGCCATGCGGGTGCGCGGCCACCGGATCGTCGAGGCACCGCTGCCGCCCGAGGCGGACCGGGGCAGCTTCGTGGCCCCGACGCTGATCGCCATCGCGGACGTCGCCGACGTGGAGCGGGAGGTGTTCGGCCCGGTCCTGCACGTGCTGCGCTACCCGCGCGCGGATCTCGATCGCCTGATCGCGCACATCAACGCCACCCGGTACGGGCTCACCTTCGGCCTGCACACCCGGATCACCGAGACGATGACGCGGGTGCTCGACCGGATCGAGGCGGGCAACCTCTACGTCAACCGCAACATCGTCGGGGCGGTGGTGGGCGTGCAGCCCTTCGGCGGCACCGGCCTCTCGGGCACGGGCCCGAAAGCGGGCGGTCCCCTCGCCCTGCGGCGCCTGCTGGCCGATCCGCCGCCCGTCGGAACCGGCGCGCCCGCCCCCGAGATCCCGGCCGCCCGGGCCTATGCGGACTGGCTGAGGGATACGGGCCAAGCCGATCTCGCCACCCGGATCGCGGCCCTCTGCGCCCGCGTCGGGCCCGGAACCGAGGTGGAACTGCCGGGTCCGGTGGGGGAGCGCAACCTCTACGCCCTGCGCCCGCGGGGTCTCGTCGCCGCCATGGCGTCTTCGCCCGTCGCGCTCCGTCTCCAGGTCGGGCTGATCCTCGCCACCGGCAACCGGGCCGTCGCGATCGGTCCGCAGGCGGCCGGGCACCTGCGCGGCCTGCCTGCCGGAGCCGCGATCGGGTTCGCCGCCGACCTCGACGACATTCCGGACCTGCGGGTGGTGCTCCACGCGGGCGACCGGGCGGATCGCACCGCCCTCGCCCGCCGGCTCGCCGCGCGGGCGGGACCGATCGTGGCGCTCCAGTCCCTGGACGTCGAGGCCCTGGCGGCGGGCCGGGACTACGACCCCCTCGGCCTCCTGGCCGAGCGCTCGGTCTCCATCAACACCGCCGCCGCCGGCGGGAACGCGAGCCTGATGGCGCTGGAGGACTGACGGGGCGGAAATCCGACATCCGGAGTTCCCGGCGCGAGGCCGCTTCACCTCCGGTTCAAGTGATATGGCCTAGCTTGGGCGGCCCTCGCGAGGGCGGGCGTGCCGAACCGGCCGCCGCCCTTCGCGTCGGCGTGCCCCGCACACGCACGGACCCCATGCTCGCCCCCGCGCCAGACACCTTCGCAACGCTCCTGTGGCCGGTCGCCGAGGGAGAGGCGCCGCCCCCGGCGCCCCTGCGGGCACCCCCGACCTTCCTGCGCAGCATCATGCCCGCCCTTGACCTCGCCTACGGCCTCTCCGACCTATCGGACATGTCGAATGGCCTGTCCGAGCGCCTGGCCGACCTCATCGCCCAACTCGGGACGGACCGCCCGCCCGTTCCCACCGAGCCCCGGGGCGACGCGGCCCTCCTCCCGCTGGCCGACGCGGCGTGAGCGGCGGGCCGGGTTTCGCGCACATTCGGGACAAACCGACGCCGACCTTCGGCTCGGCGATGGCTGGCCGGGGGCAAGCCGCCTAGATACGTCCGCCTAGATACCTTCGGCCTGGACGGCATCTCCCGGAAGACCGCATGCGCCTGCCCACCTGCCTGCCCCGTCGCGCGCGGCCCGGCCCCGCCCGGCGGTCGGTCCTCGCGGGGATCGCCCTCGTGATCGGGGGCGCCGCCGCGCCGGCCTGGGCCCGGCCCTTCACGGATGCGGCCGGGCGGGTGGTGGAGGTGCCCGAGCGTCCGCTGCGCATCCTGGCCGCCGGCCCGCCGGCCTCCGTTCTGCTCTACACCCTCGCACCCGACCGGATGCTGGGCTGGATCCGCAGCCCCACCGCAGAGGAGAGGCCCTTCCTCGCGCCCGGCGTCCGGGACTTGCCCGCCACGGGGCGCCTGACCGGGCGCGGCGGGACCGCCAACGTCGAAGCGGTCCTCGCCCTGAAACCCGATCTGATCGTCGATGTCGGCAGCACCGCCCCGACCTACGCCTCCCTCGCCGACCGGGTGCAGGCCCAGACCGGTATCCCTTACGTGCTCCTCGACGGGCATTTCTCGCGCACCGCCGAGAGCTACCGGCAGCTCGGTGCGCTCATCGGCGCGCAAGCCGCCGCCGCCGACCTCGCGGCCTCCGCCGAGGCCATCGTGGCCGACGTGGCCCGGGTGGTCGCCACGGTGCCGGAGGCGCGGCGCCCGCGCGTGTACTATGCCCGTGGGCCGAAGGGGCTCGAGACCGGGCTCTCCGGCTCGATCAACCTCGAACTGCTGGAGGTCGTCGGCGCCCGCAACGTCGCGGCGGCCGCCGGTCCCGGGGGGCTGGCCGCGGTCTCGCCGGAGCAGGTCCTGGCTTGGAACCCGGACGTGATCCTCACCCAGGATGCGGGCTTTCGCGCCGGGATCGCCGCCGATCCGCTCTGGTCGGGCCTCGAGGCGGTGCGCGCGGGGCGCGTCTACCAGGCCCCTGCCCTGCCCTTCGGCTGGTTCGACGCGCCCCCCGGCGCCAACCGCCTGATCGGCATCCGCTGGCTCGCGCACGTGCTCTACCCGGATCTGTTCCCGCAGGCGCTCGACGACGCGACGCGGGACTTCTACCGGCGGTTCTACCATGTGGAGCTCGACGCCCGGCAGGTCGAGACGCTTCTGTCGGGCGCGACGGGCGGCCGGACCCCGTGACGCCGGAGCGCGAGGCCGGTCCGGCGCTTGGCCCGCCGCCGGGTGCCGCTGACACGCGGAGCGGGCACCGGCTGCCGGCAGTGCTCCCGGTCCTGCTCCCGATACTGGGACTTCTCGCCCTGGTCGTGCTGGCGCTCGCCACCGGGCGCTACTCCGTGCCCGTCGGCGACGTGTTCGGAATCCTCGCCGGAAAGCTCTTCGGCCTGCCGGTGCGGGCCGAGCCGGCGATGCAGATCGTCGTCCTGCAGGTGCGCCTGCCCCGGATCCTCGCCGCCCTGGTGGTGGGGGCGGGCCTCGCGGCGGCGGGGGCGACCTACCAGGGCCTGTTCCGCAATCCCCTGGTCTCGCCGGACATCCTCGGCGTCTCGGCGGGGGCCAGCCTCGGGGCGGTGCTGGGCATCTTCCTCGCCCTGCCGGTGGCGGCCATCCAGGGCCTCGCCTTCGCGGGCGGGCTGGGGGCGGTGGCCGCTGTCTACGCCGTGGGCGCGGCGGTGCGCCGGCACGATCCGGTCCTGACCCTCGTCCTCGCGGGCGTCGCCATCGGCGCGGTGCTGGGCTCGGCCATCTCGCTCCTCAAGGTTCTGGCCGACCCCTACAACCAGCTCCCGGCGATCACCTACTGGCTGCTGGGCAGCCTCGCCTCGGCCAGCCTCGGGGACGTCGCCGCCATCCTGCCCGCCATCCTCATCGGCCTCGTGCCCCTGGTGCTCCTGCGCTGGCGCATGAACCTGATAAGTCTCGGCGAGGAGGAGGCCCGGGCGCTCGGCGTCGAGACCCGCGCCCTGCGCCCGGTCCTGATCGCGGCCGCGACCCTGGTCACTGCCGCCGCCGTCTCGGTGACGGGGGTGATCGGCTGGATCGGCCTCCTGGTGCCGCACGTGGCCCGCCTGCTGGTGGGCCCGGACTTCCGGCGCCTGCTGCCGGCCTCCCTGATCCTGGGGGCGGGCTACCTCCTCGCCGTCGACCTCGTGGCCCGCACCATCGCCCCCATCGAGGTGCCGCTGGGCATCCTCACCGCGCTCATCGGCGCGCCCTTCTTTCTCTGGCTGCTGGCCAGCGGCAAGCGGGGCTGGTCCTGATGCGGGATGTCTCCTGATGCTCGAGGTTTCGGGTCTCGCCTTCGGCTACGGCCGCCGCCGCGTCGGCGCCGGCCTCGACCTCACCGTGCGGGCCGGCGAGGTGCTCTGCCTCCTCGGCCCGAACGGAGGCGGCAAGACCACCCTGTTCAAGACCCTGCTGGGCCTGCTGCCGCCGCTCGCCGGCGCGATCCGCCTCGACGGCGAGGACGTCGCCCGCTGGTCCCGCCGCCGGTTGGCGGCGCGCCTCGGCTACGTGCCCCAGGCGCAGGGGGCGACCTTCCCGTTCCGGGTCTCGGACGTCGTCCTGATGGGGCGCGCCAGCCGGCTCGGCCCCTTCGCGAGCCCCGGTCCGGCCGACCGCGCGATCGCCGGTCGGGCGCTGGCGAGCCTGGAGATCGCCCACCTGGCGGAGCGCACCTATACGGAGATCAGCGGCGGCGAGCGCCAGATGGTGCTGATCGCCCGGGCGCTGGCCGGCGAGCCCGGTCTCCTCGTCATGGACGAGCCCACCGCCAGCCTGGATTTCGGCAACCAGACCCGCGTGCTGGCCCAGGTCCGGCGCCTGTCGCGGCTGGGCATCGCGGTCATCCTCTCGACGCACGACCCGGACCACGCCTTCCTCTGCGCCGACCGGGTGGCACTCCTGCACGAGGGGCGCCTCCTGGCCCTGGGCTCACCGGCCGCGACGATCACGCCCGAGACCCTCGCCCGGATCTACGGAGTCGCCGTCGCGGTGGTGCCGCTGCCGGGGTTCCGCCAATCCGTCTGCGCCCCGCTCCTGCCGGACTAGCCTGCCCGTGTCCGAGGTGCCATCTGTCGCCGTCCCCGGCGGCATTCCCCGGCGGCATTCCGCGCGAAACCGATGGGACGATGATCTATTCTCAGCGTAGCGACGGCCTCGGAACCCGCATCCTGTCGGCGATCTACGCGCGGTTGCTGTCGGAGCAGGTCGGCGTTCCGATGGGCGTGATCTGGACGCCCCTGGGGTGGCCGTTCCTGGTGCGCGACACGCCCCTGATGCACCCTCGGCACCTGCCCGAGATCTTCGCCAGCCTGCACCTCTTCCGCGACGCGGCGGAGGGCGCGCACGGGGAGATCGTCCCCCACGAGGAAGTCGTCAGCACCGAGCTCTTCAGCCTGTACTACAACCGGGACGAGCTCTCCGGGCTGTCGCGCGGCGAGGTCGCGCAGATCGCCATGATGGGCCGGGGCGTCAATTACGACTTCCCGGGTCCGCTGTTCGACTTCATGGACCGGGATCCCACGCGGAAGGCGGCCGTGTCCCGCATCGCCGCGACGATCAACTGGAGTCCGGCCGTCGCGGCGGCCATCGCGGAGATCGACGGGCGCTTCCAACTCGGCCGGTGCCTGTCGGTCCATGTCCGGCGGGGCGACATCCTCGAGATGCTGTTCGCCTACGACCTCGACGATCTCGCCGGCGACGGCATGACCCAGATTCTGCAGCGCTACACGCCCCTGCAGGCGTATTTCGAAGCGATCGATGCGGCCGGCCCCGATGCGGGCGGCATCGTCGTCTGCACCGAGGACGACGGCGTCGTCGAGCGGTTCGTCGCGCGCTACGGGCCCGACCGGGTGGCCTCCTGCGCGGGGATGACCCTCACCGACAACCAGCGCGCCGCCGTCGACCTCATCCTGCTGTCGCGCTCGCGCCGGATCATCGCGCCCGTGCTGAGCTTCTTCTCGCAATGCGCGGCGGAGATCGGCGGCACGGTCCTGCAGAACACCGCCTGGCACCTGCGGGAGACCACGGGCGAGATCGACGCCATCCTGGCCGCCTCGACGGCCGAGCGGGTCGGCGCCGTGCGGGCGATCCTGTACCGGGCCGCCCACCGGCTCTCGGCCCAGAACGAGCTGGGCCTGGAGGGCTATTACGAGGACCTGATGCGGGCGGCCCCGGGGACGGACCGGCACGAGCCCTGACGATCGCGGCGTTCGTTCCGGGGGGACGATCCGGACGGGCTCCTGCCCAGGGTCTCGCCGTCAGGGCGCTGCGGCGGCTTCCGTCGATGTGGTGCGGCCGGCCAGATCGCTCGACTCGGCGGCATACTGGCTGGCCGCGATGGTTCGCTTGACCGTGGAGCGGGCCGCGTCGATGGCGATGGCGGCCGCCGACATGGTCCGGGCCTCGGTCGGGCGTTCGAGGGCGTGCTTGGCGATGTCACCGGCGAGATCGTCGATTTCGCGGGCGAGTTGTTCCAGGCGCGGCGCGTCGGTGCTGTCCTGCGCCTCCTGGCGGATCGCCAGCAGACGGTCGGTGGCCTCCTCGACGCGCTCGCGGCGCAGGCGCGACAGGCGCTGCCCGACCCAGGCCACCGCCGAGCCGATGCCGCCGCCCAGGAAGGCCACGAGGTAGATCCAGGTCTCGTAGCGCTCGATGAACCCCTGCTGCTCGCGCTCGAAGAAGTCGACGGCGCCGGGATGGATGGGAAGCCGGGCGCTGGTGGCCTCGGCGGTGCTCTCGTATTTCGGAGCCTGCATGTAGTCGGCGGCGGGGGTGGTGTTGGCCATCCCGCTACGCATCTCGAACAGGTGCTGGGTCACGTCCGCCGCCACCGAGCGCGCGAGGCTGGTGCGCGCCATCAGGCGGTAGGAGGCCCCCACGGTGTGGACGTCCTCGGCCGGCACCTTGGGACTCCCGCCGAAGGTCTCGGCCGGCATCGTCACGGATTGGAGCCGGGGCATGCGCGCGATGATGGCGTCGACGTTCTCCACATCCACGAAGGCGACCTTCCGGTTCCGGCTGACCCCCTGGACGATCCCGACGATGCGCTGGGCGGTCGGTGCCGTCGGGGCGATCACCGAAACGACGGCGTCGATGCGCTTGGCGGCGAAGGCCGCCGCGAGATCGGCTTCCGCCATCTCCACGAGGACGACGTGGCGCGGCGGCACGGCGCCCTCGGGCTCCCGGTCGAGGAGGGTGAGGCCGTAATGCTCGACCATCGCCCGGATCAGGGCCTGATCCGCGTCGCGATGGGCGAGGATGGCGAGGCGCTTGCGGTCGAGGCTCGGAAACCGGGTCAGCCCGGACGCCTCGGGCGAGGCGATGATCATGGCCTGGTCGCGCAGGATCGCCAGGGTCAGGCCGTTGTCGGGCAGGTCGACGTCCGGGCGCACCACCGCGAGGTCGGCCCGGCCGTCCTGGAGGGCGGCGGCGCTGTCGCGCACGTCGTCGAAGGCCAGGAGCTTGAGCCGGATCTCCTTGTGGCGTTTGGCCAGGGCATCCGCGTAGGCCTGGATCAGCGCCGGCTCCGTGCCGTCGCGGGGGGCCACCGCCACCGTCAGCACCGTGGCCCGCGAGACCCAGTAGGCCGTGCCGGCCCCGGCGCCGAGGAGGACCGCCAGCAGGAGGAAGACGAGTTCCGGGCGCAGGAGGAGCTTCGGGAACCGCATCGGTCAGGGGCTCCTCGGAATTTGCGCCCGGTGACGGCCGAGACCGCCGGCCGCTCGTGGAGGCGGCACGGCGGGACCCGTCGCGATCAGCGTTTTCCGGTGATCTTGTCGGCGAGCGCGGCGGCGCCGTCCTTGACCTCGCCGACGGTGCGCTGGGCCTCGCCCTTGAGTTCCTGGGCCTTGCCCTCGACGATCAGTTGGTCGTTGCCCGTGACCTTGCCGGCGGCCTGCTTGATGTTGCCGGCGGCCTCGTTGGCTAGGCCCTTCAGCTTGTCGGTGGTGCTGCTCATGAGGTGTCTCCTTCGGGTTACGTGCGAAGTAGGTTTGCGGGGAATGCGGGGCTGTGAGACCCGGCCGGTCGCGGGGACCGGCCGGGGTTCGCGGGTTAGTTCAGGCGGATCAGGCGCGGCGGGCGGCGTAGCCGTCGGCCAGGGTGTGGAGCTTGGGGGCGCCGAAGCGGCCGCCCAGGAAACCCGCCAGCGCGCCCAGGATCAGTGCCAGCGCGCCGTAGAAGGCGCCCTGCGTGGCGGCGGACTTGGCCGCGACCGCCGCGGCCTCGGCCTTCTGCTTGGCGGTCGCCACGGTCTCTTCGTACTGCTTGCGGTAGTCTTGGATCTGCGTCTTGGCCTGGTCGACCGGAATGCCCTGGGCCTTGGCCAGCGCGTCGGCCGCGCGGGTCTCGGCCTGGGCCTTCTGGGCCGGATCACCCGTGAACAGGGCGCGGATGGCCGCCACGGCGGCGTCCTTGGCCGCCTGCGGGTCCTGGCCGGCGGCCTGGTTGCGCACCGACTGCTCGATGCCGTCGAGGGGGTTGGAGATCTTGGACAGCGAGGGCGCCGCGGCCTGGGCCGCCGTCTGCACGGTGCCGCCCACGAGCGAGCCGGCCCCGCCCAAGGTGCTGGTCACGCCCGAGAACGCGCCGCCGATCAGCCCGCCGGCCGCCGAGGTGAGCAGGTAGAGCACCACCAGGGTCGTCACCGCCCAGGAGACCAGACCGTGCAGGCCGGCCGCCCCCGTGACGGGCTTGCCCGAGAGACGGCCCGCGATGAACCCGCCGACCAGCGAGGCCACCACGCCCGAGGCCACGAACCAGACGCCCGCGCTCAGCGACAGCGTCGAGGCGGCCGGGTTGTCGGCGGCCACCGGGCCGACGCTCGACAGGCCGACCCCCACGCCGACCATGTTCAGGATCACCTGCGTCACCAGCGCGGTGACGGCGCCCGCGAAGATCGCCCCCCACGAGACCTGGTTCAGGAGCACCGTGCGGGTGTCGGCCGCGGGGAGGGATGCGGGGGGAATGCTGGACGAGGTAGCCACGTTGAGAAACTCCGGTTTTCGAGAGGGTTGATGCGCGGGCGTCAGAGCTTGGCTCAGAGCTTGGCGACGAGGAGGCCGAGGCCGAAGCCGACGAGGCCGGCCACCAGCAGCGAGGCGTGGGGCCATTCGGCGGACCGGTCGTGACCCTCGCGCAGGTAACGACGGCCCTGGTCGTAGGCGTCCTCGGCATAGTCGTAGGCCTGGTCGGCGGCATGCCGCACGGTGTCCTTGGCCTGGCCGTACACGTTCTCGGCGGTGCCCAGGGCCTCGCGGGCGCGGCCCTCGAACGAGTCCCGGTTCGAGCCCGTGAGGTCGCCCACCGCGCCCTGTACCTTGCCACCGAGTTCCTTGACGGCGCCCGTGATGCGATTCGTATCCACCATGGTTCTCTTCCTCTTCCGTTGGGTTCCGGTCCGATGGGCGTGATGCCGATGGGACACGCATGGTCCCACGTCTCACGGCGCCGGTCGGACAGGTCAGCCGAGCGTCGTCCGGGTGGACGCGCCGCCCTCTGCCGATCGTGGTCCGGATGATCGTGGCCACGCGGTTTCGGGGCTGATGTGGTCCGCAACGAGCCCACATCAATAGTAAAAACGTATTATCCGATGGTTTTTTCTACCCAGTCGACCCGGTGGGAAATCCGTTGTTGCGACCCCACACGATGGCCTCCGAGCGCTTGTGGACGTCGAGCTTGCGGTAGAGGGCGGCGGCGTGGTTGCGCACGGTGTTCTTCGACAGGTTGAGGCGCCCCGCGATCGCGTCGTCCGAGAGCCCGGCGCAGATCAGGTCGAGGATCTGGCGCTCGCGCACGGTCATGTTGGGCGAGACCGTGTCCCCATGCTCGCCGCCCGGCTGTCGCAGGTTGGCGAGCTTCTCGATCAGGCCGCGGCTGAACCAGGAGGTGTCGGCCATCACCGCCTCGATCGCCTCGAACAGATCCCGCTCCGTGCGCTTGCGCTCGGTGATGTCCTGCAGGACCAGCAGCGCGAAGGTCTCATCACCGATCTCGATCCGCTCGGCCGAGACCAGGCAATCGAGGTTGTTCCCATCCTCGTGCCGGAGGCAGACCTCGAGGCCGAGCACGTAGCCCGTGCGCGCCACCGCGGTCTCGAAGCGGGTCCGCGCGGCCTCGTGCACCCAGAGATTGAGATCGGCCGGCGAGCGGCCCGTGACGGCGTCGGCCCCGTAGCCGAAGACGCGGGAGAAGGCCTCGTTGACGCCCGTGACGGTAAAGCCCTCCGCCCGCACCAGCAGGGTCGGCACGGGGGTGAGGCGGAAGGCCTTGGCGAAGCGCTCCTCGCTCTGGCGCAGCGCCGTCTCGGCCTTCCGGCGCAGTTCGAGATCGGCGAAGGTGAACAGCATGCAGGGCTCGTCGCCGAGCTCCATCGGCTGCCCGGCGACGATGACGAAGCGCGAGCCGCCTTCCGGCAGGTCGAGGCAGGCCTCCATCTGCGGAATGGTGCCGCCCGCGTTGAGGCGGGAGATCGCCAGTTCGCGATTGCGGGCCCCGGCCAGCACGTCGACCTCGTAGACGCTGCGCCCGATCACGGCGTCGCGGGTGTAGCCGGTCATCTCCAGGAAGCCGAGATTGACCTTGACGTGGCGCAGATCCGACAGCCGGCAGATCACCGCCGGTGCGGGGTTGGCGTTGAAGGTCGTCTCGAAGCGCTCCTCGGCCTCGAACTGCTCGGAGACGTCCTTGAGGATGAGCGCCAGGCAGCTCGGCCGGCCTGCGCGATCGGTCGCCACGAGGCTGCGCAGGGAGTGCACGAACGCGACGTCGGGCTGATCGGTGCGCGTGACCTCGACCACGACATCGTGGAAGGTCTCGCCCGAGACCACCCGCTCGATCGGGTAATGGTCGGGGGCGCGGTTGTTGCGGTAGCGCAGGGCGAAGCGCTCGCGGTAGGCGTCCACGGTGGCGCCGAGTTCGTCGAGGGAATCGGCCCCGTGCATCGCGAGCGCCGCCGCGTTGGCGTAGGCGATGGTCTGATCGGGTTCGACCAGGATCACGCCCTCGCTCAGGCCGGCGATGATCTGCCGAAGCTCATGCCTGTCCACCCCGACAACCACCGTCGCACCACCTTCCGCATCGCCTGCATCGGACGGGATCGTAACGGGGGCCCGCCCGGGCAGTTCCGGTACGGAGCGTCGGAGAACTGGTATATTCGGATTACTGACGTGAACGTGATCCACCAGGGCCTGCGGGCCCTAGAACCGCCCCGCCAGGGTCAGGCGCAATGCCGTCGGCTCCACCGGATGGATGTGCCGGTCGGCGACGCCGTCGGCCGCCTCGCCCGGCAGGCGCGAGGTGTAGAAGTAGGTGATCTGGTCCGCCCGGGCGTTGGTCAGGTTCAGCACGTCGAGGGACAGGCTGACCCCGTTGTCGAAGGTGTAGCCGACCCGGCCGTTGACGAGCGCGGTCGGGCGAGAGCGCACCGAATTGTCCTCGATCAACGGTCGCGGCCCGAAGTAGCGCAGGCGCAGGGAGCCGAACCAGCCCGGACCCTGGCCGAAGGTGAATCCGGCCGAGGCGATCGTGGTGGGCGCTTCCGGCACCCGGTTGCCGATGGGGTCGCGGTCCGCGAAGCGGGCGTTGGTCACCGTCAGGTCGCCCTCCAGGGAGAGCCAGGGCGTCACCGCGTAGCGGTTGGTCCACTCGATGCCGAAGCGCCGGGTGGGGCGGCTCGGCTCGGTGGTGCCGCTGTCGCCCTGGAACAGGTTCTCGGACGCGAAATCGAGTTGGAACAGGCTCACCGCCGTCTCCAGCCCGCTGAGGCTGCGGTTGCGCAGGCCGATTTCCGACCCCGTCGAGGGCACGAGGAAGGGCGAGCGACTGATGTTGAACAGCGGGCTCGCCGGATCCACGGTGGCGGTGACGCCGCGGGCGTCGTTCGAATGGAAGCCGCCGCCGTAATTCACGTACACTTCCGTGTCGAACCAGGGCCCGAGCACAAGACCGAGCTTCGGGTTGACGATGCCGTCCCGCGCGCGGCCCGAATTGGCCGGCGTGTCCGAGCGGACGTCGGCGTAGTAGCCGTCGGCGCGGAAGCCGACGCTGGTGCGCAGCCAGTCGGTCCAGCGGACCCGGTTCTCGACGTAGAACGCGGCGCTCGCCTCCAGCACCCGGTCGTCGAGGATGCCCGAACGGAACTGGCGGCTCGTCGTGTTGGCGAGCCCGACCCGGATGTTATCCGTGCGGGTCTGGACGCCGATCTCGTTCTCCATGGCCAAGCCGAACAGGTTGCCCTGGAAGGTATGGGAGACTTCGCCGCCGCCGAGCACCCGGCTGTCCCGCTGGCGGAACTGGTCGCCGGCGACCGGATCGTTGAGGAAATAGGTGAAGTCGTTGAACAGGTTCATCCGGTAGCGGATGACGTAGGCGCTCGCCCGGGTGAGCCCGGCCTCGCTCGTCCGGCTCCAGCGGCCGGACAGCGAGAAGCGGCCTGTATCGCCGCCATCGGTGGGGTTCAGGGTGCCGAAGCGGCCGATGATCTCCTCCGCGACCGCCCGCTCCGGGATCTGGTTGGTGGCGTTCCACTTCGCCCAATAGGCCATGCCCGTCAGGGCGAAGCCGTCGAGGGCCGTGCCCTGGCTGTAGCGGACGACGCCGTTGAGCTTGGCGAGCCGGTCCGGCACGTCCCAGGGGCCGTCATAGGTCTGGGCCTCGCCCGCCACGAGGAGGTGGCCCTGCCCGAGGGGCGCGGAGGCGATGCTGAGCGCGCGCTTGTAGCCGAAGCTGCCGAAGGAGGTGAGCGCGAGGTTGCGCTCGACCGTGTCGAGATAGTCGATCCGAACCGAGCCGGCCGAGGCGAAGTCGCCGTCGCGGACGAAGTAGGGGCCCTTGTGGAACGCCACCGCGCCGACGAGTTCGGGGATGAGGAAGTTGAGGTCGGCGTAGCCCTGGCCGTGGGCGTGGGTGCGCATGTTCACCGGCATGCCGTCCACGTGAAGCGCGATGTCGGTGCCGTGGTCGAGGTTGAAGCCGCGCAGGAAGAACTGGTTGGCCTTCCCCTCCCCGGAATGCTGCGAGACGATGAGGCCGGGCACGCTCTCCAGGGCCTCGCCCGGCCGGGTGATCGGCCGGCTGTTGAGGGTGGCTCCCGAGATCACGCCGGCGCTCGCCGCATCGACGCTCGGTAAGCCGCCGCCGGTGCCGGTGCGCCCGCCGACGAAACCCGCATTCGAGACCGGTCCCGCCGAGGCCGGTGCCGGAAGCTCCGCCGTCACCGAGAGTTCGGCGAGGTCCGCCTGCGCGGTCTGGGCCGCGGCCGTGCGGACCGGGGCGCCGTAGGACACGAGGCCGGCGCAGGAGGCCAGGAGGAGGGTTCGGCAGGCGGGCCGGGTCGGAGCGGACGATCGAGAACGGCGGGACGAAGGGGAACGAGCGGACGGCATGGAGCCTCGGGCGACGTCTGTGGCACGTCACCGCGAAGACGCCGGTCCGGATGCCGCACGGCATCCACCCCGACACCCACCAGGACACCCCGCCCGATGCGTTCCGCGTGTGACCACGACTGACGGCAGGTCTCCTGGCTCGCGGGTCACCGCCCTCTCATCGTCTTCCCAGGTCCCGGGGCCTGACGGACCCTTCACCCAGTGACGCGTTGATGAGGGGCTCGCCGCTCACAGTTGCGGGGGCAGCCGCGGCGTTGGGGCCTGAGCCCCGCACCGCGTTCCCTTTCGATCCTCAGTGAAAGAGGAACCGTCACCCGTCAGGAGGCCCGAGGAGCCCCGGCCGCGTCAATGGGAGGCCGCGCTTTTCACAGGCCCTGTGTCCGGCCGGTGACGATGGCGCGCGGCCCCCGCCGGAGATCGCGGGCGGATGCCGCTACTGGCGCGCGATCCGGCCCGGTCCCGCCACCGGGAGGGTGGGCGCTGCGGCGTTGGTGCCCTCCTTGTAGATGGGCACGATGACCCGGAGCCACCCGCGCGTCTCGCGCCCGCCGTAGTTGCGCTCCGCGACGTCCCGCGTCACGTAGGCCTGCAGGTTCACGGGGCCGAAATTGTACCCGACGAGGCCCCCCACCGCGACCTGGCCCTGGCGCTGGTAGCCGGGAAACCGGGTCGGCAGATCGGTCGAGGCGAAGGCCACCGGCCCGACCTCCCATTGGCCGAACTTCTTCGTCGCGGTGAGGTCGAGGTTCAGGTAGTCGGGATAGACCCCGCCCTGCGGCGAGACCGGGTCGATGAAGATGCCGTAGAGGAGGTTGGCCGTGAGGTTCAGCCCGTCCCCGGTGTAGCTCGCCGCGAAGCGGTGGCTGAAGGACGCGTTCTGGGTCAGGAACCGCGTCTCGATGGGCAGGTATCCGCCGAAGAGGTAGCTCACGCCGAACTTGTTGCCGAGGTCCCAGGCGAGCTGGCCGGCGAGCAGCGGCTGGCCGATTCCGCTCTGATAGGGCGTCCCGCGCGGGCTCGAGGCCACCACGGGCTGGATCGCGATGAGGTTCAGGCGGGCCCCGAACAGGGTCCAGGGCGTGGACCAGACGAAGGCCGGCAGGTTGATGTTCGATTCCGAGTCCAGCGGGCGGGTGTCGCGGACGCCGAAGCTCGAGGTGTTGACGAAGTAGAGGCCGACGGGGAGCTGTGCGCCGGTGGGTAGGCCGATGGTCTGGCCCGGCTGGGCGGCGGATCCGGCCATCGCCGGGGCCGACCCGAGGAGCAGGAGGGGGAGGCCGCGCGACAGGCGGCGCAGGAGGGACCGGAAGGCTTGGGACGGGGTCTCGATCTCGGATGGGCTGCGGATCACGCCTGTCTCCCTGGGCCCGGCGGCCACGTGAAGGCGCCGGGAACGGCGCCACGCCGGCCGGGCGTGTCCCAGTCAGACGAACGGCCGCCGCGCTTTCATCCGCCCGGTGACGGGGCGGTTCCCGCATGTCGGCGCTCGCCACCGCGCGTGCCGGCCGCTATACGCACCCTGACGTGGATGAGCGCCTCCGACGATTCGCCCGGAGCGCCGTCCGTACCCGAGAGAGGGCGGTTCCGCCCGACGACGGGGGCGTCCAAGCCTGCCCGTCGTTGCTTGTTTCCCCGTCTTTGCATGTCCGCCCGCTCCTCTCATCGCCCGAGCTGATGCCGCCTCAACTCCTTCTCGCCACCGCCGCGCTCCTGCCCTTCCTCGGCAGCGCGGCCGTGATCTGCCTGCCCGGACACGCCCGCAATGCAGCAGCGCTCCTGGCCGGGCTGGTGATGGTGGCGGCCCTCGCCTGCATCGGCCTGCTCTACCCGGCGGTGGCCGGCGCCGACACCGTCGCCTGGAGCCTGGACTGGCTGCCCACCCTCGGCGTCCAGATCGTGCTGCGGCTCGACGGCCTGTCCTGGCTGTTCGCGGTGCTGGTGCTGGGGATCGGCGCCCTCGTGGTGCTCTATGCCCGCTACTACATGGCGGCCGAGGACCCGGTCCCGCGCCTGTTCTGCTATCTGCTGGCCTTCGTGGGCGCGATGCTCGGCATCGTGCTTTCGGGCAACCTGATCCAGCTGGTGGTGTTCTGGGAACTGACCAGCATCGTCTCGTTCCTGCTGATCGGTTACTGGTCCGACAACGCCTCGGCCCGCGACGGGGCGCGGATGGCGCTCACCATCACGGCGGCGGGCGGCCTCTGCCTGTTCGTCGGCATGGTGCTGATCGGGCACATCGTGGGCAGCTACGATCTCGCGGTGGTGCTCGCCTCCGGCGACGCGATCCGGTCCAGCCCGCTCTACCTGCCCGCCCTGGTCCTGGTGCTGGCCGGGGCGCTGACCAAATCGGCGCAGTTCCCGTTCCACATCTGGCTGCCCCGCGCCATGGCGGCGCCGACGCCGATCAGCGCCTACCTGCACTCGGCCACGATGGTGAAGGCCGGCATCTTCCTGATGATCCGGTTCTGGCCGGTGCTCGCCGGCACCGAGAGCTGGTACTGGATCGTGGGCACCGCCGGCATGGTGACGATGCTGGTGGGCGCCTGGAGCGCGATCTTCCAGCACGACCTCAAGGGCCTGCTGGCCTATTCCACGATCAGCCAGCTCGGGCTGATCACCCTGCTGCTCGGCCTCGATTCGCCGCTCGCCGTCGTGGCGGCAATCTTCCACACGGTGAACCACGCGACCTTCAAGGCCTCGCTGTTCATGGCCGCCGGGATCATCGACCACGAGACGGGTACGCGGGACATGCGCCGCCTCAGCGGGTTGTGGCGGGCGATGCCCTACACCGCCACCCTCGCGATGGTGGCCGCCGCCGCGATGGCGGGCGTGCCCCTCCTCAACGGCTTCCTGTCCAAGGAGATGTTCCTGGCGGAAGCCGTCGACAACGCGGGCGACCACTGGCTCAACCTCGCCCTTCCGGTACTGGCGACGTTGGCCTCCGCCTTCACCATGCTCTACTCCGTGCGCTTCATACGCCAGACGTTCTTCGGGGCCGCCCCTCACGACCTGCCGCATGCGCCCCACGAGCCGGTGCGCTGGATGCGCATTCCGATCGAGTTCCTCGTCTTCGTCTGCATCGCCATCGGCCTGGTGCCGAACCTCACGATCGGACCCGTGCTCGCCGAGGCGGTGCGCGCCGTCCTCGGCGCGCGGACGCCCGACTACGACCTCGCGATCTGGCACGGCTTCAACGCGCCGCTGGCCCTCAGCGTCGTGGCGCTGCTCGGCGGTGTCGCGCTCTACGTCGTGTTCGGGCGGCGGATCAACAGCAATCCCCGGGGCGGCCCCTGGCTGATGGACCGCCTCGACGGCGGCCGGCTCTTCGAGCGCGCGATGACGGGTCTGGTGACCGGGGCACGCGGACTGGAAGGGCACCTGGGCAGCGAGCGCCTCCAGGTGCAGCTGCGCATTCTCTTTCTCACCGTGCTCCTGGCCGCCGTGCTGGCGGGGGTCGCGCGCGGGCTCGATCTGTTCGCCCCGGGGAAGAGCACGGATTTCGATCCCGCCTTCGCGCTGATGTGGGTGGTGGGCGCGGCCTGCGCCGTCGGCGCGGCGGAGCGGGCGAAGTACCACCGCCTGTCCGCCACGATCTTCGTCGGCGGGGCGGGGCTGGTCAGCTGCCTCACCTTCCTCTGGCTCTCGGCCCCCGACCTCGCGGTCACGCAGATCCTGGTCGAGATCGTCACCACGGTGCTGCTGCTGCTGGGCCTGCGCTGGCTCCCCAAGCGCGACGCGGCGATCCCCGCGCCGGCCGCCGAGGTGGTCCGCGCGCGCCGCCGCCGCATCGTCGACCTCTGCATCGCGGGCTTCGCCGGCCTCGGCCTCGCGGGCCTCGCCTACGCGGTGATGACGCGGCCGGCGGTCGACGGCATCGCGCGCTGGTTCGTCGAGGAGGCCTATCCGCGGGCGGGCGGGCGCAACGTGGTCAACGTCCTGCTGGTCGACTTCCGGGCCTTCGACACGCTGGGCGAGATCTGCGTGCTCGGCATCGTCGGGCTCACGGTGTTCGCGCTCCTGCGCCGCTTCCGGCCGGCTTCCGACAGCCTGGGGCGGCCCCGCCAGCAGGTGAGCCACGACGCCTACGACGCGGCCCGCGCCGACCGCAGCCCCGGCGAGACCGCCGCCGACGCCCTGCTCGTCCCCCGCGTGGTGATGACGTGGCTCTTCCCCTTCATCGTCCTGCTCGCCCTGCACCTGTTCCTGCGGGGGCACGACCTGCCGGGCGGGGGCTTTGCCGGCGGCATCGCGCTCACCATCGCGTTCATGCTGCAATACATGGCCCAGGGCGCCGAGTGGGTGGAGGCGCGCCTGCGCATCCAGCCGATCGCCTGGATCGGGATCGGCCTGCTGGTCGCGGTCCTGGCCGGCGCGGGCTCCTGGCTGTTCGGGCGCCCGTTCCTCACCGCCTACTTCGCCTACTGGGAGCCGCCGCTGCTGGGCAAGGTGCCGGTGGCGAGCGCGCTGCTGTTCGATCTCGGCATCATGGTTTTGGTGGTGGGCGCGAGCGCACTCATGCTCGTCGCCCTGGCCCACCAGTCCCTGCGCCGCACGCGCTCCGCCGAGGCCGAAGCGGAGCGGACCGCCGAGGGAGAGACCGTCTGATGGAGATCGTGCTGTCGCTGGGCATCGGCGTCTTCGCCGCCTCCGGCATCTGGCTGATGCTGCGTCCCCGCACCTTCCAGGTCGTGCTCGGCATCTCGCTGCTGAGCTACGCCGTCAACCTGTTCATCTTCGCCATGGGGCGGCTCACGGTGGGGGCGCCGCCGGTGCTCGGGGCGGGCGCCGAGGTCGTCTCCGTCGACGATCCCGTCCCCCAGGCCCTGGTCCTCACCGCCCTGGTGATCGGCTTCGCACTCACCGCGCTCTTCCTCGTCGTCCTGCTCGCCGCGCGCGGCGTCACCGGCAGCGACCACGTCGACGGGCGCGAGCCGCACCAGGCCGAGCCCCATCCCGGGCACCCGCATCCGTGAGCCCGCACGCCAAGGACTCGCAAGCCATGAACTCGCAAGCCATGAACCGGTATCCATGAGTCCGACCGCCCTGAGTGCCCCCGCCGCCAGCGCCTGGAACGACCATCTCGTCGTGCTGCCCGTCGTGCTGCCGATCGCGGTCGCCGGGGTGATGTTCCTACTCGACGAGCGCCGGCGCCGGCTGAAGGCGGCCCTGAGCCTGGCCACGGTGCTGGCGCTCCTCGGCATCGCCCTCGTGCTGGTCGGACGGGTGGATGCGGGCGCGCAGGTCTACCGCCTCGGCAACTGGGCGGCGCCCTACGGCATCGTGCTGGTGGTCGACCGGCTCTCGGCCCTGATGCTGGCGCTCGCCGGGGTGCTCGGCCTGTGCGCCCTCGTCTTCTCCTTCGCCCGCTGGGGGCAGGCGGGGCCGCGCTTCCACGGCCTGTTCCTGCTCCTCCTGATGGGCGTGAACGGCGCCTTTCTCACCGGCGACCTGTTCAACCTGTTCGTGTTCTTCGAGGTGATGCTGGCCGCCTCCTACGGCCTCGTCCTGCACGGCTCGGGCGAGGTGCGGATCCGGGCCGGCCTCGGCTACATCGCCGTCAACCTCGTCGCCTCGCTGTTCTTCCTCGTCGGCGTCAGTCTGATCTACGGCACCATGGGGACCCTCAACATGGCCGACCTCGCCCGGCGCCTCGCGGCGCCCGCGAGCGGCGAGCAGGCCCTGTTCGAGGTCGGCTGCGCCGTGCTGGGGCTCGCCTTCCTGATCAAGTGCAGCGCCTGGCCGCTCGGCTTCTGGCTGCCGACGACCTACGCGGCGGCGAGCGCGCCCGCCGCCGCGGTCCTGGCGATCCTGAGCAAGGTCGGCATCTACGTGGTGGTGCGCCTCAGCCTGCTCCTGTTCGGCTCGGGGTCGTCGGCCGGCTTCGGCCAGACCTGGATCCTCGCCGCCGGGCTCGCCACGATGGCCTACGGCACCATCGGCATCCTGGCCGCCCGAGACCTGACCCGGGCGGCGGGCTACGCCGTGATGATCTCGTCGGGCACGCTGTTGGCGACCCTGGGCACCGGCAGCGGCGGGGCGCTCGCGGGCGCCCTCTATTACCTGTTCGGCTCCACCCTGGCGGCCGGCGCCCTGTTCCTGCTGGCCGAGATCCTCCAGCGGGGCCGCGACCCGGCCCGGGCCGACCAGCCCGTCTTCGCCGACGAGTACCGCGATCCCTTCGACGATGCCGGCGCGACCGAGGTCGGCCGCGCCCTGCCGGCGGCGGTGGCCCTCCTGGGGATCGGCGTCCTCCTGTGCACCCTGATGCTCGCCGGCATTCCGCCGCTGGCCGGGTTCGTCGGCAAGCTCGCGATGTTCACCGGGCTGGCCGCGGGCCCGATCACGGCCCCGGCCTGGTGGCTGATCGCCGCCCTGACCCTCTCCAGCTTCGGCACCCTGATGCCCCTGGTGCGCTTAGGGATTCGCAACCTCTGGGTCCCGAGCGACGACCCGCCGCCGGTGTTGCGCCCCACCGAGTTCGCCGCGCTCGCCGGCCTGCTGGCCGCCTGCCTCGCGCTGGCCCTCTGGGGCGGCCCGGCCCTCGCCTACGCGGATGCGACCGTGCGCTGGCTGGAGCAGCCGCAGGATTACGTCCGTGCCGTCCTGGGTGCCGCGTGGGAGGGCGTCCGCCCGTGAGCCGGATCTTGCGCCCGTTCCTGCCCTACCCGCTGCTGTCCGTCGGCCTCGCCGGTACCTGGCTCCTCCTCAACGCGCCCTTGAGCCCCGGCAGCGCCGTGCTTGCCCTCTTGGTCGGACTGACGGTTCCCGCCGTGATGCGGGCGCTGCGGCCCCCCGCCGTGCGGGTGCGCGCGCCGGGCACGCTGGCGCGGCTCCTCGTCGTCGTCCTCTACGACATGGTGCGCTCCAACATCGACGTCGGCCGGATCATCCTCGGGCTGCGCCGCGGCACACGTCGGACCGGCTTCGTGGCGATCCCCCTCGACCTGCGCGAGCCCTTCGGGCTCGCGGTCCTGGCGATCATCCTCACGGCCACGCCCGGCACGCTCTGGGTGCGCTACGATTCCGGCACCGGCCGCCTGCTCCTGCACGTCCTCGATTATACGGACGGGGACGAATGGGTGCGGCGGGTGAAGGACCGCTACGAGCGCCCCCTGATGCAGATCTTCGGGAGAGGGAACAGCGCATGAGCGCCACGACGGTTCTCGATTGGGGCCTCGGCCTCGCGCAAGGCATGCTGGTGCTGGCCATGGCGCTCGCCGCGTGGCGGATGCTGCGCGGTCCGCGCGCGCAGGACCGGATTCTCGGCCTCGACACCCTCTACCTCAACGGGATGCTGGCGATCGTGGTCCACGGCATGCGCACCGGCAGCGGCCTCTACTTCGAGGCGGCGCTGATCCTCGGCATGATCGGCTTCACCGCCACGGTGGCGCTGGCCAAGTTCCTGATGCAGGGCGAGGTGATCCAGTGAGCGGCGCGGACCTGCCCGCCTGGGCCGCCTGGCTGGTCGTCGCGCTGGCGATCGCCGGGGCCGGCGTCTCCCTCACCGGGGCCCTCGGCCTCGTCCGCCTGCGGACGTTCTACGAGCGCGTCCACGCGCCGACCCTCGGCGCGACCCTGGGCATGGCCCTGATCCTGACGAGTTCGATGGTGCTGCTCTCGCTCCTCGAGGGCCGCCTCGTCCTGCGCGACGCGCTGATCGGCGTGTTCCTCACGATCACGACGCCGGTCACGCTCCTGCTGCTCGCCCGCGCCGCCGCACAGCGGGACCGGCACGAGGGCAATCCCGGCGCGCCGCCCGAGATCTGAGGCGGCCCGCATGCAATCGACGGGAGGGTGAGCATGGAGCGCGCGACGGACAGGCTCGGGGTGATCGTCTCGGGCGGCTTCTGGGAGCCGTACCAGGCGCTGCTGCCGGAGTTCGCCCGCGACACCGGCATCGCGGTCGAGACGCTCTCGGGGGCGTCCCAGGGGACGGGTCCGAAGACCATCGGCTGGCAACTGGAGCACGGTGCGAGGATCGACGTCGTCGTCCTGTCGCGGGAAGGGCTGGACGAACTGGCGGCAGGCGGTCGGATCCGGGCCGGCTCCGACACGCCCCTGGCGCGCGCGGCGCTCGCCGCGGCCGTCCGCCTGGGCGCCCCCAAGCCCGACATCCACACCCGCGAGGCCTTCCGGCAGACCCTACTCGACGCCAGCACGGTCGTCATGCCGGGCAGCACCAGCGGCCTGTTCGTGCGGGACGTGGTGTTCCCGCGGCTCGGGATCGCCGATCGGGTCCGCGCCAAGGTTCTGCTCCGCGGCACGGATTCCACCGCCGCCCTGGCCGCCGGCGAGGCCGACCTCGCCCTCGGGCCCGTGAGCGAACTCGTCGGCCAGCCCGGCATCGAACTCGTCGGCCCCCTGCCCGACGCGGTCCAACTCGTCCAGGTCTTCACCGCCGCGATCGTCGACACCGCGCACCGGATCGCGGAGGCCCGGCGCCTCATCGCCTTCCTGGCTTCGTCCCGGGCGGCGGCCGCGATCCGGCGGTTCGGGATGGAGCCGGCCGGCGCCGCCGCGGAATCCGCTTAGGTCCGGAAAACTTCGAAGGGTTCCGGATGCCGCCCGCGCCGAACGGGCTCTGGCCCGACAATGACCCTGGCGAGGCCGGCCGGTGCCGCCCCACCAGGGCGATGTCATACGCGCACGATCGCGATCCTCGCCCCCGTCGGCAGCGCTGACCGCCCCGGGCCTCCCGGAGATCAGCGCCCCGGGGGCACGGGCGGCCCGGCTGGCGGGTGCTTGAGCACCTCCGCGACCTCCTCCCGCGACTTGCCCCGGACCCGGTATCCCATCGCCTCGAAGCGCTCGATGAGCGAGGGGCTCTCGGCCGCCGAGCAGGCGGCCCACTCCGCCAGGGCGGCGTTCATGGCGCTGAGGCGATCTGCGGGAATCGCATCCGGGTTGGGGTCGGTCATGGGGGCCTCTTGTCCGATCAGAACACGTGTCGCAGCAGGAAGAACAGGATCCCCGCGAGGGTGATCGCCGCCGGCAGGGTCAGCACCCAGGCCAGCGCCATGTTGCGGACGGTCGCCATCCGCAGGCCCGATCCGTTGGCCGCCATGGTTCCGGCGACGCCGCTCGACAGGATGCGGGTCGTCGAGACCGGGAGCCCGTAGAGTTCGGCCACCCCGATCGTGCCGGCCGCCACCATCTCGGCCGAGGCGCCCTGCGCGTAGGTGAGGTGGGTCTTTCCGATCTTCTCGCCCACCGTGACCACGATGCGCTTCCAGCCGGCCATGGTGCCGAGCCCGAGGGCCAGGGCGACGCGGACCTTCACCCAGGTTGGTAGGTAGAGCGTGCCGTCGTTGAGGAGCCCGGTATAGGATCTGAGCGTTGCGGTTTCCGCTTCGGAGAAGGCGGCGCCGGCCTGCAGCGGCAGGCGGATCGCGTCGGAGGCCAGGTACATGTCGTTGCGCAGGTTGGGGGTCTGGGCCGCCGGGACCCGCTTGATCACCCCGTAATTCTCGACGTTCGCGGCGATGTCGGCCGACAGGGCGGCCAGGGGCGCGTAGATCGCGGGCTGGTTCAACGCCTTGGAGCGCAGGACCGCATTCGCCGTGTCGTGGAAGCCGTTCACGAACTCGAAGCCCAGGGCGATGAGCAGCGCGAGCCCGAAGAGGATGAAGGCGCCCACCGCCAGCGGTTCCTGGTGGACCGCGTTCATGTCGGTCACGAGGCTGACGACCGCGTAGGTCAGCCCACCCACCAGGACCAGCAGAAAGGCGATGACGCCGCCCGGATGGATGCGGTGGTCCATGCGCGGAAAGCGCCGGGGCGCCGCTTCCCGCGCCCATCCATCCGGCATCGCGGCAGCGTCGGACAGGGCAGCGTCGGACATGGAGGTTCCCGGGTATCGGTCAGACGATCGTCCAGGCGCTATCCCGCAAGTGATACAGGCATGTGACAGGCTGCCGCAAGCGGCACGGATTCGGGATTAAGGCGCGATCTTTCAAGGTCATGCGCCTGTCGTCGGTCGGGCCGTTGCGTCGTCAAGGCGTCAGACGGGTGCGGCATAGCGGGGTCGTCCCGAAGGGAGTCCCCGAATCATGTCCCGTTCGAGCCTGACCCGTCGTCCGTTCCTGGCCGGTGCCGCCGCCGGCCTCGCGGGCCTCGGCAGCGGCGTGTTCCGCCCCGGCCTCAGCCGGGCCGCCGACCGCCCGGTTCTCACCCATGGCCTGCAATCCGGCGACGTCGATGCCACCTCCGCCATCGTCTGGGCGCGGGCCGATCGGCCCTGCCGGGCGCTGATCGAGTGGGCGACCACCGAGCGCTTCGCGGAGATCCGTGGCGGCGTCTTCGCAGATGCGCTGCCGGTGAGCGACGGCACCGTGAAGGTCGCCCTGACGGACCTGCCGCCGGGCCAGGACGTGTTCTACCGGGTCCGCCTGCAGGATCTCGCCGCGCCCACGATCCTCGGCGCGCCCCAGGTCGGGCGCTTGCGCACCGCGCCCGCCGAGCGCCGCTCGGTCTCGTTCTGCTGGTCCGGCGACACGGCCGGCCAGGGCTGGGGCATCGACGAGGCCCGCGGCGGCATGACGATCTACGCGGCCATGCTGCGGAACCGACCGGACTTCTTCCTGCATTCCGGCGACACGATCTACGCCGACGGCCCGATCGCGCCCGAGGTGCGCCTGCCCGACGGCACCCTCTGGCGCAACCGCGTCACCGAGGCGGTGTCGAAGCCGGCCGAGACCCTGGAGGAGTTTCGCGGGCGCTACCGCTACAACCTCACCGATGCCAACGTCCTGGCCCTCAACGCCGAGGTCCCGATCCTCGCGCAGTGGGACGACCACGAGGTCACGAACAACTGGTGGCCGGGGGAGCCCCTGACCCGGGCCGAGCACCTGCGCAAGGCCTATCGCGACCCCAACGTGCTCGCCCTCCAGGTCCGGGCCACGCGCGCGTTCCACGAATACATGCCGATGCGCTTCGCGCCCTCGGAGCCCGGCCGCGTCTACCGTAGGATCGCGTACGGTCCCCTGGTCGACGTCTTCATGCTCGACATGCGCTCCTATCGCGGGCCGAACGGGGAGAACCGGCAGGACGCCTACGGACCGGAGTCCCACTTCCTCGGGCCGGTTCAGCTCGCCTGGCTCAAGCGTGCGCTGCGTGCCTCCCGCGCGACCTGGAAGGTGATCGCCGCCGACATGCCCCTCGGACTCGTCGTGCCGTACGATTCCGACCGGCGGTTCGGCTCCGAGGGGATCGCGCAGGGGGACGGGCCGCCGCTCGGCCGCGAGCTCGAGATCGCCGATCTCCTGCGCTTCCTGCGGGATTCGGGGATCCGCAACACGGTCTGGCTCACCGCCGACGTGCACTACGCAGCAGCGCATTACTACGACCCGAACCGGGCCCGGTTCCAGGAGTTCGAGCCGTTCTGGGAATTCGTCGCCGGCCCGCTGCATGCCGGGACCTTCGGACCCAACGCCCTCGACGACACGTTCGGGCCCCAACTGCGCTTCGTGAAGGCGCCCCCGAAGGGGCAGGTGAACCTGTCTCCGGCGGCCGGTTACCAGTTCTTCGGCCATGTCGCCGTCGACGGCGGCACGGAGCAGATGACCGTGACCCTGAAGGACGCCGCCGACACCGCGCTCTGGTCCGTGACTCTCGATCCGGTGCGCGGCTGACGCGGGTCCGAGCGCCCTGCCCGCGCGGTCAGGCTTCGCGCGCCTCGCCGATGAGCGCCTCCGTCCGCCCCCGCAGGGCCTGGAGGCTGCGGTAGCCGACCAAGGCCGCGACCTGGCGCGGCGCCCGGCCATCGGCGGCAAGCGCGAGCGCCCGCACCACCCGGGCCCTGGCGCGCCACTGTCCGAAGCTCAGGCCCGTTTCCCGGCGAAACCCGCGCGTCAGGGTCCGGCGGCTCAGGCCCGCCTGATCGGCCCAGGCATCGAGGTCGAGGTCGAAGGCCGGGTTGTCGATCAGCCCGAGGCAGACCCGCCGGAGACGGGCGTCGCGCGGCAGGGGCAGCGTCAGACGGGTCTCGGGCGCTTGGGCGATCTCGTCGAGGACGAGGGCGGCCAGGTGCCCGCCGCGCCCGGCCTCGTCGTAGAGGACGGGCTCGCCCGTGAGGGCCACCAGGGCGGCGGCCAGGAGGGCCGAGACCTCGATCACGCGGGCGCGCACGGGAAAGCCGGCGATCGCCTCCACCGCGAGGTAGGCCGAGCACATCGCCACGTCGCCGTGCATGACCACCGCGTGCGGAAGGCCGGGGGGAATCCACAGCGCATGGCCCTCCGGCACCACCCAGGTTCCGTCCTCGGCGGTGGCCATCATGAGGCCGGCGGTGGCGTAGAGGAGTTGCGCGCGCGGGTGGTGGTGCCGGTCCGTGCGGCTGCCCGCCGTGAAGGTCTTGGGCATCACCGCGACGGCGCGGGGGACCGCCTGGTAATCTTCGGCCCGGATCGAACGCATGGCGCCCTCCTCTCCACGCTCCTGCCTGGCCCGATCGCGTACACCTTCGACCCGACGGCGTTCAACGGGTCATGTAGGCAGAAATCCGCCCCGCGGAGATGCCTGCCCATGGATGCCGACACCCTGTCCCGCCGCACCCTGCGCTTCGTCAACGTGGCGCATGCCCTCGATCACTTCGTCCTGCTGATCTACCCGACCGCCGTGCTCGCCATCGCGGCGCAGACGGGCCTGAGCTACGGCGAGCTGATCACGCTCGCCACCGGCGCCTTCGTGGCCTTCGGCCTCTGCGCCCTGCCCATGGGCTGGCTCGCGGACCGGTTCGGGCGCCGGACCATGCTGGCGATCTTCTTCTTCGGCTACGGCCTCTCCTGCCTCGGGGTGGCGAGCGCGGGCAGCCGGACGGCCTTCATGGTCTGGCTCTGCGTGCTCGGGCTGGCTTCGGCGATCTACCATCCCGTCGGCTCGACCATGCTGGTGACGCATGCCCGGCGCCTCGGGCGCGATCTCGGGGTGAACGGCGTCTGGGGCAATGTCGGGGCCGCCACGGCCTCGGGCGTGACGGCGCTGCTGGCCTCGGGATTTGGGTGGCAGGCGGCCTTCGTGGTGCCGGGCCTGTTCTGCCTTGCCTGCGGCACGGCGTTCCTCGCCCTCGTGCCCGGCGACGGCGAGGGGTCGCAGGCCAGGGCCGGGGCGAAACCCGTTCTCTCGGTCGCGCGCCCGATTCCCCTTCTCATCGTGTTCGTCTGCGCGATCATGGCGGGCGGGATGACCTTCAACATCACCACGATCGCCCTGCCCAAGGTGGTCGACGAGCGCGTCGGCGACGGGCTGCCCCTGATGCTGATCGGCTCGGTCGCCACCCTGGTCTTCGCGTTCGGGGCCCTGACCCAGCTGCTGATGGGGCGCCTGATCGACCGCTACAGCCTGCCGGTCCTCTTCCTCGGCCTGTCCATCCTGCAACCGCTCGGCCTCGGCCTCGCGGCGGTGAGCACGGGCGTGCCCCTCCTCATCGGCCTCGTCCTGACGATGGCGGCGCTCTACGGTCAGGTCGTCATCAACGACGCGATGGTGGCCCGCTACGTCCCCCCGGTCTATCGCGCCAGGGCCTACAGCGTGCGCTACTTCCTCGGCTTCACGGTGAGCGGGTTCGTGGTGCCGCTGATCGCGCTCCTGCACGACCGGGGCGGGTTCGGATTCGTGCTGGGGGTCGCGGCAGGGTTCGGCGCCGTCATCGTCGCCGCGGCCCTCGGCTTCTTCCTGCTCACGCGCCGCGAGGCGGCGCGCAGTCTGGCGGCGGCGGAGTAGAACGCCGCCCCGGGCAGGCTCAGGCCGGGATCGGGCGCGCCGCGTCCGGCCGGCGCGGGCCGAGGCCCGGCACGAACAGCCCGGTCGCTGCGTCGTCGCGGGCCTTCGACCATTGCCAGAATGCCCGGTCCAGATCGTGTAGCGGCACCCGGTTGGCGCAGGCCAGATCGCGGCAGTACCCGAGATAGGCGAGGTAGAGGTCCAAGGGCATCGAGGCCCGGGCGCCGATATCCAGGGGGCCGCAGCCCAACGCCCGGAATCCCCTTGGGTCGAGCACCGAGTAATGCTCGGGCCGGATCGTCGCCAGGATCGCCGAGGCCACCGGCACGGCGACGCCGGAGAGCCCCACCAGGACCGCGACCGCCGCGCGTGGCGTCGTGGCGAGGAGGGCGGTCCGCAGGGCGTCGGCCACTTCCTCGTCGCTGTTGCGCGAGGGGCGGCTGCGACCGCGGTCATTCACCTTCCAGGTCAGGATCGGCGCGAGCTGGTCGCGGCTGAAATCCCCCGCGCGAATGCGGGCGCCGGCCGCGAAGGCCGCCCGCTCCCGCGCGTCGAGCCTGTAGGCGCCGGCGAGGCGCGGAATCTCGGAGGCCGGGAACTGCAGGTCCAGGGACAGGGCGGCGTCGCGGGCCGCGCGGCTCCGTCCGGATGCGCCTCGCGCCATCCATCGCGATCCGAGCCCGATGCGTTCCGCCGAAGCGTCGCCGACAGAGCGAACCGTCACCATGAAGCCTCCTCGCCGAGGCGGGCCCAATCGTCCCGCTCGAAACATCGTTATACGACGTTTCGAGGCGTCACATGGTTTTTTGCGACATATATGGACGGCGGTAACGTCGCGCCGAGGCGGGCGACGATCTCCGCGGCGAGGCACGGTCGCGGGGCCGTTCAGGTCCGATCCGGCACCTGAACCGTCCAGGCCTCGTCGAAGACGAATTCCTCGAGGTTCGACCCGGGCCCGCCCCGGTCGATGACGAGGAAATCCTGAGCCTCGCCCAGGGGAGTGAGGACGCCGTGCCAGGTGTTGATGGCGTAGCAGACGCCCTGTCCCGGCGCGGTGAGGAAGGCCCGGGGCCGGCCGGGCCTGCCGTCCTCGTCCGGGCAGACCGTGACGAGGAAGGGCGCGGCATTCAGGGGCACGAAGGCCTGGGCGCCGAGGGGGTGACGCTCCACGAGCCCGAGGGACAGCGGCAGCGCGTAGGGCTCGGCCTCGACATGACCGATCACCACCCGGCTCCCGCCCCCTGAGACCACCACCTCGGCGAGGTCGTGGAAGCGGCGGGCCTTGCCGGCGTTCATCGGGCGCGGCGCGACGGTGTCCTTGTCGATCACCGTGCCGAACGGGGCGAAGGCCTCGGCCGTCAGCGGCTCGGCGACGATCCGGCGCCCGCTCATCGGGCGGCCCGTGCGGGTGCGAGGGGGGCGTGTCGGTTGACGTCCTTGAAGAGGAGGTAGCGGAAGGGT
>NZ_JAIEOF010000030.1 GCF_019750675.1 Methylobacterium sp.
GAGCCGGGCGCCTGCCGTCGCGAAGCCCGTCTTGCCGGCACCCCGGCAGGCCTTGCAAATCTCAGCGTGGCCAAGAGCGGCGTCACACCGGATTCCCTCTGACGCGTCGAACTCGTTGGACGGTGTGCGGGAGCGAGGCGGCGGCGCTTCACCGGGTGTGGTCGAGCCGAGCCGGCCAGGGTTCACCCTGCGTCCTGACGCACGGCCGCGGCCCGTGGGCCTCTGAGATGGGCGTGTCTATCCGGGGCGCCCGGGACCACCGCAACGGCGGGATCCGGGTTTCTTCCCCGCCGCCTGACGGCGGCTCCTCGCGGAACAACAAACCCGTCCCCCGCCGTCCTCCGCTGCGCTGCGGCCTGCCAAGGCAGGTGCGGCGCCGGGACGCCTCCGGCTCACCGACCGCCATCGAGGCCCCGACGGCGCGGCCGAGAGCACCGGAACGAGGATCATGACCATGGCGACCATCGGCACCTTCACCCGCACCGAGAACGGCTTCACCGGCAGCATCACCACCCTGACCATCCAGGCCACCAAGGTCGCGATCGTGGAGGAGAGCCGCGGCGGCGAGCACGCGCCGACCCACCGGATCTTCCTCGGCAAGGCGGAGATCGGCGCCGGTTGGGCCAAGCGCTCGAGCGAGGGGCGGGACTACATCTCGCTCAAGATCGACGATCCGAGCCTGCCGGCTCCGCTCTTCGCCGGCCTGTTCGCGGAGGAGGACGGCCGCACCCACTCGGTGATCTGGTCCCGCTCCACCCCGAAATCCGACCAGCCCTCGAAGAGCCGCTCCGAGGGTCGCTCGAACGCGCGCGGTCGCCGGAACTGAACCGAGGCCATCGCCGCCCCGCCCGGCCGGGCGGGGCCGCTCCAACGCCGCACGGAGACACGGAAATGGCTTTCGCCTTCGACACGCTCGGATATTCTAAGACCCTCCGCGCGGCCGGCATCTCGCCGAAACAGGCCGATGCGCATGCCGAGGCGGCCCGGGAGTTCATCATGCACGAACTCGTCACCAAGGACGATCTGCGCACCGCCATGGAGCTTCAGACGCTCCAGATGACGGTGCGCCTCGGGGGCATCGTCGCGGCTGGCTTTGCTGCGGGCTTCGCTGCGCTCGCGGCCCTCATCAAGCTGACCTGAAGGGCAGCTCTCAGCCGCCGCCGCGCCTGGCACGGCGCGGCGGTGGTTGGAGGATGAGGCCGGGATGAATCCCGGCAAAGGCAGTGCCGGAGTCGGAGTGAGCCGGGGCGGGGTGACGGGAGATCAGGCCGGAGAGAGGCTCCGGCGCCCGTCGCGAAAGCTCCGCCGATGGCCCGCCGCCCGTCCTCATCCCGGAAACCGTCTTCCGCGCGCGCCGACACCGCTCCAGCCCCACGCGTCGACCTGTACCAGCGCATCACCGACACCATCGTCGCCCAGCTCGAGCAGGGCCGGGTGCCGTGGGTGCAGCCGTGGGGCGATCTGCCCGGCACCGCCGCCGTCGGCATGCCGCGCAACGCGGCGACGAACCGGGCGTATTCCGGCATCAACGTGATGTTGCTCTGGGCCAGCGGCACCGCCCTGGCCTACCCGACCCAGCGCTGGCTTACCTTCAAGCAGGCACTCGGGCTCGGGGGCTGCGTCCGCCGGGGCGAGAAGGGCACGCCCGTGGTCTACGCCGACCGCTTCACCCCGGAGCAGGAGCGCGAGCGGGCGCAGCAGAACGGAGAGGAAGCGCGCTCGATCGCCTTCCTGAAGCAGTACACGGTGTTCAACGCGGCGCAGTGCGACGGCTTGCCGGAGGATCTATACGTTCCGCCCCCGCCCGCGCGCGAGGATCTGATCGAGCCGCGTTTCCGCGCGCTGATGCAGGCCAGCGGCCTGACCATCCATCTCGGCGGCCAGATGGCGTTCTACCGCCCGGCCGACGACGCGATCGTCCTGCCGCCGCCGCAGGCCTTCCACGAGCCGGTGAACTTTCACAGGACCGCGGCGCACGAGATGAGCCACGCGACGGGAGCAGCCCATCGGCTCGCCCGCGACTTCACCGGCCGCTACGGCAGCGAAGGGTACGCGCGCGAGGAGTTGGTGGCCGAGATCTCGGCGGCCTATGTCTGCGCCAGCCTCGGGATCGTTCCGACCGTGCGCCACGCCGACTACATCGCCACATGGCTGGACGTGCTGCGCTCGGACCCCCGCGCCATCGTCCAGGCGGCGGGCTTGGCCAGCCGCTCGGCCGACTGGCTGCTCGGTCACCTTCCGGCCGATCTGGCCCTCGGCGATGGCGCTACCGCCGACGGCGGCGAGGAGGGAGCGGCCTCGGCCGAGCCCGAGCGGGAGGCGGCCTGATGCGCTTCAAGTCCTGGCCCCGGCCCACACCCTTCGAGGACACGCCGCGCAAACGCGCGGCCTACCGGCGCAAGAGGGAGCGCGAGCAGGCAGCCTTGCCGCTGTTCGCCCCGGCCATCGCCGAGCGCCAGCTCTGTGTGGCCGAGGAGATGGTCCGCCGCACCGGCCAGTGGGAGCGCCAGCAGCAGGAGGGACGCCGGCAGCGGGCCGCGTCCTGGCGCCGGGTCCGCGCCCGCCTGTTCGCCCTCGAGGGCGCCCGGCGCCGCGCGATCCGGGCGCTGTGGCGGGTCTGCCCGTATCCGGCCGACCCGAGCTACTTCGGCACCCTGCTCCATGAGATCGCGACCGGCCGGATCGATCCGGAGCGGCCGCCTTGGGGGGCGGCACACGCGCTGAATCCCCGCACGACGCCGAACCCGGCGGGCTTCGCCGAGGCGTTCCGGCAGATCGGCCAGCGCACGGTCGGCGGTGGCCGGAAGACCGTCGGCGCCGACGAGCGGCTGTTCTGCGGCAATCTCGGCTCGGGAATCCTGTTCCTGACCACGCGCGTACGGCTGATCGAGCCGAATGAGAGCTTCTACACCTCGTCGAGCCATCGCCTGCGCGACAGCCATGTCGGGAGCAGTGGGCATTGGGCCGACATCGAGGTGCGCGGCCCCTGCTCGGATGAGGAGTTCCGCCGGATCACCCGGTTGGCCCGGGCTGCCGACACCCGGCCGGTGGTCATGCGGCGCATCGACCCGATCGCCGGTCGGCCCGGCCGGGAGATCGAGCGCTCAGCGCCAACGGTCACTGGCGCTGACGCCGATCTTCCGGCCTTCCAGGCGCGCCAGTTCGATCGCGACCTGCGTCCAGAACCAAATCCGCCGTCCGAGCGGGCGCCGGGCCCGATGGCGGGCGATGTAATAGGCGTTGCTACCATGGCGGCGAAGCAGGACGCGGGCTCGTGCCCGTACCCGGGTCCATCGCCGAACCCGCCGCCGTAGCGGACACTTCATGATCGTAGCGCAGGCGCGGATCAAGTGCCTGAATCCGAGGGCGCGCTGTCCGGAGGGCGCCAGCCAAGAATGTCGAGAATACGACCTAAATTGAGCAATGAACGAGTAAAGTAAGGCTCGTGCTTGCGCTGGTCGTGCTCAGACTTGATCTGTAGGTAGACGCTTCCAAGCTCGGTGAGATCCAGCGGACGAGCTTCGGCGGGATCTTGTGACGGCTCCATCGGCTGCCCCACCGCAGGCCCGTGTCCGCGGTACGCCCCCGCAAACGAGCCTCGACCACCCACAGCCGGGGAGTTGGAAAACCGTGACAAGACGGTCCCTACGACCTTTAGCACCGGGGCGCCTGGACATGCGTCGCAGGCTCCCCGACCCGAAGGGTCAAGGATTCCGGTGCCGCAACGGCCGGCACCAACCGCTTGTCATGGGGTTTCCACGCCCCAGGGCGGCGCGTACCGCCCCGCGACCATGATAGGCGCCTGCCCGGCCTCATTCCAAGAGCCAGAGACGAGCTTTGCCGGGTAGAAGGATCGTCAAGGCCGAGAGAGAGGCTCTCGGTCCCGCGATCCCGAGGAGGCCGACATGCCCCAGGCATCGCACTTCACCATGACCCTCGACCTTGCGGTCCAGGATCGCTGCGCCGTTCTCGAAGCGGCGGCCACGCATTTGACCCGCATCGGTACGGTCGCGTCGGTCGAGGCGGCCCGCGCCCATCTCGCCGACGACGTGCCGAAGGCCCTCTCGGTCCTGATCGGCCTGCGCAACCTTGCCTGGGCCGGAGTCACGGCGACGAAGATCGACTGCACGCCCAGCGAGGCCGAAGGCGCCGCCCAGGGCGGGCTCTGAGACGATCGGCAGACCGATCCGGCCTCCCTCCGAGCACGAGGGAGGCCCTTCGCCCGTGCGGGATCGCCGCGGCGAAGGAGTGAACCATGGCCGAGTACGTGATGACCACCGTGACCATCGGGGGGCTGCTGAGGGGGCAGGGGGCGGTCGAGGCGCTGATCGAGGCGGCGGGAGCGTATTTCGAGGACGCCGAGATCGGGGTCCGCGACGCCCTGGCCAGGGGCAGCAGCATCACGTTCGAGGCCCTCCAGAATTTCGGAAACACCCCCGACCTCGACGCCTTCTGCCGGGCGCACGGCCTGACCTGGCATCGGTCGTGGGTCGCCCAGGTCGGGCAGTTCGGGGCCGGTCTGGAATACTGGCGCCCTGGCCTGGCGGGGCCGCTCGAGGAAGCCGCCGACGAGGGCGGCACGCCGATGATGACGTTGGCGGCCCTGAGGCGCTGCCACCAGGGCGGTCAGACCCTGGCCGAGTTGATCGATCGTCTCGGCCAGGCCGACGCCGCCACCGTCCCGCCTCTGAGCTTGGCGGCGGACAGCGCCTGATCCGGCTCGGCCCGGCCCCGCGGCTCCCCTCCCAGAGGCAGAGGGGGGCTTCGCCTGCGTGAGGGTTTCGAGGCTGGGAGAGAGGTTCCCGGCCGCCCGCACACAGGGACGATGCCACCATGACCAGCCCGAAGGCCACCACCAAGACCGCCGCCAAGATCACGCTGACCGAGGCGACCGCGATCCCGTTCGAGAAGCTGTCCCTGAGCCAGGCGAACGTGCGCCGGGTGGCCGGGGACATGAGCATCGAGGACCTGGCCGAGGACATCGCCCGTCGAGGCCTGCTCCAGTCCTTGAGCGTGCGCCCGATCCTCGACGAGCAGGGCCAGGAGACCGGTCGCTACGAGGTGCCGGCCGGCGGCCGTCGCTTCCGCGCGCTCGAGCACCTCGTGAAGACCCGGCGCATGACCAAGGGCATGAAGGTTCCCTGCATCGTCCGCCCGGCCGACAGCGCGATCAGCGCGACCGAGGACTCGATCGCCGAGAACGCCATGCGCGAGGCCCTGCACCCACTCGACCAGTTCCGGGCGTTCAAGGCGCTCGCCGACGGCGGTATGCCCCTGGCCGACATCGCCGCCCGGTTCTTCGTGTCGGAGAAGATCGTGACCCAGCGCCTGCGGCTGGCCGGGATCAGCCCGGTGCTGCTCGACGCCTATGCGGCCGGGGAGCTGACCCTGGAATGCCTGATGGCGTTCTCCGTCACCGAGGACCAGGAGCGCCAGGTCAAGGTGTGGGAGGCCCTGTGCAAGCGGGGCGGGGTGAGCAACTGGTCGATCCGGCAGGCCCTGACCGATCGCACGGTGAGCGTGGGGGATGCCCGCGCCCGCTTCGTCGGCGAGGAGGCCTACGTGGCTGCTGGCGGCACCGTCCTGCGCGACCTGTTCGCCGAGCGCGGCGACGGCTGGTTCCAGGATGCGGCCCTGCTCGACCGGCTGGCCGAGGAGAAGCTGGCTGCCGTCGGCGCGGAGGTGGCCAAGGAGGGCTGGAAGTGGATCGAGGTGTCGCTGTCGCTGATGACGGGGCGCACCTACGGCTTGCGCATCCTGCGGACCCGCTCCGAGCTGAGCGAGGCCGAGGAGGCGGCCTTCGAGGCCGCGGTCGCCAGCTACGACGCGCTCAACGACGAGTACGGCTACGGCGACGACCTCCCGGACGAGGTCGCCGAGCGGCTGGCCGCGCTGGAGGCCGAGATCGCCGAGTACGAGCTGCGCTCCACCATCTACGACCCGGCCGACATCGCGATCGCCGGGGCCTTCGTCAGCCTCGACTACGATGGCCGACCGACGGTGAGGCGCGGCTACGTCCGGCCGGAGGACGAGCCCGTCGCAGCCCCGGAGAGTGAGGCCGCGGCGGCGGGGGCGGACTCCGAGGCCGACGCCATCGGTGCGGGCTCCACGGAGGCTGGGGCGGATGGGCGGACCGTCCGACCGGAGCCGAGCGTGATGCGCACGATCATCACCATCGGCGGCGGCTCGGCGTCGTCGAGCCCCACGGCCGAACCGGAGGAGGCCGACCGGCCGCTCTCGGAGCAGCACCGGACCGAGCTGACCAGCTACCGCACCATCGCCCTGCGCGAGGCTTTGGCCGACGATCCCGAGGCCGCCTTCATCGCGGTCCTGCACGCCATGGTGATCCGCGTCATCGGCCTCGGCTACCGCACCGGCACCTGCCTCGAAGTCGTGACCACCTCGAGCCGGGTCGACCACACCGTGCAAGGCCTCGACGCCTTCCGGCCGGCGACCGCCCTCGATGCGCGGCGCGAGGCCTGGGCCAAGCGCCTGCCGGAGGACCACCACGCGATCTGGGACTTCCTGATCGCCCTGGCTCCGGAGGAGCGCACCGAGCTGTTCGCGCTCTGCGCGGGCTTGAGCGTCAACGCCATGCACAGCCCCTACGACCGGCGTCTCGACGCGCTCCCGCACGCCGACCGGCTGGCCCACCTCGTCGGGCTCGACATGACCCGGGACTGGACGCCGACGGCGGCCAACTACTTTGGCCGCGTGACCAAGACCCGGATCCTCGCCGCCATCCGCGAGGCCAAGGGCGAGGACACCGCGCGCCTGCTCGAAGGTCTCAAGAAGGGGGACATGGCGCGCGAAGCCGAGCGGCTGATGGCCGGAAGCGGCTGGCTGCCCGAACTGCTGCGCACCCCCGGCTTGAGCGCCGAGCCGGCAGCCGGCCAGAGCGAGACCGCCGTATCCGACAAGCCGACGGCGACTGAGGATGTCGCGCTGCCGCCGTTCCTCGGCGAAGCCGTGGAGGAAGCCGCATCCGAGCCGAGCGAGCCGCTTCCGCCCTTCCTCGACGGCGAAGACGGCTCGGCCGACGGAGATCCCGACATGGGGTACGCCATCGCCGCCGAGTGAGGGCCAGGGACGGGCGCGAGCCCTGCATTCGTGCCCGTTTCGGTCCCGATCTCCGATTGCGTCCTGCATGACCGCGTCGGGGTCGGGGTCAACGGGCAAGCCGTGGGGTTCGTCAACGACACAACCCGGCAACACCGTGAGAGATGGGCGGATGTCATGGCTACACGCTCGCAAGGCTGAATAAACCGGGTCGGTTCACGAGAGTGAGAGGAGGCCGGACGGGAGTAAGCCGACAGTTGGACAGAGAAAGTCCTGCGGGTCGGCCGAACCCCGTCAGGAGGCCGTCCATGAACGTTTCGATCCGCACGCCGCACCTCTACAGCACGGCCCTCGCGCCTTCGCCCGCGCCCGAGGCCCTGTTCCGCGCCGGCACGCGGCTCGCCGACCGGCTCGCGCAGGGCGGGGCGATCGACACCGAGGGCCTGCGGGCGACCATGGAAGCTGTCTGCGGCGGCAGCGATGCCGACGGGCTCTGGCTGTGGAAGGACGCCTACGAGGCCGGCGAGATCGCCCAGGTGCTGTTCCTGCGCCGGTTCTGGCCGGCGATCCGGGCCAAGGCCGCGACCCCGGCCGCGCGGCTCGCCTTGCTCACCCGCATCACCGCGATGCTCCCGACCCAGACGCGCCGCTCCGAGGAGAGCGAGGCGTTCCAGCAATTCTCGACGCCGCTGGCCCTCGGCTTCGTCGCCGCCCTCGCGGCCGGGCTTCGCCCGGGCGAGCGGGTGCTGGAGCCCTCGGCCGGCACCGGCCTGCTCGCGGTTCACGCCGAACTCGCCGGGGCACGCCTGCATCTCAACGAACTGGCCGCGACCCGTGCCGGCCTGCTCGCCCAACTCTTTCCGGCCGACGCCGTCACCCGGCACGATGCCGCCCAGATCCACGACCGGCTCGACGCGGACGTGATCCCGGACGTGGTGCTGATGAACCCGCCGTTCTCGGTCGCGGCGGGGGTCGAGGGCCGGTATCGCGACGCCACGGCCACGCATCTGCGCTCGGCCCTGGCCCGGCTCGCCCCCGGCGGGCGCCTGGTCGCCATCACGGGGAAGGGGTTCCGGCCGGATCGTCCGTCCAGCGCCGGGGCATTCGCGGCGATGGCCGAGCGCGGCGGCCGGCTGGTGTTCTCCGCCGGGCTGTCGGGTCGGGCTTACGCCAAGCACGGCACCACCGTCGACGTGCGCCTGTCGGTATTCGACCGGATGCCCGAGGGCGAGGCCGGGGCCCAGGCAACTCCGCTCGGCCTGTACGCCGATCCCGCCGCCCTGCTCGAGGCCGTGCTGTCCGAGCTGCCGCCCCGGCTTCGCGCGATCCCGGCGCCCGCGCCGGCCCCGCGCAGCGCCATTCCCGGCTTGGTCCGCCGGCCCGCCGTCGCTCGCCCGACGGCGCCGCGGCCGGCTCCCGCCGCCGCGGACGAGGCCGTCGCGCCGATCGCCTACACGGTGATCGAGGAACTGCCGGCGACGCTGGTGGCCGAGGCCGCCCTGTACGAGGCCTATGCGCTGGAGACCCTGCGGATCGAGGGCGCCCAGCCTCATCCGACCCCGCTTGTCCAATCGACCGCCATGGCTTCGGTGCGGCTGCCACGGCCGACCCACGCCCCGCGCCTGCCGGCGCCGGTCGTGACCGAGGGCCTGCTCTCGGAGTGCCAGCTCGAGACCGTGATCTATGCCGGCGCCGCCCATGACCGCCACCTGCCGGGCCACTGGACCATCGACGAGACCGGCACGATCCTCACGGCCGCCGCCGCGGACGCCGAGGGCGCGGCGCGCTTCCGCCAGGGCTTCTTCCTCGGCGACGGCACCGGCGCCGGCAAGGGCCGCCAGGTTGCCGGCATCATCCTCGACAACTGGATGCAGGGCCGGCGCCGGGCGTTGTGGGTGTCGAAGTCCGACGCCCTGTTGGAGGACGCCCAGCGCGACTGGCGTCATCTCGGCCAGGAGCCGCTCCAGATCGTGCCGCTGTCGCGCTTCGCCCCGGGCAAGCCTGTGACCCTCGCCGAGGGCATCCTGTTCACGACCTTCGCGACGCTGCGCGGCGGCAGCCGGAGCGGGGCGGGCTCGCGCCTCGATCAGGTCTGCGACTGGCTCGGGCCGGACTTCGACGGCGTGATCGCCCTCGATGAGGCCCATGCGCTGGCCAACGCCGCCGCCGGGTCGGGCGATCGCGGCGTGGTCGAGGCCTCGCAGCAGGGGAAGGCCGGGCTCGGCCTCCAGTACCGCCTGCCCGATGCCCGCGTGCTCTACGTCTCGGCCACCGGGGCGGTGACGGTCGAGAAGCTGGCCTACGCCCACCGCCTCGGCCTCTGGGGCGGCGGCAGCTTCCCGTTCCCGGCCCGGACGGACTTCGTCGGCGCGATGCAGCAGGGCGGCCTGGCCGCCATGGAGGTGCTGGCCCGCGATCTCAAGGCGCTCGGCCTCTACACCGCCCGTTCGCTCTCCTATGCCGGCGTCGAGGTCGAGATGCTCGATCACGCGCTGACGCCGGCGCAGACGGCGATCTACGACGCCTATGCCGACGCGTTCCAGGTGATCCACACCCATCTCGACGCGGCGCTCAAGGCCTCGGGCGTGACCGGCACGTCGGGAACGCTGAACCGGGCGGCGAAGTCGGCGGCCCGCTCGGCCTTCGAGTCGAGCAAGCAGCGCTTCTTCAACCACCTGCTCACGGCGATGAAGTGCCCGAGCCTGATCGCCGACATCGAGGCGCAGATCGAGGCCGGGCACGCCGCGGTGATCCAGATCGTCTCGACCGGCGAGGCGCTGATGGAGCGGCGTCTGGCCGGAATCCCCTCGTCGGAATGGGGCGACCTTCAGGTCGACGTGACCCCGCGCGAGTACGTGATCGACTACCTCGCCCACGCCTTTCCGACCCAGCTCTACGAGCCCTACACCGACGCCGACGGCAACCTGCAATCCCGGCCGGTCACCGACGACGAGGGGCGGCCGGTCCAGTGCCGCGAGGCGGTCGAGGCCCGCGACGGGCTGATCGAGCATCTGTGCGGGCTCGAGCCCGTGCAGTCGGCCCTCGACCAGATCCTCCACCACTTCGGCGCCGGGGCCGTGGCCGAGGTGACCGGGCGCTCACGCCGGATCGTGCGCCAGACGGGCAAGGACGGCGTCGACCGCCTCGTGCTCCAGAACCGCCCGGCCGGCTCCAATCTGACCGAGACCCAAGCCTTCCAGGACGACGAGAAGCGGATCCTGGTGTTCTCCGATGCCGGCGGCACCGGGCGCAGCTACCACGCCGACCGGAGCGCGAAGAACCGGCGCCTGCGCGTCCACTACCTGCTCGAGGCCGGCTGGAAGGCCGACGCGGCCGTCCAGGGCCTCGGGCGGACCAACCGCACCAATCAGGCGCAACCGCCGCTGTTCCGGCCGGTCACCACCGACGTGAAGGGCGAGAAGCGCTTCCTCTCCACCATCGCCCGGCGCCTCGATACCCTCGGGGCGATCACCCGCGGCCAGCGCCAGACCGGCGGTCAGGGCCTGTTCCGGGCAGAGGACAATCTGGAAGGCCACTACGCCGCCACGGCCCTGCGCCAGCTCTACTGGGCGATCGTGCGCGGTGAGATCGAGGGCTGCTCGCGCGAGACCTTCGAGGCGATGACCGGGCTGTCCCTGGTCAACGACGCTGGCTGCCTGCTCGACGAACTGCCGCCGATCGGCCGCTTCCTCAATCGGGTGCTGGCCCTGCGCATCGCCATGCAGAACCGCCTGTTCGCGGCGTTCGAGGAGCGGCTGGCCCTGGTGATCGAGGGCGCGATCTCGGCCGGAGTCTACGACGTCGGCGTCGAGGTGCTGACGGCCGAGTCGTTCACGGTCACGGATCGCGAGGTGGCCTACACCCATCCCGAGAGCGGCGCGCGCACCCACCTCCTGACCATCGCCGAGCGGCGCCGGCTGCATCCGCTCGACTTCGACGACGCCCTCGCCCTGGTCGCCGACGGCTACCGGCCCATGGTCAACGCGAAGTCCGGGCGGCCGGCGCTGATGGGCAAGGCCGCGAGCGAAACCCGGGAGGATGGTTCCGTGGTGGCGCGGGTCCGGCTGGTACGCCCGCTCCAGCGCCAGATCCTCGACCGGGACACGTTCGACCGCTCGCGGTTCGAGGAGGTGACGCCGGAGGCCTTCGCGACGGCTTGGCGCCAGGAACTCGCGAGCCTGCCTGAGTTCGAGGAACGCACCCTCTACATGGTCACCGGGCTGCTACTGCCGATCTGGGACCGGCTGCCCGGCATCGACATGCGGGTGTTCCGCCTCGTCACCGACGCGGGCGAGCGCATCGTCGGCCGGGTGGTCGAGCCCGAGGATCTTCAGGTCACCCGCGAGCGGCTCAACCTCGGCGCCGGCGCGACGATGGCCCCGGCCGAGGCCTTCGCCGCCGTGCTCGGCGGGCGCGCCAGCCTGCATCTGGCCGGGGGGCTTCAGGTCAAGCGAGCCCGCGTGATGGGCGAGGATCGGGTGGAGGTGATCGGGGCGAGCGAGGGGGCCAGAGCCGGGCTGAAGTCGATCGGGCTGTTTGCCGAGGTGATCGCCTACCGCACCCGCCTGTTCATCCCGGCCGGCGAGCGCGGGGCCGCCATCCTGGCCGGGGTGTTCGAGCGCCATGCGTTGCTGCGTTGCGTCGCCGCGTCCGCTCACGCTTAATACGCGAACCCGACGGAGGCCGACCATGCCGACCCATCCCACCGCCGCGGATCTCTCTCGCCAGCTCGCCGACAACGTCGAGGCGTTCTGCCGGCGTTACCTCTCCAACGGCTCCCGATCCGGCCGCTGGTGGTGCGTCGGCGATGCGTTCAACACGCCGGGCGAGTCGATGTACGTGCGCCTCACCGGCCCGAGCCGGGGCAAGGGTGCCCGGGGCAAATGGGCGGACGGCGCCACCGGGGAGCACGGCGACCTGCTCGACGTGATCCGTCTCCAGCGCGGCAGCGACTGGAAGGATGCCATGGCCGAGGCGCGGGCGTTTCTCAGCCTGCCCCCACCTCCGGAGATGGAGCGGGCTCGTCCGATCCCGGAGGCGCGGGACTCGACCGAGGCGGCGCGGCGAATGTGGCGTTACGGCCGGTCGCTCGCGGGCAGTCCGGCGGCGGCCTATCTGCGCTCGCGCGGGATCGAGCGGGCGCTCGGTCTGCCCGCCCTGCGGTTCCATCCGCGCTGCCTGTACCGGGCCTCGCGCAAGCATCCGGGGCCGGACACCTGGCACCCGGCCCTGCTCGCCGCCGTCACGGATCTCGCGGGCACCGTCATGGGCGTCGGCCGGACCTGGCTCGCCGCGGACGGGCGCGGCAAGGCGGATCTCCCGAAACCGCGTCGGGCGCTCGGCAACCTCATCGGCCACGGCGTGCGCTTTCCCGGCACGGTCGTGGATCTCATGGTGGCCGGGGAGGGGGTCGAGTCGGTGGCGTCGGTCCACCGCCTGATGCCCACGGTGCCGCATGTGGCCGCGCTCTCGGCCGGGCATCTCGGCGCCCTGATCCTTCCTCCCGGCCTGCGCCACCTCTACATCGCCCGCGACGCCGACGAGGCCGGCGAGCGGGGGGCGGCGATCCTGCGCCGGCGCGCCGAAGCCGAGGGCATCCTGGTGAGCGATCTGATCCCTTGCGAGGACGACTTCAACCGCGACCTCTGCCATCTCGGACCGCGCGATCTCGCCCTGCATCTGGCGCCGCAGCTCGATCCGAACCACGCGGTAAGCCACCTCCGGTTCGAGGAGGCGGCGGCGGCCTGATCCGGTCGGTCCGATCGGGGCATCCGGGTGAGGCCGAGCCGGCTGTCCCGGCCCGGAGGGAGAGCCGGCGTCCACGGCCTTCTCGAGAGGGCGACGGGTGCCGGGTCCGGAGCCTTGGGTGCAACGCTCCCGGCCGACGATTTTCCGCCGCCGCCTGACGGCGGCTTTGCATCGCGAAGCAAAATCGACGGCCTTGGAGCCGTCCTCCGCTGCGCTACGGCCCGCGCCGCCGCATCGCGAAAGGTGCGATGCGGAGGGGTGCGCGGGTGCGCCAGGCCCCGGGCCCGGCCTTGGGTCGCCACGAAGGCCGCGATGGACGCGGTCCCCGGACCCGATGGAGCCCAGCGATGCTCGACCACGCGATCCACGATCTCGATGCCGACCTGCCGACGGCCGACGCGACCCTGCTCGAGGAACTGGCGGTCACCGGTTATCGCCCGTTCGAGGAGCACGACGATCCCCGGCCGCTCCCGGCCAAGCGCGCGATGGACCAGGGGCTTCAGGTGGCGATGAGCGCCCTCGAACAGGCCTTCGCCGACACCCGTCTGGAGGACGACCTCGAGGACGTGCTGTGGGGCTTCGTCAACGTCTTCCACCGCCGCGTCGAGCAGATCGAGCGCAAGCTCGACGAGAACGAGCAGGCGCAGCGCGCCAGCCAGCGCGAGCAGGACGGCAGCGAGGTGCTGTCGGTCGAGCTGGAGCGCCTTACCGCCCTCGGGCTGACGCTGTCGGAGCGCCGCAACGCCTTCGAGTACGCCCGGGACACCGCGGCCAACCTGTTCACCCGCACCACCCGGTCGCTGTGGCGCCCGCATTCCGGGTCGCGGGTCAACCGCGCCACCATGACCGCGGCGATGATCGACTCGCGCGACTACATCAGCGCGCGGCGGCGGGCCGAGACCGAGATCCACCTGCCGCAGGGCACCCGCATCGCCTTCACCGGCGGCAAGGAGTACCAGGACGTCACGGTGATCTGGGACATCCTCGACAAGGTCCGGGCCAGGCATCACGACATGGTGCTGCTGCACGGGGGCGGCGAGGGTGCCGAACTGATCGCGGCGAAGTGGGCCGAGAACCGCAAGGTCGCCCAGGTGGTGTTCAAGCCGGACTGGAAGCGCCACAACCGGGCCGCCCCCTTCCGGCGCAACGACACGATCCTGGAGCAGATGCCGATCGGCATCATCCACTTCCCCGGCGGCGGCATCTCGGACAATCTCGCCGACAAGGCGCTGGCGAAGGGCATCCCGGTCCGGCGTGGCGTGAAGGCCGGCGCTTAGGCGCCGGCCCCCTCGGGGCCGGGGCTCCAGGCCGTTCCGCGCAACGCAGCGGCATGACGCATGTAGGCACGCTCGAAAGCCGCCTGAACGCGCGGGTCGGCCAGCAAATCCGACACAGACTCGGAGATCCGGTCGTAGTCGGTGCGAGGAATCCGCACCTCGGTGTGCTTGTCGCGGTAGATCACCAGCCGCCGCTCATCCTCGTCGCCCTCTTCCGAGAGGACGAACCCGTAGCGCTCACAGGCAATCCGATCCTCGTCACGCCGCTGGAACCCCTCGATCAGATCGCCGACATCATCGACACCGCTCGCCACGATCTGCGCAAAGCCGAGATCGACCATGATCCGCACGTCGGCGGGTTCGGCGACGGCCAGCGAGACGCGGGTGGCGTGAGCCAGCACCGACTTGAGCGGGGTCCAAATTGGTTCCGGACCCAGTGACGAAGCGGTTTCAGGCAGGGTCATCCGGCATCCTCACTGGATCGGCGGCCAGTGTCGGTTTCGTTCTCGTATTGCGTTGAGTTCGTTCGCCTCGTTCCGCAAGTGATCGAGGATGTGTTTCCGGGCACGCGGGCAGCCTGTCGATTTCCAGGTCTTGGCAAACTCGACGGTTTGGCGATGCCATTGGCCGGGACCCCTTGGATCCCGAAACACGGCGGGATCGACGCCGAGAACGGCCGCGATCTCGGCAAGAAGCTGATCGGTGGAAGTCGAGCGGGGCATGATGGACGGGTCGATAATGGAGAATGAAGCGCTTTCCCTTGGGTTGTATCACGCTCCATAGGGTCGTGCACCGTTGAGGTGGGAGCATCCCGCGTCAAGCTGGAACGACCCTCCCCAGCCGCGGAGCCTCACCTGTCGAGGGCGGTGCCGGCGGCATCCGGCGCGGGTGCCATCGCGAGGAGCGGCAGTGCGTCGGGGGGCGCCCTCCCGAGCCAGGCTGGAGGCCTGTCGAGGGTCGGAGACGGCCAGGGCGTCCCGTCCGGCCAGCGCAGTGGCCGGTCGACCCGACCCCGGCGGAACCGGCGGTGAACCGCGGCAGCGACGTTCGCCACAGCGACGGACCGTCCCAACACGATGGCGACAAGGGAACAGACGCCGTCACCGTCCGCAACCGTCCGGCCCGACGATTTTCCCCTGGCGCTGCGCGCCATTCCTCGCGGGACAAAATCGTCGGTCCGGCCGGTCCTCCGCTGCGCTGCGGCCCTTCGGGTGCGGCCGGCGCCGCCGCCTGTTTGGGGGGTCGCATCGCGCAGGGACGGTCCCGAGCGCCTCAGGAAACCCCACCGATGCCGCGCCCCACCTCGACCCTCCCCGCCCACGCCCGCCTCGCCCTCGTCACCCACGTCGCGGAACTGGAGGCCGAGCTGGCCTCGGTCTCCTGCCCGCGCGAACGCCGCACCATCGCCGCCGAGTTGAAGGCCGCCCGGAGCGCGGTCAGCCAGCTCTCCCCGGAGGGCTGAGGCCCTTCCCCCAGGGCCGCCTTAGGGCGGCCTTCGATCTCGACGGAAGAGGGGGCCTGACCCTGGTTCGTGCCTGGCGATGGCCCCGGTGGGCGCGAGCATCGCTAGGCGGGATCCGTGAGATCGTCACGCGCCGTTTCAGCGACCGGCGCACCATTCGACAGGACGGAATTCGCGACGGTCCGCGCCGCGCAAAGCGGCCAATCAGGCCGCCGCCCGCTGGGCTTGATCGGCTCCGTTCGCATCGGCGGCATTGTCCGGCCGATCCGATCCGGCGGTTGCCTCCTGCACGTCGCGGGTCTGGAAGCGATTGGCGCCGACCAGGGGCCGCATCTCGGGGCGGCGGTAGTAGATCGGACGGCCGCAGCGGATCGGCTCGACGCCGCCGACGAGCAGGATCTGCTCGTCCCGACGCATGGTGTTGATGATCTCGTCGGGCATGATGAGAGCCCGCTTCTGCAGGCTGGTCGAGGCCGACACGCTCACCCCGTTCGAGCCCTTGCCGCCGGAGCGGGCCTGCTGGCTGTAGGAGACGATCTCCTGGGTAAAATACCCGCAGCGCTCCGACAGCCACTTGGCGGTGTCGACGTCGGTGATCGCGGAAAAGCTCTGCCAGGAGGTCGACTCGAACCACGCGCTGACGGCGTCCTTGTCGCCCCATTGCTGGCGAAGCTGGCCGAGGGATTGGTACACGAGCACCATGGTGATGCCGTACTTGCGGCCGGCGTCACGGGCGACCTCGATCAGGCTCATATTGCCGAGGCGGGCCGCCTCGTCGAGGATGAAGGCGACGCGTCCGTCGATCTCGCCGTTGGCGTGATAGAGCGCGTTCATCAACCCACCGATGATGACCCGCGCCAGGCCCGGATAATCCTGAAGCGTCTGGAGGTCGAGCGAGACGAACACGTCGAGATCGTCGTCGATCAGGTCGAGGCTGGAGAAGTCGCCGCCCGAGACGATGGCGGCATATTCCTTGAACGAAAGCCAGTTGGTGAGGTCGGCCGCGGTGGCGTAGACGCCCGAGAAGGTCTGCTGCGCCATGCTCTTGAACGGGCCGAGGGCGAGCTTGGCGAACGAACCGTCATTTTCGCTACGAAGGATCAGGATCAGCCGCTCGATGAAGTCGGTTTCGGGTTCCGAGATGATCTCGCGCAGGGCGCGAAGCGTCCGAGGTCCCGTGTACGATCGGTTCAGGCAGATATGGGCCAGGACGCCGCGAATGAGCTGAAGCGCCGAGTTGCGGAAGAAGTCCTTGGGATCGTCGCGTTTGACCGGCCCGGTGGCGATCCAGCCGACCACGGCCGAGATGTCCTTCTCGGCGCTGTTCTCCCCCTGACCGATCCAGTCGAGCACGTTGAAGCCGCTCTTGGGATTGGTCGGGGTGATGCAATGGATCGGCCGCTCGACGTCCTTTCCACGGATCGAGCTGCGGTACTGAGCGAGCATCGGATGCAACTCGGTCGAGGGATCGAGCACGACCGCATTGCCCGGCCACGACAGCAGCATCGGGATGACGGCTCCGGTGGTCTTGAAGCCACCGGAGCCGGAGAACACGAGGCCGTGGGTCGAGCCGAAATCGCAGTTGAATCCCATCAACGGCTTGCGCCCGCCCGAGGCCCAGGTCTTGGGGTCGTTGGGCTTGAACACGCGCGAGGTGTTCTTCGGATCGAGATCGGGGCGGTACAGCTCGCCGAGGATCAGATCGCCTTGGGGCGGGAACAGCTCGCCGGCGAGCTTCATCGTCGCCCATTCGGCGTCGCCGTGGGCGGCGGATTTGGAGCGGATCGGCTTGCTGTAGCCGCGCGTGGTCCGCCGCACCCGAACCAGCGAAACCAGCGGGGTGATGAAGGCGACGAAGCCCGCGAACATCACCGCGCAGAACAGCCCGATATCGGCCCGGCGCAGGAGCGAGCGGCCGTCGGCCCCGGGAGCGAGGGTGACGAGACGCAGGTACTCGTCGCGCACGGTCCAGGCGATCAGGCCGATCAGAAACAGGGAGACACCGGCGGCGACGACTCGGCCGCTGTCACCCTGCCGGGTGAGCCCGGCGGCAGCGAAAAGGACCAGGGCGGGGAACGCCACTGCCGCAATTCGCAGCGCGTAAAGCATCATCGAATGGCCGGGCTCGATCACGTAGATCGACCCGACGAGCGGGGGCAGGAACGTTCCGATCGCGACATGGAGCGCGAGCCCGATCGCGACGACGAAGGCGGCGATGAACCACTTCATTTCTTGAACTCCTTGTCGCCGCGACGGGCGAAGCCCTCGACGATGTCGGGGTCACGGAGGCGCTCGGCCCCATCCAGGAGGAGGCCGAGCAGGACGTTGCTGGGGAGGTCGGCGAGGCCGGCTTTGATGACGAGGCCGCCGAGTTGGATCTTGCGGTAGGCGTCGGCGCGCCGCTCCTCATGCCGCTTCATCATCGACTGCCTCTGGAGCTTTTCCAGCGCTTCGAGATCTCTCTGGCGCTGGCTCTTCCACCTTCGATGCTCCCTCACGAAATCGGGCCACGATCGCCTGGAACTCGTGGGTCAGCTCCTCGTCGGAGATGTCGATGCCACCGATCCCGCACTTCATCGCGAGAGTTCCGAGCCGCTCGGCTTCGGCCTTGTCGTGGGCCTTCAGCTTCGCTTGTGCCGCCTCGATCTCCTTGACGAGTGCCTGACGCGACTTTGTTCTGGCCATGAATTTTGAATTCCATTGTCGGTTGCGACGTTGGAAAATTACCAGCCAGCTTACGCAGGGCAAGCCAAGCTTTCGGCGAAGAACGGGGCCCCCAAGTGTCTGTGGTGATCCAACCACACCGGCGAGCCTCACCTCCCGGCCTGGCGCGCGTCGGGGAGCGGGCTCCGGCTTCAGAACCAGAGCTGTTCACCTCCCGTCCAACCGCTGGAATTTCGGTCGCGCTGGCCGGCTCCGCCGGACGGATGGGCGGCCCCGATAGGGGCCTGCTCGAAGCGGAGCTACGGCGCGCAGCGCCTCCGCAAAGTCCCATGAGTTTACGAATGGGCGCACTTATGGGGATATTGCATATCCCTGTGCTTCGGGCTAATGGCCAAGCTCGGGGGTCCGCGCTTGGCCATCTACCACCTCTCGGCTCAGGTCATCAGCGCAGGTGCCGGCAAGAGTGCCGTCGCCTCCGCTGCCTATCGCCGGGCGACCAACATGGTCCGCGAGGCCACCGGTAAGATCCTAACCTACGAGGGCAAGCAGCACGTCGCGCACACCGAGTTGGCCCTGCCGGCCGAGACCCCGGCGTGGTTTCGCAACGGGATCGACGGCCGCAGCGAGAACGGCGCTTCGGCCTATCTGTGGAACGCCGTCGAGCGGAAGGAGGGGCTGAAGGGCACCGGCTACGCGATGGAAATGAACATCGCGCTCCCGGTCGAACTCACCCTCGATCAGAACATCGATCTCGCCCGCGACTGGATCGAGAGCGCCATCACCGCGCAGGGCATGGTGGCGGACTGGGCCCTGCACGATGTGCCGGGTAATCCGCACATCCACGTCATGATCCCCCTGCGCAAATTCAGCGAAAGGGGGTTCGCATCGAAGTTCGAGTTCGCCCGCGACCGGGACGGAAACGTGCTCTACCGAGACGACGGAAAGCCGCGCTACGAGCGGCTGGCCGGGCCGATGAAGCACCTCGTCCCGTGGCGGAAATCGTGGGCCGAGACGACCAACCTGCACCTCGCCAAGGCCGGTCTCGACCTTCGCGTCGATCACCGCTCGCATGTCGAGGCCGGGATCAGGATCGAACCGACCGAGCATATCGGCGTCCATGCCTTAAACATGGCCAAGCTCGGCAAGCCCAGCAATCAGGTCGAAGCGGAGAGGCAGAAGCGCATCCGCAACGCGCAGGCGATCATCGACGATCCCGAGACGCTGTTGCCGATCCTATCGCGCGAAAAGAGCGTGTTCGACGAGCGTGACATCGCCCGGGCGGTGTTCCGCTACATCGACGATCCGACGGCGTTCGAGGCGGTTCGGTTGCGGCTCGGCCAATCACCCGAACTGGTGGCGGTCGCCGAGGAGGTGTTCGACCCGGAGAGCGGCCGCGTGGTCGCCCGGGCGCGCTGGACGACACGGACGCTGCTCGAAGCCGAGGTCCGGATGCAGGCCGCCACCGGTCGGCTGTTCGGTGACACCTCGCACCGGGTGCCGGATCGATCCCGCGACCGCGCTTTCGCCGCCCGCCCCGAACTGTCGGACGAGCAGCGCGAAGCGGTCCGTCACGTCACGGGAGCAGCTCGGATCGCCGCCGTGGTCGGCTTTGCCGGTGCGGGCAAATCGACGATGCTCGGGGTGGCGCGCGCCGCCTGGAATGACGGCGGCCATCGCGTCGTCGGCGGGGCCCTGGCCGGCAAGGCGGCCGAGGGGCTTGAGCGTAGCGCGGGGATCGCCAGCCGCACCTTGGCCTCGTGGGAACTCGCCTGGAAGAACGACCGCGATCGGCTCGGGCGGGGTGACGTGTTCGTGCTCGACGAGGCCGGCATGGTCGCGTCGGATCAGCTCTCGCGGATCGTGCAGGAGGTGGAGCGGCGCGGGGCCAAGCTGGTGCTGGTCGGCGACGCGATGCAGCTCCAGCCGATCGAGGCCGGCGCCGGGTTCCGGGCGATCACCGAGACGATCGGTTATGCCGAACTCTCGGAGATCTGGCGACAGGCCGATCCGGCGATGCGGCGGGCGAGCGTCGCCTTCGCCCGCGGCGAGATCGCTGCGGCGCTTGGGCTGTATCGCGAGCGCGGCATGGTCCGGTTCACGCCCGACCGGGAGGCGGCGCGGACCGCCCTGATCGCTGCCTGGAAGCCGGATTACCTCGGCCGGAAGCCCGATGGGCGAGCGACCGAAACCCTGATCCTGGCCCAGACCAATGCCGACGTTCTGGCCCTCAACACCATGGCCCGTTCCGCCCTGAAGGCGGACGGCATGCTGACGGGCGAGGCGCGGTTCGTGACCGAGCGGGGCGAGCGGATGTTCGCGCCCGGCGACCGGGTGCTGTTCCTCGAAAACGACCGAGCGCTCGGCGTGAAGAACGGCATGCTCGCCACGGTCGAGGCGGCGGAAGCCGGCCGGCTGACGGTTCGGCTCGACCGGGACGGCACCGGTGACGGCGAGCGCATCGAGGTGCGGGCGGAACTCTACCGCAACCTCGATCACGGCTACGCCGCGACCGTCCACAAGAGCCAGGGCGCGACGCTGGATCGGGTGCATGTCCTGGCCACGCCCGGCATGGATCGGCACCTCACCTACGTGGCGATGTCGCGCCATCGCCAATCCGTGGTGCTGCACGGCGCGCATGCCGACTTCATCTCGCCGGGGCGCCGGGCCAAGCTCGAGCGTGATCCATCCGCGGCGGCCCTCAATACGGCGGCGCTCGCCGGAATGGAGTGGCGGCTCGGGCGGGATGGGGCGAAGGCCTCGACCCTCGACTTCGCCGGCGAGGCGGCCTTCCGCGAGGCAGCCGTGGAGCTGTCCACGCTCGATCCGGGGCGGATCGCCCGCGATCTCACCGCCCTGGCCGGGCGGCTCGAGGCGGATGCCCCGATCCCGGACGATCCGGCTTCCGAAGCGGCTCAGGCTCCGGTCCAGGCCGATCCGACCGATCCGTCGGCCTCCCCGGCCCTGGCCGCGCTCGACGCCGCCTTGGCGCGGTTGGAGCGGGCGGAAACCGAGATCGCCGACAGGGTTCGGCCACAGGATCTTCGCGCCCTCGCCTCGGCCTTCGCCGAGCGTCGCAGCCTCAACGGCCACGCCGCGCTCGCCCCCGCCCTGGTCCGCCGGGCGCGTGTCATGGTGCGCAAGGCCCAGGCCCGGTTGCACCGCCTGCACGGCCTTGCCACGCGCCTGTCGGCGGCGTGGGGCGCGGTCGTCGCGCGCCACGGGATGGCCGCGACCGACATGGTTCAGGCCGCCGGCGCGAAGCCCTCGGCCGCGGTTGTTCCGGCGGCGGAGCCCGCGGCTCCTCCCGAGCCGAAAGCGCCGCTCGCGCCGTTCCTCGCCGCCGTCGATCTCGGCGCCAACGGCCTCAAGGCCGCCCTTTATGCCCGCGTCGATCCTGCGCGGGATCTGAAGCCTGAAATGGACTCGCTTCAGCGCCGCCTGCGCTCCGCGCTCAACAATTCGGGGCCGGTCTATGCCGCGATCCTCGCCGAGCTTCGACAGCGAAATTCTGTCTATCGGGAACGGATCGGTGCCCTCCTGTCCGATCCGGACGCCCATGGCGGCCTGCGCGGCCGCAAGGGCTGGTTCGTGCCGAAACAGGAGAAGGAGGAGCGGGCCTTCGCCGAGACCGCGTTCGAGCAGGCCAAGGCTGAGGCCATCAAGCTCAAACACGCCTTCGAGGGGTTGGCGGAGTCAGGTCGCAGCGCCGAGGTCGAGTACCGCCAGCGGCTGACGATCGAGGTGCCAGGCTTGAGCCCGGCCGCGGCGGCGGCCTTGGCGAAGGTCGGCCGCACGCCGGCGACGAAAGCCCTCGACGAGGCCGTGGCGGAGGCGGTGGCCACCCCCGAGCTGCGGGCCGAGGTCCTGGCCTTCGCCGAGGCCGTCGGGCGTCGGTTCGGTGCGAACGGATCGATCGGCCATGACGCGGAACGCGGCCTCGGCCCAGGGCAATGGCTCGACAAGGACGAGCGCGAGATCCTGAGCGGCGGGGGCTACGTCGCCTCCTACGTCAAGGACGGTTCGCTGTTCCGCGAGCGCTTCATGAGCCGGGCGCAGGAGCGGGACCTGGAGCAGGGCCCCGATCTCGGGCTGTCGCTGTGATGCCGGGGCTGCGGCGATTGCATTGGCGACGTTGGTGCAATGGGTAAGGGTAGGAGATAGAGCGCAGTCGAGGACAGGGCCGTCAGGGGACGGGATCGAGAGACTTGCCCGGTGCCGGCCGGGCCGACCGAAGGGGACGACACCATGAGCTTTCGTGATCTGCCGTCGCTGGTGACCCAGCGCGAGGAAGCCGTGACCCTGCTCGAGGCCATCGCCTCGGGCGTCGACGAGGCCGAACTGGCCCCGTACCTCATGGCGCTGATGACCTACGAGGCCGAGCAGGCCGCGGCGATCATGCGCGGCTCGGGCAACGAGATGAGCGTGCGGGTGCAACTGGGTGCCCTGCTGACCGAAGCCGGCCTCGTCACCCAGGAGGAGGTGTTCGCGGCGCTCGATGCCCGGCGGGCCCTCGGCCGGGGAGAGGCGGCATGAGCGCCGATCCCTACGTCTACGAGGGCACCGACGTCCTGCGGAACACCGCCGACATCCGCGATCCGCAGGCCCTGGCCGAGCGCGAGCAGATCGTCTCGTTCCGAGCGATGATCCAGATGCAGAAGGAGCCGGTGCTCGGAAACTTCGACCTGGCGCACTACGCCGCGATCCACAAGCGGCTGTTCGGTGAGATCTACCCGTGGGCGGGCGAGACCCGCACGATCGATCTGTGGAAGCCCGAGATCGTGCTCCAGGGCAAGAGCGTGGCCTACAGTCCGCCGGCGGCGATCGAGAGCCATGCCCGGTCGGCGTTGGATCGCCTGCGCCAGCCCCCGGGCGACTTGAAGCAGGACCGGCCGACGGTCGCCTACGCCCAGGCTTTCTCCGCCCTGTGGCAGGCCCACCCGTTCCGGGAGGGCAACACCCGGACCCTGCTCGCCTTCATGGAGCAGCACGCTCGCCACCACCGCCAGCCGCTCGACCAAGGCCTCATCAACCGGGTGCCGAGCGAGACCCGCGACGCCCTCGTCCTCGCCACCCGCGGCAAGATCCGGCCGCTAGCCGAGACGATCCAGAACGCGCGCTACTCGGAGGAGATGCGGGCGCATCCGGTGCTCGGGCGCCTGTCGGCCGACGCGGTTGAGGCGCTGCGCCTGATGGGCGCGCCGCGCATCGTCCTGCCCGAGCCGGGCGCCCAGGTCCGCGGGCAGGTGATCGCCATGAGCTATCATCATGCCCTGATCCGTGACTCCCGGCAGGTCTCGGCCGTGCCGCTGAGCGCCTTCCACACGATGCCGCGCAACAACGACCGCGTCGACGTCCGGGTGCTGCCCGAAGGCCGACGCCCCGAGAGGGAACAGCCGCGCGAGGACGCCGTGCGCTCCCAGATCGTCGGCCGGGTCCTGATCCCGGCGAGCCTCCTGGCCCTGAACGACCAGCGACCGGAGGAGGTCGGCCGCAACGCCATCGAGATCCCGGGGCCGAGCGAAGCGCTCGCCGAGGCCCTGAAGACGCGCTCGCCGCAGGAGATCGCCGCGGATCCCCGGTTGGCCCAGGAAGTGCGCCAGATCGACCGGAGCTTGATCGACCGCTTCGGGCGCGAAGGGTCGGCCGTGCTGATCGAAGGCTTGTCCGGTGAAGCCAGGAAGCTGCTCCCTCAGGGCCAGAGCCTGGAGGAGATCCGCGCGGTTCTGAAGCCGCTGCTCAAGGCTGTGGTCGCCGACGACAAGCTGCAGACGAGCCTTGCCCAGCAGCAGACGCTCGGCCGAGACGAGCCGTCCCTGGGACGCTCGGCATGACGCCCCTGTTCCGCGAGCCGATCACGACCGTCAGCCCCGGCCGGATCGTCGCCCTCGGCGCCATCGGCTTGGCCACCATGACCATGCTGGGTCTGCTCTGGTGGACCTTCTCGCCGATCCTCGGGCAGGTCTATGCCGGCATGCGCCTCGCCGAGACCGCCACCCTGTGGCGGTTCACCGGCTGGGGCCAGTACTTCATGACCATGCCGGCCGGGCAGCCCTTCGCCTTCGTCTCGATCTACAAGTCGTCGGTCGGCTTCGGCCTTGTGGCGACAGGGCTCACCGCGCTTCTGGGCTATCTGGCTTGGCGCAAGCGCAGCCGCGAGCACATCGAGGTCCTCATCACGGCACCCGCTCCAGGGTTCTCGCAGGAGGTCATCCTGGCGAAGTTCGCGCCGCCGCTCTGCCGGGTTCGGTCGCCCTCAGGCGCGGACGAGGCCGATGCTCCCGCGCGGGACGCCGTCATCGTCGCCAACCCGTTCGCGGGGCTGCGCGACCTGCGCGACGCGCGGGCGGTGGAGGGCGTTGCGGAATCGGTGCCCTGGCAATTGGCGGCCGTCCTGTTCCTCACGATCGACGCGGCGGCCCCGCTCAAGGACCGGAAGGCTCACGCCGCCGTGCTGAAGGCCGCCTGGACGGCTTCGGACCGCTTCGCCGCGGATCCAGCCGCCCCGCCGCTTACAGCGACCCAGGCCGACCTGCGGAGCCTCATGGTGTTGGCAATTTCGGATCAAGCCGGCCGGGACATCGATATGCTCGATCGGGTCCACGATCTAGTCGAAGGCGCCGCCACGCTGGACGACGCTGTCACCCGACTGGCGAGCCTTGCCCTGCCGACGGGCCGGCTGTTCTTTCCGGATTATGCATGGCTTCGCCATGTCGATCCGACCTTGCAGTCGGTCGTGACGAGCTATTGAGCCCTGGAGTTGCACGTGCGTGCTTTCGGTCTGGTCAAATATATAACACCAATTCTTATTGTTTTTCCTTTTGTGGCAGTTTCTAAAGATATTTCCTTCCTTCAGAAAGGGTATTATCTTCCTGATGATGTTGGATGTAGCGGTATCGGAGGTGCTGGTGCGATGTATTTTGATGGATCGAATATCTCGGGGCACTATGAGCAATGCAAAACGCATAAGCTAGATAAAATTGGCAATTACAAGTTTGTGTGCATTGAGGCGCAGGGGGTAGATCGGCCGATAACGGCTGATATTGAAAGGGATCCTGATAGATCAATTACGGTTGTGCATCTTGATGTCAGGTCGAGCACATCATTCGTAATGAAGCGGACAATTTATAATCACTGCCCAGAGCCAAAGAGAAATTGATGTTGTAATTTCTGGTGTCAATTTGGGCGCTGGGCAGACCCGTGAGACCTGCCCAGCGTCAATTTTCAGGTGCCGCTGCCGGTCATGTAGGTGGTGATCACGCCGATGATGACGCCGAGGATGGTGATGCCCGAGCCGACGACGAGCCCGACCAGGGACCGGCCGGCATCCTCGCGGGCGTTGTCGTCCTGCGAGGACTTGTAGAGCTTCACCCCCGAGATGCCGGCCAAGGCAATGCCGACCACCGCGAACAGGATCGTGAACACGATGCCGGCGTTGTTGCCGCCGGTCGCGATGCTGCTGGCGTTGAGCGCCGAGCTGGACGCCTTCTGCCGGGCCGTCTTGAGGATATCGAGCGGTGCCGTCGGATCGCCGGTGGTATTTTGAGCCCAGGCCGGCAGTACGCCCAGGCCGAACATCGTCACACTCGCGAGGACGCGGTACTGCATATCCTTGATTTGCACAGGAGCCTCCATGGTCATGCTGCGGTTCTGGATCGGTCGATCGGAGGCCGAGCTTCGCTCATGATCTCCCCCAGGACTTGATCGACGATCGTCTTGGCGATCCGGTCCTCTCCGAACCGCGCCAGCGCGGCCACCCGGCCCCACGCCTCGATGGCGGTGCCATCGGGAAAGCGGGTTGCCAGGATGCGCAGCGCATCGTTGACCGCCATGCGGCGGTACAGCTCGTCTCGCACCAGGCGGTCCTCCGCCTTGGTGGTCAGGGCCCACAGCATCCGGGGGCCGAGCGAATTGTTCAGGACGATCCAGCGCTCTTCCTCGCGCAGCTTGAACCGCGTCAGAAGGTTGGCACCCCGCCGGCCCTGCGGGCCGTGGACCTGGCGCTCCAGCGCGCTCTTCACCGCCAGATCGAAACCGAAGACGCGGCGCGCCTCCTCGCGGATCTCGTTGGAGTCGGCGTTGAGCACCATGACCGTCGAGGCCATGTCGGCCAGCGTGTCGAAGTCGGCGAGCAACTGCGAGACCAGGATCAGCTCGAGGCCCCATTTGCGGCCCTCGCGGGCGTCGCTCTTCACCTGCTTGGCGATGGTCTCGACGCCGCCGGTCAGGTGATACTCGTCCATGCACAGGCGCTTGGGCGTCTCGGCGATCTCGTGGTAGCGCGCCTCCCAGTAGCGGACGTATTCCGCTCGCAGGGCCTCGTCCGAGGGCAGATCCATTTTCGGGATTTCCTCGGCGAAGCCGGAGATCTTCGACAGGTAGATGTGCCGGGAGATCAGGAACATGAGCGCGTTGTTGCGCTCGGCCTCCGGCGACTTGTGGCGCAGGGCCACGTCCTGCACGTCGATCGACACCACCCGCGCCTCGCCGACATCGAGGCGGGTCGGCCGGGCGAAGATCGGGTACTTCTCGATCGCGCTCTCCAGCGCGCGCTGGGCCTGGCGGATCAACTCGGGCGTGAAGTCTTGAGCCATGATCGGCTCGCCGAGCACCCGGGCGAGATCCTCCAGGATCGGCGTGGCGTAGCGCTGCGCCCGCTGGGCCGCCGTGTAGAGCCGGCGCTCGACGAACGCGTCGACGAGACGCCACCACTGGACCTTGTTCCCGACCGGAATCCGATGATCGGACAGCAGCCGGTCTATCTCGGGATCGACGTTGGGCTGGTAGATCGACGGCGAGGACGAGAATTGCAGGTCGCTCTTGATCTGGAACACCCGGGTGATGAGACGCGGGATCAGGAGCGCGGCCTCCGGTGACGACACGTTGAGGAGCGTCGCCAGGAAGTTCTCGATGAAGGTGCGCTCGCGATCGAGCGGCAGCCGTCGGCCGAGCCCGAGATCGAACGGGTTGACCGCGTAATCGGGGTGGTTCAGCGGCCGCACGTAGAACGCCTCGTGCCGCCGCTCGGGCGGCAAGGCGTTGCGCAGCAGCTCGATGAACCCCGACGAGCTGACGCCGACGTCGATCACGCCGATGAACGGCAGGGCCGCCCCGGCGCTGAAGGCCGCGAACTCGACGTTGAGCCGGTTCATCAGCACCGACTTGCCCGAGCCCGGCGTGGCGTAGATCAGGGTGAGCCAGAACAGCTGCTCGGCCGACAGCGCCTCGTAGGGCATCGGCTTGCCGTCGGGCGTCAGCAGCATGCTCTGGCCCTGCTTGAAGATCGGCGCGGTGCGGTGGAACGGCATCAGGGCCGCGAGGTCGCCGAGCGGCGCGATCGAGCCCGGCGGCACCTCCGCCTGCACCGTCATGCCGGCGACCGTCTCGCACAGGGCGCGCAGGGGATTGTGGGGCGCGTCGGTCATCACCGCCTCGCCCCAGGTCATCATCCCACTCATCAGGTAGGAGCGGCGCCGCTCCAGCAGGCCCGGATCCTCGCCCGGTTCGGTCCAGGTCGTGGCGATGACGCGGCCCTTGACGATCGCCTCGCCGTCCTTGTCGACCACGTCCTCCAACTCGCGCAGCGCCCGGAACAGGTTCTTGTTGGTCGGACTCGCGAAGGCGAGGAGCCCGGCCAGGACCTTGCGCAGGCGGAAGCCGACATCGTTGTCGCGCAAAGCCTCGAGGTGGAAGCAGACCCGGAACGGCATGTCGGCGGTCTTGCTGGAGGACTCCAGCAGGGTCTCCAGCAGCCGGTTGAACGGCAGGAGCGTGGAGGGGAACATCCGCATCACGGCGAGCGCGTAGCGGCGCCCGCCGAGGTCGAGGGCCCGCATGTTGCTGGCGGCCTCGGCGTTCGACGTCATGATCTGGCGGGCGACGGTGGGCGTGAAGAACTCCGAGACGTCGTCGTCGTGCCGCTCCTTGGCGCCGGGATAGCGCCGGGTGCCCGGCCCGTAGGGCGTCCAGCCGTCGGGCGTCTCGTGGTAGAGGACGGCCGCCCGGATCTGCTCCAGGTCGCGGCGGCGCCCCTTGTCGTTGGGCGAGAGCACCCGGCCCTGCAGGCGCGCCTCGCCGAGCGCCTCCATGATCCGGCGCACGAAGGCGCCGTGCGGGCCGGCGATCGATCCGAGATGCAGGTAGGGGTTCTGTGCGTCGCGCGCCGGCGGCAACTCCTGCCAGGCCTTGCGGTTCGCCTTCTGCTCCTTGCGCACCTCGTCGGCCGCGCCAGCCGAGGGCCGGGTCCAGGCGGCGAGCAGGATCGTCTCCGAGCGCGACCGGCCCTCCAGCACCGTGCGGCCCTCCTCGATCAGCGCCTCGACCGAAAGGCCCTTTTGCCGGGCGCGCCGGCCCTGCTGCTGCACGAACGGATCGAGTATCTTGGCCGTATTGAGCGAGGACTCGTAGGAGATCGTGATCTGGTGGCCGGGCCGCTTCAGGATCTGCGCGATCCCGCCGGCAAACCGCTCGACGACGTTGTGGAGGTAATCCTCGCCCGAGACGATGGACCGGGTGCCGTCGATCTCGATCAGGGTGAGCTGCGAGCCGTCATGGGCGTAGACGACCGCCTCGCTGCGCTCCGGATCGAAACCGGCAAGGTCGCAGAACTTGTCGGCCGTCCTCATTGCGGCATTCCCTGCAGGAGGACGGAGAACTGGTAGACCGGCACGCAGAGCGCGAAGAGCCAGGCGCCGAGAATGCCTGGAACGACAGCCCGCAACAGGGGAGCGGGCCGGACCGTGAGGGCGCAGAAGATCTGGCTGCCGGCGAACACGACCGCCGCGCAGGACAGCATGATGCTGGCCGGGTAGTAGACGTAGATCAGCGGACGGGTCGTGATCGCCCCAAACAGGCCTTGGACGAGGCTGGCGTAGAACAGGCCCGTCAGCAGCAGGCAGCCACCGACCGCCATTCCGCTCAGATGCAGGATCCGCTGCAAGCTCCGGTCGGAGCAGACGAGACGGGCCCAGGCCGGTGCGGCGAAGACCGCGAATATGCCCGTGGCCATGGTCAGGGCGATGGCCGCCCCGCTCACCACGGGATGATCGACGAGATAGAAGGCGGTGTTGGCCGTGAGATGGTCGATCGCTTCCATGGCGGACCTAATCGGCAAAGTAGAAGGAGATCTGGCCGATCAGGAGCGTGACGCAGGTCATCGCGCTGCCGATGATGACGGCCACGACCCAGTTCCCGGCGGTGCCGTCGCCGGTGGCGTTCGCCTGATAGACCCGCACCATCGCGTAGCCGGCCATGGCGATGCCAGCCACGCCCGCTCCGACGACCAGCAGCCATGCGAGGGCGGGTATGCTGTCGATCAGCCCGCGCAGAACGTCGGCGATCCCCTTCGATCCGGTCATGGCCGCCTCGCGTAGCTGGCCGGCAGGGTCTCCGGCCGGTAGCCGGCACCGTAGGCCGGATCGGGCCCGTAGCCCGTCCCGGCGCCGGCCGCGACGCGGGCGGCGTCGAGGGGCACCACGACCGGCTGCAGGAAGACGATGCCGATGGGGAAGTTCACCGACGAGGACAGGGTCGGGGGGCGGCTGAACGAGCGCGCCGCCGCGGCCGACATCGCCTGCCCCACCGGCATGGCCGCCCCCAGGCCGGCGGTCAGCCAGTCGATCTTGCGGCCGGACTGGACGGCGAAGCCGTCGCCGAAGGTCGTGTTGGTGTTGAGCTGCGTCAGCTGCTGGCCGACTTGGCCGACGCCCTGAATCAGCCCGGCGACGACGAGGCCGCCGTAGCGCTCGAGCACGTGGTTGTCGACATCCTCGGCTACGCCGGTCCGGGCCTGATCGACGGTGATCGCGATCGCCTGCATCGGCCCCTGGCGACCGTCCTGCAGGATCATCGTGGTGAAGCGGATCGAGGCTTGGGTCTGAGAGTAGACGATCTGGCCCATCAGCCGGATGCCGTTGAGGGGGCCCGGCTGCTGGCGCTCGTCGAGATCGACGATGGTGGCGAAGATCGGCGCCGCCGGATCGTCAGAGTTGAACCCGCGGTCCAGCACCGCGTAGGCGACGTCGCCGGCGCGCGCCACGGTGGCGTGGCGGATGCCGGGCCCGAACGGCCCGGTCACGACCGGGGCCGCGGCGGCCCGCGCCTCGGGGGGCTTTTCCCGCTCGCCCTTGGCGAAGGAGCGCACGAGGAATCCGCCGGGGTTCGGCTTGAGCAGCGCCTTGATCTGCTCGTTGATCGCCGCGACCTGCTCGGGATCGGCCGTCGGCTGAACCGGCGCATCCTTGTAGACGGTGTGGACGACCTCGCGGTCGCGGTAGACGATCTTCTCCGGCACCGGGGCCGGGGCGGGCTCGGCCGGCTTTTCCGGGGCCGCGTCCGGCAGTTCCCCCAGCGTCGCGCCACGGCTCTCCGCGATCACGACCGGGGCGACGTAGGGTTTGCCGGCACCGGCCTTCTCGTCGGCGGCCTGTTGGTTCACGCCCGCCCGCCGATCGGCCTCCGCCTTGCCCACCGGCTTCATCATGTTGTTGGGCGGATTGGGCGTCTGACCCCGGATCTCGGAGGCGCCCCCGATGCCCTTATCGGCGCCCGGCGCCTCCGACAGGATGAAGGCCGCGGAGCCGAGCGCCACCATCAGGACGACACCGCCGAGGGCGGCCGTTTGTTTGGTATCGAGCATGCCGTCTCCCTCAGAACTCGACGCTGATGGCGGTCTCCGAGCCGTCGCCGCGTTCGGCGACGAGGCGCGAAGCCGGGCGCAGGAACTCGTAGATCCGGTAGCCCTCCGGGGCGTCGGCCGACGCCACCGGCTGCGGGCTCACCAGATTGCCCTGGACCCGCACGTACATCCGGTCGCGGTAGAGCCAGGCCTGCGCCCCGTTGGCGACGAGCACCTGCGCCCCGGCCGGCGGGGTTCCGGCCCCGAACAGGTGCAGGAGCGCCGTGGTGTCGGGCGCCCCCGCGCCGCGGGCGGCGGGCCGCCCGCCGCCCTTGCGCACCGGGCCGGAGCTCGCCGCGGCGACCTTGACGGGGGTGAGCGGCGAGGTGCCGGCCACCCGCACCGTGACCGGGATGTCCACCGTCTCGCTCTGACCGGACAGGACCATCAGGGGGATCGGATAGGGGACGTTCTCCAGCCGGATCAGGATGTTGCCCCAGGTGTCGTAGCGGCAGGGCATCAGGTTGATCGATGTCGGCCGGTCGGAGCCCGCCGCGGCCGCGACCTGGGTCGAGCCCATCGCGGCATCGACGCCGCAGCCGGTGCCGTCCTGCGCGAACAGGCGCGGGTCGTAGGCGACCGAGGCGATGGGCCAGGGATGGCCCTTGCCGTCGACGAAGGTGATCGGCGAGACGATTCCGTAGGCCAGATGCAGCGTTTCCGGGGCCGACCGGCTGACCTCCTGCGTCACCGAGAGCAGCCGCGGCTCCGGCCGGGGCATGCGCCCGTCGCGGCCCGGGAAGTTGCCGGCGCCCTGCGCGTCCTGCACCGCGCGGCGAACGCCCTGGATCTCGTCCGGCTTGAGGATCACGCCCTTCGAACTGCCGAGCATGCGCTGGCGCAGCTCCTCGAGTTCGGCCGCCGTCAGCGGGCGCGGTGCCGGCGCGGGGGCCGCATTGGTCGCCGCACCGACGGGCGGAACACCGGTCGGAGGGACGCCGAACGGGCGGCGGACCGCTCCGGCGCCCGAAGCGGGCGGGCTCGCGCCGCCGGATGCGCTGCCCGCGGTCGCGGCCGCATCGGCATCGGCAGGCTGCCCGGCCGCATGAACGCCGTGGGCGCGTGCCGCCGGAGCCGCGCCGAGAAGGGCCGCGAGCAGGCAGCCGGAGACCCGAACGCGGGTCGAGGCGTGACCGACACGGGTCATGGACTCACCTGATTGGTCAGTTGCTGCGTCGAGATCACCGAGTCGATCGCGATGCCGTTGGGATTGATCGGCGAGGGATCGATCCGCACGATCGTCATGGTCAGGAGCCGGCGCTCGACCTTGGTCTCGACGTTGGTCCGGTAGAAGATTTGCAGCGGCACCTCGACGATCCAGTAATAGCGACCGCCGGACTTGCCTTCCTCGGAGATGTTGGCCGGATCCGTGGTCACCGCCGAGACGGTCTGGTAGCCGAGCACCACCTTCTGGATGATGCCGCTCTCCTGCAGGGCGGCGCGATAACGGTCGCGACCCTTCGGCGTGAAGGACTGGCTGAGCGCGTTGTTGATGAGTGCGCGCCAGTTGGCATAGTCGTAGCTGTTCAGCTCGACCGCCGCACTGACGGCGAACTCCTTCAGCCGGGCCTGGCTGATGTTCGGTTCGGTCAACGGGATCGCGTCGCAGACGGCTTGCGCGTCCGAAGTCCAGATGAATTGCTTGATCGGAAAGCGGTAGAAGGCGTTGTAGAACAGCAACCCGTTGACGACGAGCGAGATGCTGAGGAACACCGACAGCAACAGGATCCAGTTCCACTGGTTCCGGAGCATCATCTGACCCGCGTCGACCTCCCGCGAGATGCGGTCGGCCGACTTCATGGTTCACTCCTGTCGGTCTGTAAGGCCGGTTGCGAGACGGCCCGCACTTCGCAGCCGAACACCCCGCCGTCGGCGACGTAGGGGATCACCTCCGCCCGCTGCAGGCAGAAGTAGGTGAGCCACATCGTCCCTATGAGCGACGCGAACAGGGCACCGGCCAGGAACGAACTGGCGCGCCCGTAGCCGGCGAGCTGCTCGGCCAGGGCCGAGGGCGACAGGCAGCCCCGGGCCGAGGGCAGGCTGAACGCCCCGATGGTCACGCGGCGGGCCATCTCAGCTCCCGGTCAGGACGGAGCGCAGCTTGGCGTCGTCGCCGGGCTCGTACCCCACCATGATGGCGAGCCGCCCGTCGGGGCGGGGCACGAACAGCGTCGGCACGCCCGGGCGCAGCTGCGGGGCCGCCGCGAAGATCGAGGCGAAGGCTTGCCGGTTCTCGTCGAGCTTGGCCGCGATCTCCGGGCTCGGCGCGACAGCCGGGGTGAGCTTGGCGTCGAAGGCGCTCTTGAGTGCTGCGACGTGATCGGGAGCCGACAGGATCGCCGCGGCCATGCGGGTGCCGGCCTCGGAATCGCCCAGCACCACCACCGGGATCCAGCGTGCCGCGACCTGGCCGTGCAGGGCCGTGAAGGCGGCGTGGCAATAGGGGCAGCGCGGATCGAAGAAGATCGTCGCCACCCGGCTCTCCGGCGTTCCGGCCGGCACGTCGACGATCGCCGCGAGCTTCCCCAGCGTCTCGATCACCTGCCCGGCCTTCTTCGAGTCCTCGATGGTCGCGAAGTTCGCCGATGGGGCAGCCGGAGATTGTGCAACCTGCGCAGAGGGGGGCAGCGCCGGCGAGACCGGAGGGCCCGACGCCAATCCTGTAGCCGGCAAGGCACCTGCCGTAGCGGAGCCGTTTGGGAGCGCTGCCAAATTCTGAGTAGTCGGGCTCGCAACGATCTGAATTTGCACCGGAACCCAATGTTTATCCGTGGCAAAAAAGACACATGCAATCAAAGATCCCGCCCAAGCGATGTGTTTGATTGCGCTTTCCATCGTGGTCCGCCCGCCTACAGTCCTGAATGCTCAGGGTCGGCACTTATTGCGAAGCCTTCCTCGGTATGTCAATGAAACATCTATGCGTACCGGGTAATGGGTAGCCATATGGGGCGGGATATGGGCCATAAGTGGGGGTTGTGAGCGACATGTGTTTTGTATGCAATCCACCTTTACTTGGTTTTAGGTGGGATATCCTTCGCCCTGCGGCGCGGCCGTCAAAGTAATTGGCTGGTCGAGCCCGTGTCCTGTGACGCGGCCCTACCCAGAGCGTGCAATGCAGCAAATGTTTAGAGACGCATCGAGGCTTGCGACGACAGTTGTAAACATCGTCGGGTTGTCGGCGGGGCTTTTTACAACGTTACTGATCGGCCCCGTCAACGGCGAGGAGGGACGGCAAAACCGATCGAGATTTGAATATCACGACGGGCGTGCTGAAGAAAAACGCCCTTACCGGCGGCCTGATCTCGATACCGATCCGACGAATTTGAAGATGGAAGAGCTGCGCGAGCGGATAAACGCGCTGGAGGAAAGATTAGAGCTGCTCGAACGAAATTCGAACAATTCTAAATAGGTGCGGTGATGGTCGTTCCCGATCTTGGCAGTCTGCTCGTTTCGTTGAGTGAGGTGTTCCCGCTCTTCGTCAATTTGATCTTTTTGGGCATTGCCCTGCTGGGGATCTGGTTCGGGACGTCCGGCCTCTACGCACTCTACGGTGTCGCGGCCGGGGAACATAAATTCTCCAATCGCCCGGTGACGATCGATACCGCTTTCGGCAAGCTCGCCCTCGCCGGCGCGATGATCGTGGCGCCGGTCCTGCTGTGGAAATTCGCCAACAGCTTCGTGCTCGGCGGCGATATCACCTACAGCATGTTCAACTACGGCGGGTCTCAGCGTGGGTCGACCTGCGATCAGATCAGGGCGGCGATCACATACTTCTTCATGTGCCTCGGCGCCCTGGCGTGGCTCGTCGCCGGACTGAAGCTCTACAAGGCGACTTCAGGCCAGCATGACGGGGCGGGCTCGGCCTTCCTGTACCTCGTCGGCGGCACCCTGGCGTTCTTCATCAACGACGTCGCCCAGCTCGTCGGCAACACGATCAAGATGGACGTGTCGCTGTCGAACGTCTGCACGATGATCGGGGGCTGAGATGGAGGACGCTCCCCTAGCGGCCGCTGCGTCGGACCAGCCCCTGCACCTCCGAGACCGCGAAGGCCCACAGGGGCGCCCGCGCCTCGAACAGCCTCCCGTGCTCGATCTGCCATGCGCGGTAGCGCGAGACCATGGCGGTGGCGCACACCACGAGGCAGAGCAGCGCGGCCCCGAAGAGCGTGAGCCACGAGCGGGCATAGATCGCCCAGGCGGCGGCCAGCACGCCGATGATCTCGGCCGCCACGAACAGCGTCAGGGCCTGTTGGCGCTCATAGGCGGCCAGGGTCCGCGGATCGGTGCCGTCGAGGGCGTAGGTGCGGCCGAGTTCCGCCAGGGAGAAGGTCGCGCCGCAATTCGGGTCGTCGCAGCGGCGCCGATCGAGCGCCTCGGGATCGCTCATCAGGCGGCCGCGCCGGCAGGTGGGGCAGAGGGCGTGCGTCCCGCCCAGCACCGTCCCGCCCATGGCCGCGAAGCTGCGATGCTCCGGTCCGACCCGGCGCGCGAGGCGTGCCCTCACGAACGAGACGATCCCCATCTGGGTCACCTGCTGAAGTTATCGATCCGTCGGCGCTTGTGTAACAGCATCAGTCGGTATCGCAAGGCAAATACAAGTCCGATTACGCGGGGTATGATTATGAGCGCAATTCGGGTGAAGGCGGCCGTTAGACTGGTGGCTGTGCTGATCGGTATCGGCGTTCTGCTGCCCGGTTGCGTCAGCACCGGAAGCAGCACCTCGGGGCATGTCGATGCCAAGCTGCGTGAGCACGGGATCTGAGCCATGCGCCTGAAGGCAAGGATCCTCTCCGGCGTGCTCGGCACCACCGCGCTCTGCGTCCTCGGGCAACCGGCCGGGGCTCAGGTCGCCAACACCTACTGCGCCCAGAACCCGGCGGCCTGCGCCCCCGTCGCCCCTGCGGGGGGCTACGGCTACGGCGCCCCGGCCGGCGGCGGCTACGGCTACGGCGGACCCGGATATGGCGCTCCCGGCTACGGTGGGGGGTATGGCGCCGGCTATGGCTATGGCGGCCCCGGCTATGGCGGCCCCGGCTACGGTGGACCGGGCTACGGTGGACCGGGCTATGGCGCCCCCGGCTACGGCGTTCCCGGCTACGGCGGCTATCCGCCGCCCGGCTACTACGGCCCGGGGGGCCTCGCCCAGGCCAACGTCCTCAATGCCATCGCCAACGGGCCCCGCTCCCTGCCGGGTCAGGACGGGCAGCCGTTCGCGCCCAACGTCGGCGACAACTCGGCACCGCCCGCCCCGCCTCACCCGTCGAACCCCGACTTCCAGCGCTATTCGGCCGGGGTCTTCGGCGATGCCAACCGTCCGACCAAGGTCGTGCAGCGCACCGCCCGGACCGCCGGCATCCAGGATGGCTACCGCGAGGAATCCCGCAGGATCGCCGCCTACCTCGATACGTCCGACATCAGCGACCGGCTCGACGCCAAGTACCCGTTCGCCACCGTGATGATCGGCCCCGACATCGTGCCGCCGGTGGTGTCCGAGCTGCGCGGGGTGCGCCAGACCCCGAGCCGCACCCTGTTGGTCACCACGCTCGGCAGCTTCGAGATCCTGCGCGACGCGCGGGTCACGGTGCAGCCGCCGAACTGGCGCGACTACCTCACCGTCACGCCCCCGCCCGAGGCCAAGACCACGTGGACCCCGCCCAAGGGCGATATCGAGCAGGCCAACTGGGAGGTCGGGTACAAGGGCGGCCTGGAGGTGGGCGTGCAGCAGGCCCGCGCCGCCTTCGACGACGGCTTGGCCCGGCTCGACCGCGATTACTCCGGGATGCGCCGCTATCAGGATCTCGCGGCCCAGGGCGCGGTCAGCCTGCCGATCGTGAAGACACGCGCCACCGCGCTCAAGGTCGGCAAGGGCGGCCGCTCGGCCGCGGTCGATCAGCGCCTCCTCAAGATCGTCGTCACCCCGAAATTCCTGCGCACCGCCTCGGCGGCGGCCGCGACCCCGGAGTGAGCCATGCGCTGGACCGGTAAGACCCGATATCCCGAGCAGGAGATCGTCGTGCACGGCCGCGACGAGGTGACCCGCCTGTTCCTCCATGCCGTGGCGATCGGCGCCTCCGACGTGATCTTCCAGTCCGGTCAGCCGGTCCTGGCCGCCATCCACGGCGAGCTCTTCGCGCTGACCCGCGTCTGGCTTCAGCCGAGCACCATGGCGCGCATCGCCACCGACCTGTCCTCCACCGACTCGATCATGTCGAAGCTCTATGCGGGGCAGGATTTCGACCGGGCGATCACGATCGAGGACCGGATCGGCGCTAAGCGCGACGCCGAGCCGGTCCGGCACCGCTTCCGTATCAACGTCACCGCCGGCTACCACGAAGGCGATACCGGCGTGCAGATCGTCTGCCGTCACATCCCGGCCGATCCGCCGACGGTGGCCACCCTCGGGGTCGAGGACGACATCGTGGCCGAGTCCACCCCGGCCCAGGGCGCCGTGATCGTCGCCGGCGAGACCGGCTCGGGCAAGACCACCACGCTGGCCGCGCTGATCCGCCGGATCCTCGAGGAGGAGACGCCGATCCACGGCAACGTCATCACCTATGAGGCGCCGATCGAGTTCGTCTTCGAGAACGTACCATCGGCGAGCTGCACCATCATGCAGCACGAGATCGGCCTGCACCTGCCCACGTTCGCGGCCGGGGTGCGCAATTCCCTGCGGCGCAAGCCCGGCCTGCTTCTGGTGGGCGAGCTGCGCGACATGCACACCGTCATGGCCAGCGTCGAGGCGGCCCAGACCGGCCACCCGATCTACACCACGACCCACGCCAACGACGTCGCCCACATCCTGCGACGCCTGACGCTGATGTTCCCGGCCGACCTGCAAATCCAGGCGTTCCACGACGTCCTCGGCAGCAGCCACCTCCTCGTCTCGCAGCTCCTCGTGCCGCGGGTCGGTGGCGGCCGGTTCTGCCTGCGCGAGTGGCAGGTGCTCACCAACCCCGTTCGCCGCGAGGTGGCCCGGGCGGGCATGGCCGAGTCGGTCGAGACCTTGCGCGACATCATCGGCCGGGGCGAGGACGGCCGCTCCATGAAGGCCACGGTCGCGATGGCGCTCGACCAGGGCGTGATCGACGTCGCCACCGCCCGCCGCGTGCTCGAGCGCTATGGATACCGCGATGCCCGTCTCGCGGCGTAGCCTCCTCACCGGCCTCGCCGGAACCCTGGCCGGCGCGGCGCTCGGCCTCGCGGGCACCGATCCGGCTTACGCGGCGGCTCTGGCCGGTGCGGGCGCCGTTCCGCCGCCGGTGCGGCTGTGGCTGCGTCGCGACCGCACCGGCGAGGAGGTGAGTGCGATCGTCCGGACGCCGGACGGCTACAACACCCGCGACCTGCTCCTCCTGTCGTGGCTCCTGCGCGACGTCGGCGACGGCAGTTCGGCAGTCTGGATCGATCCGCGCCTGTTCGACCTCCTGGCCTCGGTTCAGGGGGCGATGAGTGCGGTCCACGGCTCGGTGGTGCCGCTGATCGTCACCTCCGGCTACCGCACGCCGCAGCACAATGCCGGGATCGAGGGTGCCGCGAAGGCCTCGCTCCATCTCGCGGGGCGCGCCGCCGACCTGCGCGCGGCCGGCTACGGCGCGGATGCGGTGGCGGTTGCCGGGGCACTGTGCGGCCGCGGCGGCGTCGGGATCTATCCAAAATTCTGCCACCTCGACATCGGCAAGGCCCGGGTCTGGGCCGGCGGACGGAAGCCGGCCGGGCAGCCCGCCCCCGGCACCCCGATCACCAAGCCGGGAGATCCCGCATGAGCGGCCGCCATATGCCCTGGCGCTGGTCGGCCGTGCCGATGCGGTTCCTCGGCCTGCACGGCAGTATCGCGGCGTTTTTCCCGCTGCTGATCCTCACGGGATTGAGCCGTTACACGTTCATCGCGATGGCGTTGTACGCCGGATTTTTGGCGTACTGCAATCACCGCAAGATGACGCCGCTGCGCTTTCTCAAATATCTCTGGGCGAAATTTATCGAGGGTGGAAAATGGCCGGCGTTCTGAACTCGCCTCCGCACCGGATCCGCCGCCGGATCCGCAAGGTGCTATTGGGCTCCGTCCTCTTGGGCGGCCTCGCCGTCGGCTCCATGCCGGCCTGGGCTCAGACCAGCTCGAACTGCCTCGTCCGTCAGGCGGCCGACGCGGCCGTCCAGCGCCAGATCGCGCTGATCGACGCGGCCAAGGTCAATCCCTCGGCCTTCTTCAACGGGCCGAACTCCTGCATCGCCGGCGATCTGCTCAAGCGCTTCGACCTGTCGAACCTGATCCCGGATCTGAGTGGCTTCCTCACGGGAGCCGCGCAGGGCCTGATCGGGTCGGTGATCGACGCGGCCAAGCGGCAGGTCTGCCAGATCCTGGACGAGCAGCTGCGCGACACGATCCGCAGCATCAACCAGCAGATGGGCAGCTTCCAGAACTCGGTATCGGGCGACCTGTTCCGGCAACTCAACGGGTCGATCTCGCCGATCAACCTGCCAAACATTACCGGCCTCGGCTCGTACAACCACGTCCAGAACACCGCGTTCGGCTCGGCGCTCACCACGAGCACAGCGCCACAGGGCGCCAGCTCGGTCGCCACCCAGCCGAGCGCGTCCGCGCCGGTCTCGGCACCCCCCCCGTCCGGCAGCAGCTACGGAGGCATGTACCAATGATCCGCCGTTCCATCGTGCTCGCCGCGGGCCTGCTTCTCGCAGGTTTCGGCTCGGCTCAGGCCGAGCCAATCACCCTGCCAGCTGGCGACTGGGGATACTCACCCGCCTCACCGGCCGACTGTAAGAGGCCGCCTCTCACAATCGAGAAAGATCGACTGATCCAACGAATTGACCAAGAGGGCGTGCGTGGGGAAGCGCGCTGCAAAATTCTAAAAATAAAGAAGCAGCCCAAGGGTATAATCTTTGTCGATACGAAATGCGATTGGGATGCTCACGTTCCGCAGGGTATGCGCGAAAGCCCAGACAACGAAAACGACGACTCGTTTTCTCTAAAGGTTATCGACAAAACAAAAATACTCTTCAACAACACGCAATATGCGTTGTGCTCGTCCAAGAAGGTGTCGGGTAATGATTGAATTAAAAATTCAATCATCGGCGCTTGTCATACTTATGGCTTCGTCGGTGCCCGCCCTTTCAGGTACGTGCCTCACGTCTGACATCATGAAACCAGCCGGTCAGAGGGTTTCGTCTCCGTACGGTGTGAACCGAACCGGCAGGGCCGGTGCGTCTGCCGGTTATCACCAAGGCATGGATATCGTGAATAGCGAAGGGGCTGGAACGAAGATCTTTTCAGGATCATCGGGTGCGATAACGTATCACAATTTTACTGGCGGCGGGATCATCGCTGATGTGGTCTCTGGAGATACGCGCTTTTTGTATCTTCATATGAACACCGCTGTTTTTAACAAAAGGCAAGACCCACAGATCACTGCCGGCGAGCAAGTGGGGACGATGGGTTGCGAGGGCATGAAAAGCTGCGCCCCCCATCTCCATCTCGGCACGCTCCTGAAGGGCAACGTCCTCGCCGCGACCGGCACCAACGGCCGGGTCTGGAAGATGTATGCCGGCAAGGGCGCGAGCCCGATGACCGCCGATGCGATCAAATCGGCGCTCCCGCAGGCCTGGTACTACGTCAATCCCGAACCGTTCCTGCCGCGCCAGCTACCGATCTCCAATCCGTACCCCGACATGGCCGGCGGCCCGCGGAACACGACCCTGCCGAAGACCTGCACGCCGGGAGCCAATGAGGGCGCGGCCAGCGAGACCGTCTCGCGCTCCGACAGCCAATCGCAGCAATCCGCGATCGCCAGCGCGGCCGAGAGGGCCACGGGCTCCGAGGACCACGCGGTCAAGGTCGCCAACCAGCCCAACCGCAGCCTCTACATCGAGCTGGCTCGCACGAACTCGGCCGAGTTAGCCGCCAACTCCTTCGACTACGACGCCCAGATCGATGCCGCGCTCGCGCAGCTCGTGACGCTCTACGCGCTCGACGCGCGCCCGATGGAGGGGAAGCCATGACACGGCCCCTCCCCCTCCTTCCGGCGAGCGCCATCCTGGCCGTCGCCTTGGCGTGTCCGGCTGAGGCGCAGAGCCTCTTCCCGCAATGGGAGATCTCCCTGCAGCGGGTGTTGTCGGGCATGCGCGTCTCCAGCGCGCAGTCGAGTGGCACCGCGCTCCAGATCACCAACGGCGACAAGGCCAGCGCCGAGGCGGTCGCCTCAACCCTGGTGAGCCAGGACAACGCCCTGCGGATCGCCAAGGCCCAGCATCAATACGGTTACGATACCGGTACGGGCTACGCCGCCTGCGACATCTCGCTCGGGCTCTCGCAGGCCAGTGACAGCGAGGCCTCCGCGACGAAGGCCCGCCAAGCCTTCGGGGCAGCAGACCGCCGCTGGCTCACGGAAGGCGGCGATGCCGGCGCTCGCATTGGCGATTCCCTCGATCAGCGGCGCAGCTTCTATTGCTCGCCCTCGGAGCAGGAGACCGGCTGGTGCAAGGGCGCCCAGCCCGGCGGCTATGGTGCCGGCGACTCCGACGCGGCGCCTTGGCTGTTCAATCGCAATTACTCGGCCGAGGAGGTGATGACGGCCGCCGACTACCTCGACGTCGTCGCCCCCCTGCCCACGGTGAAGCCCAACCCGCGAACGGCCGAGGAGGATGCCGCCCTGGTCCAGGCCCGCCGCCAGGGCGCGATCATGAGCGGTGCCCGCGCCGGTCTCGTCGGGGTCCTCGTCGGCGGCATGGGCGGCGATCGGCGCCAGGGAGGCACCCCATGAGGGCTCGAACCGCAACCGCCCTCGTCGGGCTCAGCGCCGTCGTCGCGGCGATCGGCGTCTCGGCGCCGGCACGGGCTCAGAGCTGCGTCGGCGTCGAGGGACGCGTGAACCTCGCGACCTCCACCCTGACCACGGCGATCACCGGCGCCATCACCACCACCGAGTCCGCCCTGGTCGCCCAGGAACTCGCCGAGCGGGCCCGTCTCATCTCGGCCGTGAAGGTGCTGACGGCTCAGTCGGCCGCCGGCTCCGACCAGGTGGCCAACGGCTTCCGGGCCTCGAGCCAGGCGCTCGCCACCACCCTCGCCACCCAGGACCAGCGTCAGGCCGTGGCCCTCGCCACCCACCGCTACGGCTCGATCGGCTACGACCCGTGCGGGTCGAACACCAAGGCTCAGTCGCTCTACACGGCCTTGACGGGCTCCGCGGCGGTCCGCCAGCAGATGGTCACCCAGGTTCACGCCCAGCCCGGCCGCTACGCCGACCCGAAGGACTGGGTCGCCGACGTGAAGTCCGGCGATGCCCCCGATGGCGCCGCGCTCTACAGTGGCGACCGCGAGGCCGCCACGAAGTTCATCACCACCGTCATCGGCCCGCCCGACCCGCAGCCGCGCAACACCGGAAACTCCGCGACCAACGATCTCAACAAGCTCGAGAAGACCGGCCGGGACACCTACCGCTCGATGACCGCGGTCGTGCTCGCCGACATCGCGGCCGACTACCGGCCGGACGGTCCGATCGCCAAAACCCGCGCGCTGTCGGGACACTGGCAGGGCAACGACGGCGGTGCGGCTTGGGCCGCCGGCACCGCCGGCCAGCACGACCGCGGCATCATTCAGGACGCGGTGCGGATGGAAGCGGCCAACCTCGCCCTCCTCGCCCACCAGATCAAACGCGGGATGCGAACCGAGGCCACCGCCGCGGCCCTGCTCCTGTCCATGGTCAACGCCCGCATCTCCAGCGTGCCCTCCCCCGGTCGCGGTACCTCGACCCCAGCGAGCTTCCAGACGCCATGAAGAAGCCGATCCTCCTCGCTGCGGCCCTGGCCGCCCTCGCCTCCCCCGTGGCGGCGCAGTCCTGCCTCGTCGTCGACGAGCTCTGGGTCGCCGGCCACACCAAGGCGACCGGCGCCCTGGAAACACGGGTGGCGACCATGGGCACCAACGTCGCCACCCAGCGCAGCCTCACCCTGGAAATGCTGCTCTCGGCCATGAAGGTGCAGACCGCCCAGGTCTCCACCAACGGCGAGCGGGAGGTGAACCTCGTCAGCAACACCCAGCAGGCCGTGGCCGCCACCCTGTCCCAGGTCGCCCAGCGCCAGGCCCTGGTCGATGCCCGCGAGCAATATTCCATCGACACCGGCCAGGGCGTGAACGCCTGCGGCTCCATCGACCTGATGAACTCCACCAACCGCTCCATGGGCAACGTCGCCATGACCGGCCGGGAATCCTATCGCGAACTCGACGTCGCGCCGGGCAAGAACGTCCCGATCCCGGAGGCGACCCGCGCCCGCCTGAAGGATCCGACCAAGGCCGATGCCGCGATCCTGTTCGATCCCTCCGCGAGCGACGACGACCGCAAGATCGTCATCCAGGACATGGCCGGTCTGCCGATGCCCAAGCCCACGGCCGCCATGCCGGGGGCCGAGGCCGACCTGATGATGCTGCGGGCCCGCCGCGTCGAGGCCCTGCGCTCGCCCGCCCTGGTGTCGCTCAGCGCCGTCCGGGCGATGTCGTCCACCGACGACCACCAGATCGGCACCTCCGCCGCCTCGCCGCTCGCCCAGCTCGAGGCGCTCATCGCCCAGTACGGCGGTGGGCCGCAATACGAAGCGTGGTCGGCCGGCCTCGCCGGCCAGTCCGAGCACGGCCTGCTCATCGAACTCACCCGCATGCGCTCGATGTCGCTGGCCTTGCGCCAGCAGCTCATCGAGCAGCAGGCCCGCACCGCGGCGGTCCTCGGCACCATGCTGGCCACCCAGGCCGGCGGCAATCTGTAGAGGCCCGTATGCTCCGCAGGATCACGGCCGCCGCCGGCAGCCTCGGGTTCCTCGCCGCCGCCACGGCGGCGCAGGCCCAGACCACCGGGCGCGAGATCTTCACCCCGGTCCAGAACGACCTCGCGCTCGTGAACCTGCGCAAGCTCCTCGGCTGCGTGGTCGACGGCGTCTGGACCGCCGCCGCCTGCACCGACGACCGCCCGCTCACGGTCGCGCTCGGCTACTTCAACGTCGGCTGCCTGATCGTCGCGACGATCCTCGCCTGCTACCTGCTCTATTCGATGGTGGCCGACACCGCCAACGACGGGCAGGCCTTCGGGCGCCAGTCGAGCGCCAAATACACCCTCCTGCGGGTCATCACGGGCGCGATCCTCAGCCTGCCGATCAAGTCCGGCCTGTCGCTCGTGCAGATCCTCGTCGTCCAGCTCGCGGTCTTCGGCTCGGGCTTCGGCGACACCCTCTGGACCCGCGTCGCCGGCACCGGCCTCAACGGCATGTACGGCACGCTCACCAGCCCGACCCAGGCGCTCGGGGACTTCGTGCTGCGCGGCAAGCTCGCCAAGGTGCTGGAAGGCCGCCTCTACGGCTACGTCTGCGCCCAGGCCCTGCAGACCTATGCCGACAACGTCTCCGGTCGCAGCAACGCCGCGACGGTTCGCCCGGCGGCGAGGACGGAAACCAATTCGTGGAACCCCTGGTCCGACGCGAGGGCGACCACCTATTATTTTACCGACGACAATGGGTATTTCCGCAAATCGGACAACCTCTGCGGCGCCGTCGTCTATGAGTACAACAAGCTCGGCTCGCAACTGACCGACGCCAACGATGCCAGCACCACCAAGCTGGTGATCGATCTGGCCGAACAGCAGAGCCAGCGCAGCTTCCAGGCCGCGATCAACAGCCTCGACGGCGCCGCCGCCGGCATCGCCAGCACCATCAACTCCGGCAGCCGCGACGATCAGGCGATCAAAGCCCGGATCAAACAGGCGGTCGATGCGGCCTACAACACCGCCGCCCAGAGCATGACCCAGAGCAACAATAGCCAGCTCAATCAGGCGCTTCGCAACTATCTCACCAACGCGTCCGACAATGGCTGGCTCGCTGCTGCGCTCTGGCAGCGCTCGTTGAGCCTCGTCCAGGCCAAGCTCCTGGCCTCCTCGGCGGGCCAGAACGCGGCGGTCCGGGTCGTGCCTCCGGCCAACATCAACTCGTATATCCCGTATTTCGGCCACAGCGCCTACGCGCCGCTCGCCGAGGAGGCGCAGCGCAATCTCACCTACGTGGTCAGCTTCGGCGGCTACATCGCCGCGCAAGGCACCGGCAGCATCGCCAGCGTCGCCAGCGACAACCCGGCCGCGCAGGTCGATCCATCCGATGTCTTCGCCCGCGGCCTGGCGCAGATCTACGCCGGCGTCCTCGGCATCATCAGCCAGCCCGAAAGCAGGACTTGGGTGGATCCGATCCTGGAAGTCCAGCAGATCGGTCAGCGCATCGCATCATTCGGAATGGGAACAACGGGAGTGGGCGCGACGCTAACCGGGTTTGATTGGGTGCTGGGAAAATTCGGCGTTAACGACGATAGTAAGTGGCGGGTCGTCGCTCAGGAACTGTCTTGGTTCGTCTATATCCTGGCGTTGATCCTGTTCTTTGCCGCCTTCCTGCTGATCGGCCTCGTGCCGTTCGTCGTCATCGTCCACTTCCTGATGGCGACCTTCAACTGGTTCCTCGTCGTCGCCGAGGCGATGATCGCCGTACCGATCTGGCTCCTGACCAAGTTCATGCCAGCCCGCTCCGACAGCTTCGTCGGCAACAGCGGCCAGGGCTACATGTTCTTCCTCGGCATCCTGCTCCGCCCTCCCCTGATCGTCATCGGCATGCTGGTCTCGATCCTGCTCATGCGGGTCGGCATCGACATCACCAACATCTTCTTCCGCGGCGCCCTGGCGATGATCTCGCCCGACGGCACCGTCGCCTACGCCATGGTCGGCACCGCCGGATTGTTCGTCTACGCCGTCGTCCTGTTCTCGATCGTCATCACCTCTGCGGGTCAGATCAGTGCCCTGCCCGAGACGGTGCTGTCCTGGATCGGCGGTCAGATCGAGCGCCGCACCGGCGACCACGCCGCCGTCGCCATGGCCGGGATCGTCGCGCCCCGCACCCCCGGCCAGATCCCGACAGGATCGATCAATCGCACGGTCAGGGATGCCCGCCAGGGCGGGCAGACCATGCTGGCGAAGATGCGCGGCAAGGAGTCCTGATCCATGGACGATGCTCCGCCCAAGGCCGTCGCCACGCAATTCGGGATCGCGGTCGCCCTCTCCTTCTCGGCCATGGCACTCCCGTTCGTGCCGGAGGCGATCCTGGCTTATTCGGGCTATCGCTACCTGCGCCACTTCACCTATGGCTGGCGGACCTGGCGCGCGCCGGCCCGCATTCCGCTCCATATCGGCAGGCGCGGCTATCGCGACGCGACCACTCGGCGCCGCGGCGATGCCACTTGGCCGGTCGGCCTTGCCGCTACCGGACAGGTCTGGCTCCGGCGCGAGGATCTCGTGCAGGGCTTGAGCTTCTACAGCGACGGTTCCGTCTGGCACGAGGAGGCTGCCGCCAACCTCGTGTTCGGTGCCTGCCTCAATCGTATGGGTGCCATCATCGTCCAGAGCACCAATGCGGACATGATGACCGAGCAACTGGCGGAGGTGGCCCGGCCCTTCGGTCGGGACGGCGAAATCAGGGCAATCGATCTCAGGCAGGCACCTCGGCAGCCCCTGCTGGTCTCCACCGCCAACCTAGCCGATGCGATCGCCGACCTGAGGCTCGGGCCCGAAGCCAGCGCCGTGAATCGGGCGCTCCTGCCGATCATCGAAATGCTGGCCAGCCGGTATCAGAAGAGTTCCCTCGATCTCTACCAGGCCTTCACCGACGAAACCGCCTTCACGCGCCTCCTCGCCGGCGAATACGAGATCAACCGCAAGAACGTCAGTGCCGACTCGGCCTCCTCGG
>NZ_JAIEOF010000372.1 GCF_019750675.1 Methylobacterium sp.
ATCGCTCGGGGCCCGACTGGATCACGCGGTTCACGTCGTCCTCAACGATCTCGACGCGTGGATCGTCGAGGCTGTCTCCGAACAGGTGGGCGAGGGGGCCGCGCGCCCAGGCGACGACGGCCGGGACGAGTTCGGCGACCACCACGCGGGCGTCCGGCCCCAGGGCGTCGAGGGCGGCGCGCAGGGTGAAGCCCATGCCGAGGCCGCCGATGAGGATGCGGGCGCGCGGACGATCGTGCAGGCGGGCGCAGGCCACCGTCGCGAGCGCCTGCTCGGAGCGCCGGTCCAGGTTCGTCATCAGCTCCGCCTTGCCCACCTGGATCGAGAAGGCCTCGTCCTGCCGCAGGAGGTGGAGAATGGTGCCCGTCCCGGGGATGGGCGCGCTGTCGAGGTGAACCCAGGGGCTCGCGGACATCAAGGTGAGGCTCCGGACGCGGCGTGGCCGGGAGGCCTCGACCGAAACCGGGGGCCGCGTCAAGCTCGGCCCCCGCAGCCCTCAGCGAACCTTGCGGGCGCGGAATGCGCCCGGTGGATCAGACCAGGGCGCCCGATTGCGCCGGCGCGGCCGCCCGGGTGGCGTCGGGACCCGGATTGGGCGGCTCGGCGGCGTCGTGCTCCACCGCCGCAGGCGCGGCGCGGCGCTCCAGGGTGGCGACGGTGCGGAAGGCCAGGACGATGCCGGCCAGACCGAACAGGACCGAGCCGAGGCCGACGCCCGCGATGACGCCCTTCGGCCCGTAGAGATGCGCGCCGAGGAGGGCGGGCGGCACCGTCCCCAGGGTGGCGCGGCCCCAGTTCAGGGCGGTGGAGTAGAACGGGAAGCCGAGGTTGTTGAACGAGGCGTTGGCGAGGAACAGCAGTCCGGTGAAGAACCAGACGCCGCCGCTGACCAGGCAGAAGAACGTGAAGAGCTCGGCCGCCAGACCCTGGAGGGCGAACAGGCGCGTCAGCGGTGCGGCCCCGAGGGCCAGGGCGGCCCAGACCACGAGGACGTAGACGGCCGTGACCAGGGTGCCGTCACGCAGCACGCCGCGCATCCGGTCGAAGCGCCCCGCGCCCCAGTTCTGTCCGAGGATCGGGCCGATCGAGCCCGACATCGCGAACAGGCCACCGAAGGCCACGGGGGTGAGGCGGTCGACCACCACGTTGCCCGCAACCGCCACGGCGCCGAACTTGGCGAGCGCGTGCGCGATGAAGGCGCTGGCCACGGAGGGCGCGAGGTTGGTGAGCACGGCGGGCAGGGCGATGCGCATCATCACGGGGGCGTCCGCGACCACGTGAGCGAGGCTGGGCCGGGCGAGGAGGCGGTGCTGGCGCACGCCCCAGAGGCCCACCACCGCGAAGGTGGCGCGGGCAAAGCAGGTGGTGATGGCGGCCCCGTCCACGCCGAGGCCCGCCCCGAAGATCAGCAGCGGGTCGAGGCCGGCGGTGACGATGGCGCCTCCGAGGGTGACGTACATGGCCTGACGCGCGGCACCGACGGCGCGCAGCAGGCCGGAGAACATCATGCCCGGCCCCATCAGGAGATTGGAGGGCAGGGTGATCCAGAGGAAGCGGATCGCCACCGGCATGGTCTCGGCATCCGCGCCGATCCAGCCCAGGAAACTCGGCAGGAAGGGCAGCATCAGGAGGATCAGGGCGCCGGAGACCACGAGGCCGTGGATGGTTCCGGAGGTGGCGAGCCGCCGCGCACCCGCCTCGTCACCGGCGCCGATCGCCCGCGAGACCAGGGCACCGGCCGCGATCATCAGGCCGATGTTGATGGCGATGGCGAAGAACTGGACGATGGTGGCGAAGCCCACCGCCGCGGTCAGGCTGGGGTCGCCGAGCTTCGAGACGTAGAGCAGCGACAGGAAGTCGACGACGAAGATCGCCATCAGGCCCACCGAGCCGGTGGCGCTCATCGTCACCACGTGACGCAAGATCGAGCCGTGGACGAAGCGCGCGGAGTCTCGTGTCGCCTCAGGCATCCGAATGGGCGTCCTGAGCGGCGTGCGCCGGGGTTTGGGTGGCCGGCGCTTCGAGGGTGCGCGTGGCCGCCTCGCGCGTCTTCGAGCCGATGATGCCGCGGGTCTCGGCGTTGAGGGCGCGGGAGGGACGCTGCGGCTCCGTCAACGGCTCCGGCTTGATCTCCGAAACACCGCGCGTCCAGAGCGTGGCGTCCGGCGCGGCGCCGGCCTGCTGCAGCACGAGGCGGGCGATGTCGCGCTTGCGTACGTCCTCGGCGGTGGCGGTCGCCGCCTCGGCGCTGAGGCCGAGGCCCTCCAGGGTGGCGCGCCCGAAGGCGAGGGCGGATTCGACCGTTTCGCGCAGCTGGAAATCCACGTCGCGATTCATGAGTTCGACGGCGTGCATGCGGTCGTAGGCCCGGACGTAGGTGCGCACGCTGGCGAATTCCTCATGCACGATGTCGACGATCTTGAGGGCCGCCTCGCCGTCGTCGACGCAGACGCAGAGGAGTTCGGCCCGGCCGATGCCGGCGGCGCGCAGCACGTCGAGGCGGGTGCCGTCGCCGTAATAGATGCGGAAGCCGAAACGGGAGGCGCTCCGGATCTGCTCCACGTCCTTGTCGATCACCGTGACGCTGATGCCTTCCGCGAGCAGCACCTGGGTCAGGATCTGCCCGAAGCGCCCGAAGCCGATCACGAGGACGCGGGCCTCCGTGCTCTCGATCGCCTCCGGCGTGGCCTCGGGCCCGTCGGGACGCCGGGCGAGCACGGTGTCGAGGGCCTTGGCGGCCACCGGGCCGACCAGCATGGTCAGGGCCGCCAGCGCCACGGCAAAGCGCGTGCTCGCGGAATCGATCAGGCCGAGTTCGCCGCCGGCCGGCAGCAGCACGAAGGCGAACTCACCCGCCGGGGCCAGGATGGCGCCGCCCCGCACCGCGTCGAGCCAAGGCGAGCCGAACAGGCGGAACAGGCCGGCGACCAGCGCGACCTTGAGCAGGATCGCACCCGCCGTTGCGCCGAGCAGGGTCGGCCACTCGGCCTTGAGCAGGCCGCCGTCGATCGACATGCCGACGCTCATGAAGAACAGGCCGAGCAGCATGCCGCGGAACGGCTCGATATCGGCCTCGAGCTGGTGGCGGAAGTTCGATTCGGCCAGCAGAACGCCGGCCAGGAAGGCGCCCATCGCCATCGACAGGCCGACATGCTCCATCAGCATCGCGGTGCCGAGCACCACCAGGAGAGCGGCCGCCGTCATGACCTCGCGGGCGCCGCTGGCGGCGAGCAGGCCGAAGAACGGGTTGAGGCCATAGCGCCCGACCAGCACCACGGCGAGGATCGCCGCGCCCACCGTGCCGGTGGATTGCAGGGCAGCGAGCAGCCAGCCGTCGCCGCCGCTCGGGCCGGACGCGGCGAAGAGCGGCATCAGGGCCAGGATCGCCACGACGGAGATGTCCTGGAACAGCAGCACCGCGAAGGCGCGCCCGCCATAGGGCGTGCCCATGTCGCCGCGCTCTTCCAGGAGCTGCAGGGCGACCGCCGTGGCCGAGAGCGCCAGCGCGATGCCGATGACGAGGCTCGCCGAAGGCTTGGCGCCCATCAGGATGCCGACCCCGGCGAGTGCCACCGAGCAGACGAGGAGCTGGGCGGTGCCAAGCCCGAAGATGTCGCGCCGCATGGAGACGAGGCGGGAGATCTGGAGTTCGAGGCCGACGATGAAGAGCAGCAGCACGACGCCGAGTTCGGCCACGCTCGCCGCCGTCTCGGGCTCGGCGATCAGCGAGAAGCCGAACGGCCCGATCACCACGCCCGCCACGAGGTAGCCGAGCACGGCGCTCTGCCCGATGAGGCGGAAGATCGGCACGCCGATCACCGCCGCCGACAGGAACGTCAGCACGGGCGGCAGGAAGCTGACGTGGGTCGCGGCGCTCGCCATGGGACTCCGCTGCTGGAAGGGTCTTGCGCTGGAATAGGTCTTGAACGGAATATCTTGTTCTGCAGGATGTATCCCGGCCCGAAGATGCCGAACGCGATGGGATCCGATACGAGCCTGCCGAGCGGTCCGTCTTAACCATCGGGGAACCGCACGTCACGTCGGCGGCACACGACGGCGCTTCCCAGGGCGTCCCGCCGTGCGAATCAGCACTTGGGATGGATCGCTGTAGCCAGAACCCGATCGAATGATGCGTTGGCAACGGTCTATCGAATGTCGTGATCCGCGGACGCGTCTCGCGTCAGCGGTCGGGGTCGTGGTCAGGGACGACGGTCACGAGCGACCCGGAGCCGTCGTGACCGACCATCCAGACGCTTCGAACCCATGGCGTCTCACCCGAAGGTGTCGCGAGACGGCCGATGCAGGTCACGATCCGGGCGCCGAACTCCGTCGGGACGACCTCCCACCTGCGTGAAGCCAATGCCTGAGCGAAGACGACGGATGCGAAGTCTTCCGCAGTGTCGGGCTCGTAACCGAAGCTGCGGAAGAACCGCGCTTTCGCACCGCCCTTCGGATGCTCGGAATTGAGCAGGTACCGGGAGATCTTGTCACTGGGGATCGTCAGTTTGCCGGGAAGAGGAGGCCCGTCGCTCAACGATCGCTCGCCCTCGCGAGCGTCAACATGTCGGCTCTGACCATCGCGATGGCGCCCATGGGCTGGGGAAACTCAACGAGATAGGCAAGGCCGTCTGAAAGAACACCGACCACGGTGCCTTCCGTACCCGCCGCGATGGCCTCACCCGTCATGGCGACGGCGGGCCCGAGCAGCAGCACATCATCCAGGTCCCGAAGTCCGGGCTGGTCCTTGCGGAGCAGAAAATGCGTCTCGATCGACATGTGAGTCAGGATACGGGGCGCCCCCGCTTTGGCAAGGCGCCCGGGAACGAACGCGCGGCACAGAGGCCGAGGTCTCTGCGGGCCGTCGGCTCCACCCTCCATCGGGTCCGCGCTCGTCAAGGACTGCGACGGCGCGCGCCCCACCGCTCGTTCCGGCGGCCGACGAGGAAGCTCGACGCGTCGCCCTCCCGGAGCAGGAGTTCGGAGTCGCGCACGTCCTGCCGCACGAGGCCGATGTCCCGGAGTTCGCGGTCGGACATCCGCGAAAGCTGACCGACCACGCGGCGGTTGATGGCCGCCCGCGACACGCCGGCGGCGAGACGGGCCATCAGCCCGGTGAACCACGCCCCCGCGAAGAGCCGCGCCTGGGCGCCGGTGGGTGCAGCCGAGTTCCGGCACGTGGAAGCGATTCTTGGATTGGTGATGCCGTCCATGATGCATGCCCCTGGCCGGCGCCCGGTCTCGAAGGGGGCGCCGATCCCGGGACCATGCGGGCCGGGGACTGGCCGCGACAGGGACAATCCAGTACGGTTCGGCTGAATTGTCCGGTACGAGGAGCAGGACAGATGAAGGCCTCCCCCCTGTCCGCCCCCACCCTGGTCGAGACCGTGGCGGCCTCGATCGCCGAACGGATCGCGGGGCGCCAGCTCATGCCGGGCGCGCGTCTGCCGTCCGTACGCGCCTTCGCGGAGGCGATGGGCGTGTCGAAATCCACCGTGGTCGAGGCCTATGACCGGCTCGGGGCCGAGGGGGCCATCGTGGCGCGCCGGGGCTCGGGCTTCTACGTGGCCGGCAAGACGCGCCCCTTGTGCCTGAAGACCGTGGGGCCGCAGCTCGACCGGGCGGTGGATCCGCTCTGGATCACCCGCCAGTCCATGCAGGCGGGGCCGGACCTCGTGATGCCGGGCTCCGGCTGGCTCCCGGCGGCCTGGATGCCGGACGCGGCGATCCGGCGGGGCCTGCGGCAGCTGGCGCGCGGCGGGGAAGCCAACCTCGTCGCGCACGACCAGCCCCTCGGCTTCCCGCCCCTGCGGGCGCAGATCGTCCGACGCATGGCCGAGAAGGGCGTGGAGGCGGGCGCGGATCAGGTCGTGCTGGTGGATTCGGCGACGCAGGCGGTGGACCTGCTCTGCCGCTTCCTCCTCGAGCCCGGCGACGCCGTGCTGGTGGATGACCCCTGCTACTTCAACTATCACGCCCTGCTGCGGGCGCACCGCGCGCGGATCGTAGGGGTGCCGCTGACGCGATCCGGCCCGGACCTCGCCGCCCTCGACGCCCTCATGGCCGAGCACAGGCCCCGCTTCTACCTCATCAATTCCGCGCTTCAGAATCCCACGGGCTCGACCCTGGCCCCGGCGACCGCCCATCGCGTGCTCAAGCTCGCGGAGGCCCACGACACCCTCATCATCGAGGACGACATCTTCGGGGATTTCGAGGTCGAGCCCTCGCCGCGCCTGGCCGGCTTCGACGGCCTGGAGCGGGTGATCCAGGTCGGCAGCTTCTCGAAGACGCTCTCGGCGGCCGTGCGCTGCGGGTTCGTCGCCCTGCGGGAGGACTGGGTGGAACCCCTCATCGACCTCAAGCTCGCCATGAGCCTCGGTAACAGCCACCTGTCGGCGAGCCTGATGCACGGCCTCCTCACGGACGGAACCTATCGCCGCCACCTCGGGGAGGTCCGAGAAAAGCTCGCGCGCGCCATGGCGCCGGCCTTGCGCCGGCTGGAGGCCTGCGGGCTGACGGCCTGGCTGGAGCCGGCCGGCGGCTTCTTCCTCTGGATGCGCCTGCCCGCGGGCGTGGATTCGGCGGACGTCGCCCGGCGCGCCCTGGCCCGCGGGCTCGTGCTCGCGCCGGGAGGTGCCTTCAGCCCCTCGTCGCTGGGCGACAGCTTCCTGCGCTTTAACGTGGCCCAGTGCACCGATCCGCGCATGATCCCGATGCTGGAGGCCGCGCTGGCCGAATGCGCGGCCTCGGCCCTGCCTTGAAGTCCGCTCGAAGCGGCCCGACGCGAATTTACGGGAGAGCGGCCGGGTCCTGCGTGTCACGCGGACCCGGTTTCGCGGGCCCAAGGGTGCCTGTGCCGGAGTTTTCCGCTATGACAGGTTGACAGGGGCGTCCCCGCCTCGCCACATCCCGGCTATCATGAGCGACGCGAATCCGACGACCTCCCCCGTCTCCAGCGATGTGGCCGAGCTGCCCTCGGTCAAGCCCCCCCTGGAGATCCTGCTCTGTGCGCCGCGCGGCTTCTGCGCCGGCGTCGTGCGGGCCATCGACGTGGTGGAACGTGCGCTGGCCATCTACGGACCCCCGGTCTACGTCCGTCACGAGATCGTCCACAACAAGTACGTGGTCGAGAGCCTGAAGCGGAAGGGCGCGGTGTTCGTGCGCGAGCTCGACGAGGTTCCGGACGGCTCCGCCCCGGTGATCTTCTCCGCCCACGGCGTCGCCAAGACGGTACCGCACAACGCCGATTCGCGCGGCCTCACCACCATCGACGCGACCTGCCCGCTGGTGACTAAGGTCCACCGCGAGGCCGAGATCCACCACAAGCGCGGCCGCCACGTGCTGCTCGTCGGCCATTCCGGCCACCCCGAGGTCGTCGGCACCATGGGCCAGCTGCCCAAGGGCTCGATCACCCTGGTGGAGGACCTGGAGCAGATCGCCGCCCTGGAGCCCGAGAACCGGGACAACCTCGCCTGGGTGACGCAGACGACCCTGTCGGTGGACGACACCCGGCACATCGTAGCGGCACTGAAGGAGAAGTTCCCGACCATCACGGGGCCGCACAAAGACGACATCTGCTACGCCACCACCAACCGCCAGGAAGCGGTGAAGCAGGTGGCTCCGCTTGTCGACGCGGTCATCGTGGTCGGCTCCTCGAACTCCTCGAACTCGCAGCGTCTGCGCGAGGTCGCCGAGCGCGTCGGCTGCCCGATCACCCGCCTCGTGCTGCGCGCCGAGGAGATCGACTGGCCGGCCTTCGAGGGCATCCGCAAGCTCGGCCTCACGGCCGGCGCCTCGGCGCCCGAGGTGCTGGTGGAAGAGATCATCGACGCGTTCGCCGCCCGCTACACCGTGACGGTGGACACGGTCTCGACGGTGGTGGAGGACATGTCCTTCCCGCTGCCGCGCGAACTGCGCAGCGAAGCCGCCGAATAACGGCCGTTCCCACGGCCGAAACCATCCGCAGGGGCGCCGTTCGGCGCCCTTGTCCTTTTCCGCCCCCGAGATGTTAAGCGAAGCGCCGTGGCCGTCTACACCGAGGTCTCCGACGAGGCCCTGACCGCCTTCCTCTCCGCCTACGAGATCGGCACGCTGCTCTCGTACAAGGGCATCGCCGAGGGCGTCGAGAACACCAACTTCTTCCTGCACACCACCGCCGGTTCCTACATCCTCACGCTCTACGAGAAGCGGGTGCGGGCCGGGGACCTGCCGTTCTTCCTGAACCTGATGGAGCATCTCGCCGCGCGCGGGCTCGCCTGTCCGCAGCCGATCCGCAACCGGGCCGGCGTGTCCTTGAGCGAACTCTGCGGCCGCCCAGCCGTCATCGTCAGCTTCCTGGAGGGCGTCTCGGTCAAGCGGCCCGGGATCGACCATTGCCGGGCGCTGGGAGGCGCGCTCGCGGGCCTGCACGCGGCGGGCGCCGATTTCGGCATGCGCCGGGACAACAATCTCTCCGTGGAATCCTGGGGACCGCTGTTCCACGGCGCCGAGGCCCAGGCCGACACGGTCTCGCCCGGCCTCGCGGATCGCGTGCGCGGCGATCTCGCCGTGCTCCAGGCCGGCTGGCCCTCCGGCCTGCCCACGGGCGTGATCCACGCCGACCTCTTCACCGACAACGTGTTCTTCATCGGCGACGCCCTGTCGGGGCTGATCGACTTCTACTTCGCCTGCACCGACGCCTTCGCGTACGATCTGGCGATCTGCCTCAACGCCTGGTGCTTCGAGGCCGACGGCACCTTCGACCGGGACAAGGGCGCGGCCCTCATCGCGGGCTACGAAGCGGTGCGCCGTCTGACCGCGGCCGAGGTGGAGGCCCTGCCGATCCTGTGCCGGGGGGCGGCCCTGCGCTTCCTGCTGACGCGCCTCGTGGACTGGCTCGACGTGCCGCCCGGCGCCCTGGTGCAGCCCAAGGACCCTCTGGAATACGACCGCCGGCTGACGTTCCACCGCACGGCGACGCAAGCGGCCGATTATGGCTGGGGCGGGTAAGGGAGGCTCGGCCTCACCGGGTCCGGCCCGTGGGGCACGGAACCGGGGAGCGCATCCCCCTTAATCCCCGCACGCGGGGCGAGGGGACGCGCACCGAGCGATGCGCGAACGTAGTTGGAATCGCTCAGATCACCTTCAGCAGGGCTTCCGCCCCGGAGACTTCGGTCTTGGCCGGGGAATCCTCGACGTTGAGCACCCGCACAACGCCGTCCTCGACCAGCATGGCGTAGCGCTTCGAGCGCGGGCCGAGGCCGAAGCCGGCGCCGTCCATGTCGAGGCCGACGGCCTTTGCGAACTCGGCGTTGCCGTCGGCCAGGAATTCGATGCCCTCGGCGCCGCTGGCCTTCTGCCAGGCGTCGAGCACGAAGACGTCGTTGACGGAGGTCACCGCCACGGCGTCGACGCCGCGCGCCTTGATCTCGGCCAGCTTCTCCACGAAGCCGGGGAGGTGGTTGCGGTGGCAACTCGGCGTGAAGGCGCCGGGTACGCCGACGAGGACGACGCGGCGCCCCTTGAAGAGGTCGTCGGTGGTCTTGGCCTCGGGGCCGCTCGCGCCGCTCACGCGGAAGGTCACCTGGGGAAGGTGGTCGCCAACCTGGATCGTCATCCGTCGTCTCCTGAAACGCTCGCCGGCGCGCCCGTCACCCGCTCTGTGGGGCGGCCTCGTGCGGTTGCGTCTAGCTCGCGGGGCCGGACCTGTCGAGTTTGCCCGAACGGACGCGGGGGCTCCCGCGTCGCGGCGCCCTGGACAACGCCGCCGGCCCGCGTAGCATGCGGGGATGCAGACCTCCCGGCCCCGCGCTTCCCGGCCTGAAGCCTCTCGACCTCATAGGGGCGATCCCGCCTATTTCGACGGTCAGTTCCTGGTGGCGATGCCGGGGCTCACGGATTCCCGTTTCGCCCGCTCGGTGATCTACCTCTGCGCCCACTCGGCGGACGGGGCGATGGGCATCATCTTGAACAAGCCGGTCTCGGACCTCAACATGCCGGACCTGCTGATCCAGCTCGACATCGCCAGCGAGACGGACGCGATCCGCCTGCGCGAGCGGGTCGGCCACATGCCGGTGCTGATGGGCGGGCCGGTGGACGCCAAGCGCGGCTTCGTGCTCCACACCGACGATTTCCACATCGACCAGTCCACGCTGATCATCGACGACGGCATCTGCCTGACCGCGACGGTGGACATCCTGCGCGCCATCGCCTCCGGCGACGGGCCCGCCAGCGCGGTGCTGGCGTTGGGCTACGCCGGCTGGCAGGCGGGCCAGCTCGAGAACGAGATCCTGGCCAATGGCTGGCTGATCTGCCCGGCCGACCCGGAGATGATCTTTCACACGGCCCTGGACGCCAAGTACGAGCGCACGCTGCGCAACAACGGCATCGATCTGGCCATGCTGTCGGTGAGCGCCGGGCACAGCTGAGGGCCGCGCGCCGGAATTCGTCTCGATCGCGCTACTGCTCCACGAAGGGCGAACCGCCGGCATCCGGGTTCATGCCCTCCACCGGCGGCTTGCGGCGCGGGCGCGGGGTCGTCGCCGCTGCGGTCGGCGCCGCCGTGCTGGTGTTGACGCCGAGGCGGGTGGCGAGCGCCAGGGCCCGCGCCTCGGTGAAGCGCAGGTTGCAGAACCCGTGGGCGCCCTCGCGGGCATAGGTCCGGCAGAGCTGCTCGCGGTCGGAGGAGAACGCCGCCTGCTCGGTCACCACGGGACGCAGGTCCTGTCCCTTCAGACGCTGGCTCATCAGCTTGTAGTTCTCGCGCACCGCCCGGTCGGCGCCGCCGCGCGCGCCTTCGAACTCGCCGGCACGCGGAATCAGGCTCGCGGCGGGCGGTCCCCACAGTCCGGTCGGCGTGGTGGCGCAATCGGCCGCCGCGAAGGTGCAGACGGAGCCCGAGAGCGCCCGCACCAGCACGGCCCCGTCGAGCACGTCCAAGCGCAGGGGACACTCGCCGCCCGCCACCTCGAAGCGGCCGACGCCCTCGGGCCGCCCCTCCGCGGACACGGCCACCGGCGCGCCGCCGTTGAGGGGAACCTTGCAGGCCTCCACGGGCTGCGAGATCTTGTTGCCCGGCAGCGTGATCCGGGCGGTAGTGCCGGCGCCGGACTTCTCCAGCTTCAGGCTCCCGGTAAGCCCGTTGAGCTGCAGGTCCTGGCCCATCACGTTGTCCTCCGCGGGCGCCTTCAGCACGACGGGCTGGCGCGGCACCGGCGGCGCCTTCGGGACCTCCGCCGCCGGGGGCGGGGCCTCGCCCGGAGGGGGCGCCACGGGCGCGCTCGGCACGCCGCGCGGGGGCACCGGGGGCTTAGCGGCCCGCCCGATCCCGAACAATTCCTCGAAGAACGACTGCGCGGCGGCCGGCTGTGGGACGGATGCCAGAACTGGCGAGAGCAGGAGTGGCAGAAGAAGCACGCGGGACAGACGCATCGAGACTTTCGGGCCTATGGCGGGGGAGGCGGACGGATGCGCAGCCAAGCACTTTCACCACACACTTACCATGTGTGCACAGCCGCGCCATGGCACGAATAGGCGAACGCCCCGCTCGAACCCTTCGTCCACGGCTCTCTGGCGTGGCTCCGCCGGGTGCGCTCGCCGCGCCCCGGCGCGACTCCGCGAGCGCACCGGAGCGTCAACGCCGGTCCGAACGATCGGATGCGCGGCGCCGCGTGCCATCGCCTTGCGGCCTCGCGACACCCTTCTTATATCGGCCGAGACGCGGGATTAAGACCCGGCTCCGTACCGATCCGGGGTACGAACCGGTGCCCAACCCCGTTCTCACACACTCAGTTTTGCACAGCCATGGGCCGAGCTGCTTCGGGGCTCGGCGGTCTGCTTGACCAAACGACAACAGAGGGATCCCACCATGGGTAAAGTTATCGGTATCGACCTCGGCACCACCAATTCCTGCGTGGCCGTCATGGAAGGCACGCAGCCCAAGGTCGTCGAGAATTCGGAAGGCGCGCGCACCACGCCGTCCATCGTCGCCTTCACGGACGAGGGCGAGCGGCTCGTCGGCCAGCCGGCCAAGCGCCAGGCGGTCACGAACCCCGAGCGCACCTTCTTCGCCATCAAGCGTCTCGTCGGTCGCACCTACGACGACCCGATGACCCAGAAGGACAAGGGCCTCGTGCCCTACGCGATCGTGCGCGGCGACAACGGCGACGCCTGGGTCGAGGCGGACGGCAAGAAGTATTCGCCCTCGCAGATCTCCGCCTTCACCCTGCAGAAGATGAAGGAGACCGCTGAGGCGCATCTCGGCCAGCCCGTGACGCAGGCCGTCATCACGGTGCCCGCCTACTTCAACGACGCCCAGCGTCAGGCCACCAAGGACGCCGGCAAGATCGCCGGCCTCGAGGTGCTGCGCATCATCAACGAGCCCACCGCTGCGGCGCTCGCCTACGGCCTCGACAAGAAGAAGGCCGGCACCATCGCGGTCTACGACCTCGGCGGCGGCACCTTCGACGTCTCGATCCTCGAGATCGGCGACGGCGTGTTCGAGGTGAAGTCGACGAACGGCGACACCTTCCTGGGCGGCGAGGACTTCGACAACCGGGTGGTCGAGTACCTGACCTCCGAGTTCAAGCGCGAGCAGGGCATCGACCTGACGAAGGACAAGCTCGCTCTGCAGCGCCTCAAGGAAGCCGCAGAGAAGGCCAAGATCGAGCTGTCTTCGGCCACGCAGACCGAGATCAACCTGCCCTACATCACGGCCGACGCCACGGGCCCGAAGCACCTCGCGCTCAAGCTCAGCCGCGCCAAGTTCGAGTCCCTCGTGGACGATCTCGTGCAGCGCACCATCGAGCCCTGCCGCAAGGCGCTCAAGGATGCCGGCGTCTCGGCCTCCGAGATCGACGAGGTGGTGCTGGTCGGCGGCATGATCCGCATGCCGAAGATCCAGGAGGTGGTGAAGTCCTTCTTCGGCAAGGAGCCCCACAAGGGCGTCAACCCGGATGAGGTCGTGGCCATCGGCGCGGCGGTCCAGGCCGGCGTGCTCCAGGGCGACGTCAAGGACGTGCTGCTCCTCGACGTGACTCCGCTGTCGCTCGGCATCGAGACCCTCGGCGGCGTGTTCACCCGCCTGATCGACCGAAACACCACGATCCCGACGAAGAAGAGCCAGACCTTCTCGACGGCCGAGGACAACCAGAACGCGGTCACCATCCGGGTCTTCCAGGGTGAGCGCGAGATGGCGGCCGACAACAAGATGCTCGGCCAGTTCGACCTCATGGGCATCCCGCCGGCCCCGCGCGGCATGCCGCAGATCGAGGTGACCTTCGACATCGACGCCAACGGCATCGTCAACGTGACGGCCAAGGACAAGGCGACGAACAAGGAGCACCAGATCCGCATCCAGGCCTCGGGCGGCCTGTCCGACGCCGACATCGAGAAGATGGTCAAGGATGCCGAGGCCAATGCCGAGGCGGACAAGAAGCGCCGCGAGCTCGTCGAGGTGAAGAACCAGGGCGAGAGCCTCGTCCACGCCACCGAGAAGTCGGTCAAGGAGTACGGCGACAAGGTCTCGGCCGACGACAAGGGCGCCATCGAGACCGCGATCACGGCGCTCCGCACGGCCCTGGACGGGGACGACGTGGAGGTCATCAAGGCGCGCACCACCGACGTGATGCAGGCCTCGATGAAGCTCGGCGAGGCCATGTACGCCGCCAACCAGGCCGGTGAGACGGATGCCGCGGCGGGCGCCGGCGAGGCCAAGAAGGACGACGTCATCGACGCCGACTTCCAGGAAGTCGATGACAAGGACCAGAAGAAGCGCGCATAACGCCTTCATCTGAGCGCGGGGCCGGAGCGATCCGGCCCCGTGTCATGTCTCGCGCCTGCCGGCGGCGCGGCGGGATCGGTCCATGGCAAATGAGCCAGGACCGCTGGATTTGATCGGGGACGGCGCCACCGCGACGAATCGGGACGCCGGGGACTTTGAGGACGGGAATGTCGAAGCGGGACTATTACGAGATCCTGGGCGTCTCCAAGACCGCGACCGACGGCGAGATGAAGGTCGCCTTCCGCAAGCTCGCCATGAGCTACCACCCGGACCGCAATCCCGGGAACGCGGAGGCCGAGCTCAAGTTCAAGGAAATCAATGAGGCCTATCAGTGCCTCTCGGACGGCCAGAAGCGTGCCGCCTACGACCGCTTCGGCCATGCCGCCTTCCAGCAGGGCGGAGGCGGCGGACCGGGCTTCGGCAACGAGTTCGGCGACTTCATGTCGGACATCTTCGACAACTTCTTCGGCGACGGCCGGGCCGCTCCCGGCGGCGGACGGGGCGGCGCGCGCGGCGGGCCGAGCCGCGAGCGCGGCGCGGATCTGCGCTATAACCTCGAGATCTCCCTGGAGGAGGCGTTCGCCGGCAAGGCCGAGACCATCAAGATGGCGACCTCGGTCACCTGCGAGGTCTGCTCGGGCTCGGGCGCCAAGGCCGGTTCGAAGCCGCGCCCCTGTCAGACCTGTGGCGGCTACGGCCGGGTACGGGCGGCGCAAGGGTTCTTCGCCATCGAGCGCACCTGCCCGAACTGCCACGGACGCGGCGAGATGATCGACGACCCCTGCGGCGCCTGCAGCGGCGCCGGCCGGGTCACCCGCGAGCGCACCCTCTCGATCAACGTGCCGGCGGGCGTCGATGACGGCCTGCGTATCCGCCTGGCCGGCGAGGGCGAGACCGGCCTGCGCGGCGGGCCGGCAGGCGACCTCTACGTCTTCCTCTCGATCAAGCCGCACGAATTCTTCCAGCGCGACGGCGCCGACCTGTTCTGCCGCGTGCCGATCTCCATGGTGACGGCGGCGCTCTCGGGCGAGATCACCGTGCCGGTGATCGACGGCTCGCAGACGCAGGTGCGCATCCCCGCCGGGACGCAGACCGCCAAGCAGTTCCGCATCAAGGGCAAGGGCATGCCGGTCCTGCGCTCGCGCGACGTCGGCGATCTCTACATCCAGGTCTTCGTCGAGACGCCGCAGAATCTCTCGAAGCGGCAGCGCGAACTCCTGCAGGAATTCGACCAGTCTGCTTCCGACGAGAACCACCCGGAGAGCGCCGGCTTTTTCTCGAAGGTCAAGGACTTCTTCGAGGCTTTCGGCGGCACCGCGCGCACGTGACGGCTTTTCCACCCAGGCATCGATCGGCCCGGGGATCAAAACACGGCCGAGCCTGTTCTATGATGTGGCGGTCCGGCACCGCTCGCCCGATCTCGCCGGCCGGTCGGCTGCGTCCCGCGGATGCAAGCTTGACTGCCGAAGAGGTTCGTCGTCTAGCCTTTCCTTCCCAACCCGTGATCTGAGGACATAGGGTCTTGCCGCCGCTACGCCGCTCCAGCGCCAAAGACGACCTCGCAGCCGGTGCCAGCCGTACGCGACGGGACCCGCTGGAGGACGAGGCGCGCTTCCTGCGTTCCTGGTTCGAGCGCCCCCTCGTCACCGGGGCGGTCACGCCGTCCGGGCGTATGCTCGCCCGCACCATGGCCTCCTATGTCGATCCGCGCGTGAGCGGCCCGGTGATCGAACTCGGCCCCGGCACGGGCCCGGTGACGGAGGCCCTGGTCCGGCGCGGCGTCGAGCAGGAGCGGCTGATCCTGGTCGAGTACAATCCGGATTTCTGCAAGCTGCTGCAGAAGCGCTTCCCGCGCGCCACCATCGTGCGCGGCGACGCCTACAACATCCGCGAGACCCTCGGCACGATGCTCGTCGAGAAGGCCGCCGCCATGGTGTCGAGCCTGCCGCTCTTCACCAAGCCCCTGGAGCAGCGGCTCGACCTCCTGAACACCGCCCACACGATGATGCATCCGAGCGCGCCGTTCGTGCAGTTCACCTACGCGGTGGTGCCGCCGATCCCGGCCCGTTGCGATGCCGGCACCTACACGGCGAGCCGCTCGAACCGGGTCTGGCTGAACCTGCCGCCCGCCCGGGTCTGGGTCTACCGCCGGCCCTGAGGCTGAATCCGAACCTGAGATGAAGGGCGATCTCAGATCGCATTCAGTGGACCTGCCTTACATCCAAGAACAAGGGCGCCATGGCGCCCGCGCGCATGGACAGGGAGGTTCTCATGACCACGTCACGGATCGGATCGGTACGGGGCTTTCGCGCCCTGGTCGCCGCCCTGGCGATCGCCGGCAGCGTCGGCGCCGCCCCAATCGCAGAAGCTGCCCCGGCCTTCGCGCAGACCACGTTCTCCGAACGGGCCGGCGCCATCTCCGTGCAGTACTGGGGCGATCGTGGCGGCTGGGGCCATGACCGCCATCACCACCACGACCGGGGCTACGGTCACCGCCACCACGGCCACGGACGCGACCACGGCTGGGGTCACCGGCACCATGGCGGCTGGGGCCATCGCGACCATGGCTGGGGCCACCGTCATCACGGTCACCACCACCACCATCGCGGCCACGGCCACTACGACTACTGACGCACCGGACGCTTACCCCGCGATCCGCTCCAGGATCGCGGGCATGTCGGCCGGTGCGACCGCATCGATCCGGTAGGCCGCCCGCACGGCGGCCTCGGCCCGGAGGGCAGCATTTCCGTCGCGGGCGTGAATGGTGGCAAGCGGCTGGCCCCGTTCGATCCGGGCTCCGACGCGGGGCAGGCCCGCGAGGCCGACGCTCGGATCGATGGCATCCTGCGACCGGGTACGGCCGCCGCCGAGACCGATCACCGCCAGGCCGAGGTCCCGCGTCGCCACCGACGCGACGAAGCCGTCCGCCTCCGCGGGCACGGGCCGCATGACGGGCGCCGCCGGCAAATGGTGCCCTGATCGCTCCACGAGATCCGTCGGTCCGCCGAGGGCCGCCACCATACGGGCGAACACCTCCGTGGCCCGGCCGGAGTCCAGCGCGGCTTCGAGGCGCGCGCCCGCCTCGGCGGCATCGGCACAGAGCCCCCCCACCACCAGCATCTCGGCGGCGAGCGCCAGGGTCACGGCGTGGAAGGCCGGCTCGCGGGTGCGGCCCGTGAGGTAGTCGAGGGTGTAGGCCACCTCCAGGGCGTTGCCGGCCGCCGAGGCGAGGGGGGAATCCATGTCGGTGATCAGCGCCACCGTGCGCAGGCCCGCGCCTTGCGCCACGCCGACGATGCTGGTGGCGAGATCCCGCGCCTGCGCGCGCAGCGCCATGAAGGCGCCGGAGCCCGTCTTCACGTCCATGACCAGGCCATCGAGGCCGGCGGCGAGCTTCTTGGAAAGGATCGAGGCGGTGATGAGGTCGAGGCTCTCCACCGTGCCGGTGACGTCGCGGATCGCGTAGAGGCGCCGGTCCGCCGGGGCGAGGTCGGCGGTCTGGCCGATGATGGCGCAGCCGACCTGCGCCGTGACGCGCCGGAACCGATCGAGATCCGGCGTCGCGTCGTAGCCCGGGATGCTGCCGAGCTTGTCCAGGGTGCCGCCGGTATGGCCGAGGCCGCGCCCCGAGATCATCGGGACGTAGCCGCCGCAGGCCGCCACCATGGGGGCGAGCGCGAGGCTGACCGCGTCGCCGACCCCGCCGGAGGAATGCTTGTCGAGGACGGGGCCGGGCAGGTCCCAGGCCAGCACGGTGCCGGAATCGGTCATGGCGCGGGTCAGCGCCACGCGTTCGCCGAGCGAGAGGCCCCGGAAGAACACCGCCATGGCGAAGGCCGCCGCCTGACCCTCGGTGACGCTGCCCTCGGTCAAGCCGGCGACGAAGGCCGCGATGTCGTCGGGCGCGAGTTCGCCGCCGTCGCGCTTGGTCCGGATGAGTTCCTGCGGCAGCCTCACCGGGCCGTCCTCGGGCCGGCGATCGTCATCGGGCCGGCGGCCGCCACCAGGGCGGCGTGCAGGCTGCTCGCCCCGAGGCGGAACGTACGGGGCGAGACCCAGTCCGGCCCCATGATGCGGTCGGCGAGGTCGAGGTAGCGGGCCGCATCCGCCACATCGCGCAGGCCGCCCGAGACCTTGAGCCCCACGCCGCGCTCGCCCGCGTGGTCACGGATGGCGAGCAGCATCGCCTCGGCCGCCTCGGGTGTCGCCGAGACCGGGCTCTTGCCGGTGGAGGTTTTGATGAAGTCCGCCCCCGCCTCGATGGCGAGACGGCTCGCGCCGGTGATCGCGTCCGGGCTCGCCAGGGTTCCGGTCTCCAGGATCACCTTGAGGAGGCGCTCTCCGTCGCAGGCCTCCCGTACCGCCGCCACCATCGCGCGCGCCGTGGCGATGTCGCCCGCCAGGAACGCCCGGTAGGGCAGCACGAGGTCGATCTCGTGGGCACCGTCCGCGATCGCCTCCGTCGTGTCCTCCACCGCCCGCTCGATGTCCGTGCCCCCGTCGGGGAAATTGATCACCGTGGCGATTCGCACGGGCGTACCCGCGAGGAGGCGGGCCGAGCGGCCGACATAGCGCGGCCAGACGCAGACCGCCGCCACGGCGCTGGCGCGGGCCGCGCGGCAGAGCGTGTCGATGGCGGCCTCGGAGCAGGCCTCGCCGAGATCGGTGAGGTCGAGGAGGGGCAGGGCACGCCGGGCGGTCGCGGCATCCGGGCCGGAGCCGTGCGGGGTCCCGTCGGGCAGGGTCATGTCGTCGGTCTTCATGTGGTGGGCGTCCCCGTCATCGAATTCCTGGACTCGGGATCTCTGGGTTCGGGATTTCCGGGCTCAACGCACGGGCAGGCGGGCGACGAAGGCGGTCACGAGGCGGGCGAGGTCGTCGCCCGCGCGGGCGGCCGCGGCCTTCGTCTCCGCATGATGGGGATCGCCCTCGCCGACGCCGGCCCCGAAATTGGTCACCACCGAGAGGGCCGCGACCCGCAGGCCGTAGAAGCGGGCCAGGATCACCTCCGGCACCGTCGACATGCCGACGAGGTCAGCCCCGAGGCACCCGGCCATGCGAACCTCAGCGGGCGTCTCGAAGCTCGGGCCGGAGAACCAAGCATAGACGCCCGCGTGCAGCGGGATGCCCGCCTCGGCGGCGGCGGCGGCCAGATGCGCCCGCAAGGCGGGGTCGTAAGCCCCGACCATCGGCACGAAGCGGGCGTCGCTGGCCTCGCCGACGAGCGGGTTGAGGCCTGAGAGGTTGATGTGGTCGCTCAAAGCCACGAGGCTGCCCGGCCCGGCGGCCGGCATCAGCGAGCCGGAGGCGTTGGTGAGGAGCAGGGCCTCCGCCCCGAGGGCACGCACGACCCCGACCGGCACGCGCATCGCGGCGGCGTCGCCGGCCTCGTAGGCGTGGGCCCGACCTTCGAGAACCAGGACGCGCCGCCCGGCGAGCAGTCCCGCATGCAGGGCGCCGCCATGGCCGCTGACGCCGGGACGCGGAAATCCGGGGATCTCCGCGTAGGACACCGAGACCGTCTCCGCGAGCCGGCGCGCGAGCCCGCCGAGGCCGGTGCCGGTGACGACAGCGCAGGCGAAGGGGCTGCCGAGGCCCCGCGCCCGCAGGAGTCCGGCCGCGGCCTCGACGGCGGGCTCGGGTGCGCGTGGGCCCGAAGAGGGCAGATCGGGCTCGGGCGACTCCGGTTCAGACATGACGGCCGAGGTTCTCCGGACCGAAGGATTCCGGCAGCAGGGTCGCGAGGGTGAAGGCGGCGCGCACACCCGCGCCGTCGGCGACGTGGATGATGACGTCGGGCCCGGCGAATTCGCGGATGCGCTGGCGGCACGCGCCGCAGGGCGTCACCAGGCCGGGCCCCGGACCGAGCACCAGCATCTCGGCGATCCCCCGCCCGCCCGCCGCTGCCATGGCGGCGATGGCACCGGCCTCGGCGCAGGTTCCGACCGGATAGGCCGCGTTCTCGACATTGCAGCCGGCATGGACCGCGCCGTCCGCGTCGCGCAGGGCGGCCCCCACCGGGAAGCCCGAATAGGGCGCGTAGGCCCGCACCTGCGCAACGCGCGCGGCCTCGAACAACCGGGCGAGTTCCGGGCTCATGCGGACGGGTTCATGCAGGTCAGGATCATGCGGGTCAGGATCATGCGGAGTGTCGACGCTGCGGCATCCCGCAGCTTAAGGCACCAAGCGCCGGACCTGTCGAGGGTGTTGCGCGAAGGTCTCGCGCGCGCTGATCGACAGCGGGCGGTGGCACCCATATGAGGGGAGGGGACCGAGCGGGAGGCGACGGGAATCATGTTGGGACGATTCGAGCGGGGAGCCTCCGGCGAGGCGGTGGTCGAGTACGGTGACGGCACCATGCGGGTGGTCAAGCCCGGCAGCTTCGTGCGCTGCGCGGTGACGGGCGAGCCGATCGCCCTCGACGCCCTGCGCTACTGGAGCGCGGCGCGGCAGGAAGCCTATGTCAGCCCCGAGGCGGTGATGAAGCGCCTCGCCGAGTTCGGGCGCCCGGCCTAGACGGAGCGTCCCAGGACCGCGCCGAGCTGCGTGCGCAGGGCGGCCGGATCGGCGAAGTCCAGGCGCACGGGCAGCACCGCTACGCGTTCCGCGAAGGGGCGGGCGAGGCGGACATGGTCCTTGGCCGTGGTGACGAGATCGGCCCCCAGGCTCCGTGCCTCGAGGGCGAGCCGGTCGGTGTCGCGGGTCGTGTAGGGGTGGTGATCCGGGAAGGCGCGGGTGGCGACGATCGCGGCCCCGGCCTCGCGCAGGCTCGCGAAGAATTTTTCCGGGCGGCCGATGCCCGCGAAGGCCAGGACGCGCCGCTGGCTAAAATCGCCACCGGGCACGAGACGCGCGCGGTGGACGGGCAGGCCCCGGGCGCGAGCCGCCTCCGCGACGGGCTCGGCCTTCGGCCCGTCGCCGACGAGCACGAGACCGTGGACGTGGCGCCATTGCCGGGCGAGGGGCGCCCGCAGGGGTCCCGCGGGGAAGGTCCGCCCGTTGCCGATCCCGGCGCCGGCATCCAGCACCGCGAAGGCGAGGTCCTTGGCGAGGCTCGGGTTCTGCAGGCCGTCATCCAGCACCACGATGTCGGCGCCCTGCTCCGCGCAGAGCCGGGCCCCGGCCGGACGATCCCGGGACAGGACTGTCGGGCCGGCCCGGGCCAGGACCAGCGCCTCGTCGCCGGCCTCGTCCGCGCCGTGCCGGTCCGGATCGACCGGTACGGGGCCGGACAGGCGCCCGCCATAGCCGCGGGTCAGGAAGGCAGGGCGCGCGCCGAGTTCGCGCAGCAGGGCCGCGAGGGCGATGGCGGTCGGGGTCTTTCCGGCGCCGCCGAGGGTGAAGTTCCCCACGCAGAGGACGGGGCAGGGGCCCCGGGCACCGGCCCGGTCCATGCGCGCGGCGGTGTGGCGCCCGTAGAGAGCGCCGAGGGGCCCGAGGAGGCGCGCGAGGGGGTGAGCGGACGGCCCGTCCCAAAAGATGGGCGCGCGCATCAGGCCCGCCTCACGAGGCCGCCATCGCCCGGAGATTCATCTGCGCGATGAAGGGATCGAGCACCGTGAAGGTACGGGCGACCGCGCCCTCCAGGGGACGGAGGGCGGCCGCGCCCGCCCGGTTCATCGCCTCGATGCGGGGGCGATCCCCGAGCAGGTCGTTCAGGGTCGCGGCGAGGTCGTCGGCATCGGCCACCGAGAGGGCACCGCCGGCCGCGTCGAGGGCACGGTAGACCTGGGTGAAGTTGTGGATGTGCGGCCCGTGCAGCACGGCCGCGCGCAGGCGGGTCGGCTCGATCGGGTTCTGGCCGCCATGGGGCACCAGGGAGCCCCCGAGATAGACGATGCGGCCGAGCCGGTAGAACAGGCCGAGCTCGCCCAGGGTGTCGGCCACGTAGACATCGACGCCGCCATGGGGACGCCCGCCCTGCGAGCGGCGGGCGGTCGCGAGCCTTTCCCGCGCGGCGCAGGCCGCGACGTCGCCGCCGCGATGGGGGTGGCGCGGGACCACGATGGTTAACAGGCGCGGCCAGCGCGCCCGCAGGGTGGCGTGGGCGCGGGCGGCCATGGCGTCCTCGCCCGGATGGGTGCTCGCCGCCACCCAGACGGGGCGGTCGCCGATGAGGTCGCGCAGATGGGCCAATTGCTGGCCGTCCGCCGGAGGCACCTCGGAATCGTATTTCAGGTTGCCGGCGATGCTGACACGCGGTGCCCCGAGGCGCCGGAAGCGGTCGGCATCGTCGTCGGTCTGGGCAAGGCAGATCGTGATGCGCGCCAGCAGCGCCTCGGCGGTGCGGGGCGCGCGTGCCCAGCCCCGGGCCGAGCGCTCGGACATCCGCGCGTTGACGACGAGAATGGGGATGCCGCGCGCGTGCAACGAGACCACGGTGTTGGGCCAGATCTCGGATTCGGCCACCAGGGCGAGGTCCGGGCGCCAGTGGTCGAGGAAGCGCCCGATCCAGCGGGGCGCGTCGAGGGGCATGTACTGGTGCACGGCCCCGGCCGGAAGGCGCCGGCCGATCAGCTCCGCGGCGCTGCGCGTGCCCGTGGTGACGAGGACCGAGAAACCCCGCGCGATCATCCCGTCCACGAGGCCGACGAGGGAGAGCGCCTCGCCGACGCTGGCCCCGTGCATCCAGACGAGGCGCCCGAAGGGACGGGCTCGGCCGGGCAGGCCGCGGCGCTCGGCGAGGCGGCCCGGATCCTCCTTGCCCCGCCGAGAGCGCCAGGCGAGCAGGCCGGCCAGCGCCGGCTCCCCGAGATAGAGCCCGTAGCGATACGTCCTCAGGATCGTGGTGAGGGGCGGAGCCTTGCGCATGGTCTTCACGCCGGGCTGCCCACACGGTCGGGGCCGGGGACCGGGTCGGGGCTCCCGACACGGTCGGGACGGCCGACCAGGGTGTAGGCGCGATCGTGGACCCGGTTCATCTCGGCCTCGAGTTGCTGGCGCAAGGCCTCGAAGGCCTCGGGCGCGACGTCGCGGGGGACGCGGATCGGCGTTCCGAACACCATCGCGCCCCGCCCGAAGGGCAGGCCGAGGCAGGCCCGATCCCAGGAATTGAAGCGCCAGTGCCGGCTCGTCACCACGGCGACCGGAACGATGGGCCGGCCGGAGAAGCGCGCGAGGGTGAGGATGCCCGCATCCGCCCGGCGCGAGATCTTCGGCACGTCCGCGCTGAAGGCCACGGTCTCGCCGTCCTTGAGCGCGCGCAGCATGGCGCGCAAGCCCTCGGCCCCGCCCTTGGCCCGCGCGTCCCGGACCACGCGTCCGCGAGCCCCCGAGGCCCGGATCACGCGCACGCCCATGCGGGTCAGCGCAATGGTATTTACGTTGCCGTCGGCCGACCGGGAGATGATCGTGGCGATCCGGTCGTGCGGTCGCTTCATGAACGAGATCATCGTGTGCTGGCCGTGCCACATGCCGGCGATGAACGGGCCGAGGCCGTCGAGCCAGGGATCGGGGTCGGTCGGCTCCACCGTGAAGCGGTTCGTCCGGCGCACGAGGCGCAGGTAGCCGCCGGCCACGACACCGAGGGCCTGCTGGACCGCGGCTGAGCGGCCGATCCGTTTGATGAGGCTCATGCCATCGCTTTCGCGTCGCGGCCCCTCGTGGGTGCCGGCCCCGTCGCGGCCGGACTCCGGCGATGGCCGCGGGGCCTTCTGGCGCCCGGCCCCCCGCGGGCCGCCGCCGATTTCGGTCGGGCGCTGTCTATCTCCGATCCGGGACCCGGCGCAACGCCGCCCCGCGCCCGGCGCGGACAGGAAGACCTACATGTCGCCATCAGGCCCTTGTTTGGAGCTATTCCAGTCTGTAGATTGGAATAGCTCCAAAGAAGGCCCCCACTATGATCGGACATCCCGCCCACGCCTCCGCAGGCTCCCCGGATCTGCCGGCCCACCCGGATCTCCCGGGTCCATCGCCCCATCCCGATGCGGAGGCGCGGCGCGCCTTCGTGCTGCGCTACGTGCAGCCGGGCCTTGCCGGGCTGATCGATGGCTCGGTCTCGACGCTGGCCCCCATCTTCGCCGCCGCCTTCGCCACCCACAGCAACGGCGCGACCTTCCTGGTCGGCCTGGCGGCGTCCATCGGCGCGGGCATCAGCATGGGCTTCACCGAGGCCCTGTCCGACGACGGGGCGATCACGGGCCGGGGCACGCCGTGGATGCGTGGGCTCGTCTGCGGCATCATGACCACGCTCGGCGGCCTCGGGCACACGCTGCCCTACGCGATCCCCGATCACTGGCCGAACGCCTTTTGGCTCGCGACGGCGCTCGCCATGCTGGTGGTGGTGGTGGAACTCCTCGCGATCTCGGCGATCCGGACCCGCTACATGGCCACTCCGTTCTGGCGCGCGACCCTGCAGGTGGTGCTCGGGGGCGCCCTCGTTCTGGTGGCCGGCATCGTCATCGGAAGCGCGTGAGGATTGGGCCCGCGGGTTGACCCCCGGGCCCGGAAGGGGCGATGGCGGGCGCCACGCGCCCGATCACCCGCCGACCCCAACCGGAGGACGATGTTCCGCCTCGCCCATCTGACAGACCCGCATGTGGGACCCCTGACGCGGCCGCGCCTGCGCCAGCTCCTCAGCAAGCGCGCCACCGGCTACGTGAACTGGCAGCGCGGCCGCAAGGACGCGCACGACATGGAGGTTCTCGCCGCCCTCGTGGCGGACCTGCGCGCCCAGGGACACGACCACGTGGCCTGCACGGGCGACCTCTGCAACATCGGCCTGCCCAGCGAATGGTCCACCGCGAAGGTCTTTCTGGAGGCCCTGGGGGCGCCCGATACCGTCAGCTTCGTGCCCGGCAACCACGATGCCTACGTGCGCGGCTCCCTGGAAGGCCTGCTCCATGCCTGCGGTGCCTGGACCTCCGGCGATGACGGCCTCCAGGGCCATTTCCCCTATCTGCGCCGGCGCGGACCCGTGGCCCTGGTCGGCCTGTCCTCGGCGATTCCCACCAAGCCCTTCGCGGCCACCGGCCGACTCGGACCGGCACAGATCGCGGCGGCCGAGGCCTTGCTCGTCGCCCTGGCGGCGGAGCCGGAGCCGCCTTGCCGCGTCGTGATGATCCACCACCCATCGCATCCCGGCGGGACGACGCCGGCGCGCGCCCTCATGGACGCGGGGACCTTCACGGCGATGATCGGACGGGTGGGGGCGGAGTTGATCCTGCACGGCCACAACCACGTGCGCAGCGTGGCCTTCGTGCCGGGGCCGGACGGGGCGGCGATCCCGGTGGTCGGGGCCGCCTCCGCCTCGGCGCGGGGGGACGCGCGGCACCACCGCGCGAGCTATCACCTCTATACTATCACCCGCGAAGGGACGGGATACGCCGTCGCGGGTGTTGAGCGCGGTCTCACGGAGACCGGCAACATCGCGGATCTGGGTCCGCTCAAGCTCACCCGGCCCTGAGCCGAGCCGGGCGAGTTCGTAAGCAGTCAGGCGTATGCGAGGATGCCGGGGCGCAAGCTCAGGCTCGCCTCGTAACGCTCGGCCTGAAGGCGCGTCAGGCCGCTGACGAGGACGGCTTCGCCGCGATAGACCGTGTAGGTGCCGTCATGGGTCGGCTTCACGCGAATCACGTTGGACATGGCTGTCACCCTGTCGAGAAGGTTAAAACGCGAAGTGTTTCGGCGGAGACCAATCCTTAACGCGGTCTTCAGACTACGCAAGTGCCTCGCCCGACTACGCAGGACAAATTTGTCCCGCAACGCAGCGCTATATTCAGTATTTCAGGGCGTTCGACGGGAATAGCCCGAAGTTTCAACGAACCAACCCGGTTGCACCGCAATATAATTTTCTGAGGATGCCGGGCGATTTCATCCGGCGCGCGGACCGGCGGCTTCGCACCATCGCGGAACACGATGATGCCGAACACGGGAAGACGCGCGATGCGAACACTTCACGCGGCACTGAATCAATTAGGAGACGGGAGTTAAGCCTGCAGGTGGAGGCTTGGCGCGCCCACGGGGAATCGAACCCCGGTCTGATCCGTGAGAGGGACCTGTCCTAACCGCTAGACGATGGGCGCGGACCGGAGGGAAGCATTGGCCGACCGCTGCTGCGATCAGTGCTTCCCGGCCGATGGGCGATCGTATAGCGAGGGTCGCGCGGCGCCACAAGACCCGAAATGACCGGATCGCCGCCCGACCGACATTTTTGAATCGAAGGACCACTTCCTTGCCGGGACTGCACGATGAGCTGACGGACGCGGACGGGCCCCGGGCCCTGCACGCGATCCTCGACGACGACGCGGTCACGGAGCGCCTGGACCGGGCCCTGGCCCGGGCCTTCCCGGAGGTCTCGCGCTCGCGGCTGCAGGACCTGATCCGGGCCGGGCACGTGCTCCGGAACGGCATCGTCAGTCTGGACCCCTCGGTGAAGGTGGGGCCCGGCGCCGAACTCGCGGTGGCGATGCCGGAGGCGGTGGCGCCGGAGCCGGCGGCCGAACGCCTGGACCTCGTGATCGTCCATGAGGACGACGACCTCATCGTGATCGACAAGCCGGCGGGGCTCGTGGTTCACCCGGCCCCGGGCCACGATTCCGGGACACTGGTGAACGGGCTCATCGCCCATTGCGGCGCCAGCCTGTCGGGCATCGGCGGGGTGCGTCGGCCCGGCATCGTCCACCGCCTCGACAAGGACACGAGTGGCCTCCTGGTGGTGGCCAAGAACGATCTCGCCCATGCGGGGCTGACGGCGCAGTTCGCCGATCACGGCCGCACCGGCCCCCTGGAACGGGCCTATCTGGCCCTGGTCTGGGGCGTGCCGGAGCCGCGCACCGGCACGATCGAGGCGAAGCTCGCGCGCAGCATCCGCAACCGCGAGAAGATCGCCGTGGTGCGCGGCGAGACCGGCCGGCACGCGATCACGCATTACCGGACGGAGGCGGCGCTGGGACAGGAAGGGACCGTCGCGCTGGTCCGCTGCATCCTGGAGACGGGGCGCACGCACCAGATCCGCGTGCACATGAGCCATCGCGGCCATCCGCTCCTCGGCGACGCGGTCTATGGCGGCGCCTTCAAGACCAAGGCGAGCCGGCTGTCGGAGGCCGCACGCGGTGCCCTCGATACCTTGGGCCGGCAGGCCCTGCACGCCAGCGTGCTCGGCTTCGCGCATCCGCGCACCGGGGAGACGCTGCATTTCGAGAGTCCGTTGCCGCCGGACATGCGCGATCTAATCGCGAAGCTGAGGGCCGGCCCGTAGCGGGCGCGCCACAGTCAAGCCCATGCGTGCGCCAGGACACGCCGGCATGCGGCTTTTCGTGTCATGAGTGAGCCAAGCGAGATCCCGCGCGTTGACGCTCACTTGGTCCTGCGCGTCGCCTTTCCGAGCCCCCCGCTTTCCCGCTAAGATGGGGAATCGGGCGGCCGGCTCAAGGGAGCGGCGGTCCGCTTGCGACCGCCCGTTCGGGGGTCCTTACAAGGAGGTAAGATCATGGCCGGCGCATTGCCAGTGCTCGCCACCGAAGGTGGCCTCTCGCGCTACCTCGACGAGATCCGCAAGTTTCCGATGCTGGAGCCGAACGAGGAGTTCACGCTCGCGAAGGACTGGCGCGAGAAGGGTGACCGTAACGCCGCCCACCGACTCGTCACGTCCCACCTGCGCCTCGTGGCCAAGATCGCCATGGGCTACCGCGGCTATGGTCTGCCGATCGGCGAAGTCGTGTCGGAGGGCAATGTCGGCCTGATGCAGGCGGTCAAGCGCTTCGAACCGGACAAGGGCTTCCGGCTGGCCACCTACGCCATGTGGTGGATCAAGGCCGCGATCCAGGAATACATCCTGCGTTCGTGGTCGCTCGTGAAGATGGGCACCACCGCCAACCAGAAAAAGCTGTTCTTCAACCTGCGCAAGGCCAAGGGACGGATCTCTGCCCTGGACGAGGGCGACCTCAAGCCGGACCAGGTGGCGCAGATCGCCGTCAAGCTCGGCGTGCCCGAGCAGGAGGTGATCGACATGAACCGTCGCCTCTCGGGCGACACCTCCCTCAATGCGCCCCTGCGCGAGGAGGGCGAGGGCGAGTGGCAGGACTGGCTCGTGGACAACAGTCCGAGCCAGGAGACCGTGCTCGCCCGCGAGGAGGAGGGGCAGAACCGCCTTTCCGCCCTGCGGGACGCACTCTCGGTGCTCAACCCGCGCGAGCGGCGGATCTTCGAGGCGCGGCGTCTCGCTGACGACCCAATCACCCTGGAGGACCTCTCCGGCGAGTTCGGCGTCTCCCGCGAGCGTGTCCGCCAGATCGAGGTCCGCGCCTTCGAGAAGATCCAGGAGGCGGTCAAGCGCAACCTAGCCACCCGCGAGGCCCCGCGCGCCGAGGCGCACGCCTGAGGCGCCGGGAAACACACGCGACCTGAAACAAGAACGGCCCCCGAGGGAAATCTCGGGGGCCGTTCTCCGTTCGAGATGAGCAACGCGCGGATTCAGGCCCTCAGCGCCACTGGTCGAAGGCCTTCTGCAGCACCTGCGTACCGGCGCTGCCCTTCTCGAAGGCGACGATGCCGCGCTGCCCGGCGCTGAACTTGAGCGTCACGTCGAACCAGTTCTTGCGCAGCAGGATATCGGTATTGCGCTCGACGTCGCTCGGCAGGGACGAGAGCCCGATCAAGAACAGGTTCTCGCGGACCCGCACCGGCAGGCCGGAGACCGGCGAGCCGCGCGCGCCCTCCTCGTCCTTGCCCTGAAGCAGGCCGATGTCCTGGACGCCGTGCCGGGCGGCGTTCGGCCCGCTCGGCGTGAAGACGAGTTCGATGGTGTGCGAGGCCGGCAGGGTGGCGTCGAGGTTGCGGCGCAGGGTCATGGCCAGCGCCAACCCGGCATCGGGGAAGTCAGCAGTGGCGCGCACCACCGTCTCGAGCTGCTGGCCCTGCTCGCCCGGCACCGTATCGAGGCGCCACAGTACCCGCCCCTGCGTGGCGTTCGGCGCCGCATTGGCGCCGGCGGCGGTGTTCTCCTCGTAGAGGACGCCACGCTGCGCGACGGTCAGGTCCGGTTCGCTCGCGGTGGGAGCCGCCGGAATGGGCACCGGGCGCCGGACTTGAGCCGGGCGCTCGGCCGGCGCCGCCTCGCCGCCGACCCGGTCGGCGAACTTCGAATCCGTCCCGTCCTGGCCGCCGTCCTGCATCTCGGTCGCGACGGGCTGCAGGTCGGCCGGCTTGTCACGGAGCAGGAAGGCCGCGACGGCGATCAGCCCGATCACCACGACGAGGATGCTGCCGACGAAGAGGTTGCGCAGCAGCCGGGTACGACCCTCGCGGGGCGCCACCACGTCGATGCGCGGGCGCTGGCGCTGGCCGTTCCCGTCCTGCACCGGCGGCTCGGAGCTCTCAACCACCGGCTCGGCCTGCGGAGCGCCGGCCTCCTCCGCGTTCACCGCCACGAAGGGAGGCGCCTTGCCCTTGCGCGCCTGGATCCGCACGGCCGGCTCCGCCGCGAGATCGGAGGAGGGCTCCGGGACGACGGGAGGGACGGGTGCTGCCGGCGATAGCGGCTCGCCGGGCGAATCCGCCGTGGAAAAGTCTGCCTTGGAAAAATCCGCCTTCGGCAGGTTCGCCGGCTCCGCGGCCGGCTCGGGCGGCCCCGGCTCCGGCAGATCGGCCGCCGAGGATCTCGGCTCGGGCGGCGACGGCTCGGGTGCCGCCTCGGGAACACCGGGCGGCGGCGCGGGTGGGTCGGCGACGTCGTTGGCCGGGCTCGGGACGAAGGGCGAAGGCTCAGGTGCCGATGGCGCGCCGTGATCCTGCTCGAGGCGCAAAATGGCGGCCTCGAGGGCGTTGCGCTCCAGGTCGATGTCGTCTTCCGACAGGGGCGGGTCGAGGGAGCGCAATTGCCCGATGAGTGCGCCGCGCGCGCGTTCGTAGACCGCCTGGCGCAGGGCCGGCGAGCGGTCCGGCATCGCGTCGAGTGCCCGTGCCAGCAGTGGGTAATAGTCGGCCATCGTGCCTCAGGTCCGCCTCGTCCCGGCGGCCGGTCGGCCGCCCCGTCCCGCCCATCCACGGGACGGGAAGCCGCGCGGCCATCGTGAACGCGGTCGCATTGTCCGCGTGCGGCCGCGCCGCCATCAAGGAGAAATCGCGTCAGTCCTCAAAGGGGTTGTGCATGAGGATGGTGTCGTTGCGCTCCGGCGAGGTCGAGAGCAGCGCCACGGGGGCACCGATCAGCTCCTCGATCCGGCGCACGTACTTGATCGCCTGGGCCGGCAGATCCGCCCAGGAGCGGGCGCCCGCCGTGGTGCCCGACCAGCCCTCGATGGTCTCGTAGATCGGCTCGACCTTGGCCTGCGCCGCCTGGTTGGCGGGCAAGTGGTCCACCACCTGTCCGTCGAGGCGATAGCCCGTGCAGACCTTGATGGTCTCGAAGCCGTCGAGGATGTCGAGCTTGGTGAGCGCGATGCCGTCGATGCCCGAGGTCCGCACGGTCTGGCGCACGAGAACCGCGTCGAACCAGCCGCAGCGGCGCTTGCGCCCGGTGTTCACGCCGAACTCGCGCCCCTTGGCGCCGATGGTCTCGCCGATCTCGTCGAAGAGTTCGGTGGGGAAAGGCCCCTCGCCCACGCGGGTGGTGTAGGCCTTGGCGATGCCGAGCACGTAGCCGATGGCCGAGGGGCCCATGCCCGAGCCCGTCGCCGCCTGGGCGGCCACGATGTTGGACGAGGTCACGAACGGGTAGGTGCCGTGGTCGACGTCGAGGAGCGCGCCCTGCGCGCCCTCGAACAGGATGCGCTTGCCGGCGCGACGCTCGTCGTCGAGGAGCTTCCAGACCGTGTCGGCGTAGGGCAGGATCGTGGGCGCGATGGCCTTCAGCTCGGCGAGGAGCGCGCCGGCATCGACTTCGGCGATGCCGAGGCCCCGGCGGAGCGCGTTGTGGTGGGTCAGCACCCGCTCGATCTTGGCCTCGAGGGTCGATTCGTCGGCCAGATCCACGACCCGGATGGCACGCCGGCCGACCTTGTCCTCGTAGGCCGGGCCGATGCCCCGCTTCGTCGTGCCGATCTTGAGGCCCGCATTCGAGGTCTCGCGGAAATGGTCGAGTTCCCGGTGCAGGGGCAGGATCAGGGTGGCGTTGTCGGCGATGCGCAGGGTGCGGGGCGAGATCTCGACGCCCTGTGCCTGGAGCCGGGCGATCTCGTCGACGAGGTGCCAGGGATCGACGACGACGCCGTTGCCGATGACCGAGAGCTTGCCGCCGCGCACAACGCCGGAGGGCAGCAACGCGAGCTTGTAGGTGACGCCATCGATCACCAGCGTGTGGCCGGCATTGTGCCCGCCCTGGAAGCGGACAACCACGTCGGCCTGCTCGGAGAGCCAGTCGACGATCTTGCCCTTGCCTTCGTCACCCCACTGGGCGCCTACGACGACGACGTTTGCCATTCACTGAAAACCTGTGCCGTAACCCGCGCGAAAACGGCCCGACCCGTCGGGCGGACCGCTCTCGCTGTCTTCGGGTCTTTCCGCGATCCGTGCGCGGAAATCAAGCAAGGCGCCGATCCGGACCCGGATGGGCGGGTATGCCCCCTCAGCGGGCCTCGGTGCCGGGCTGGCGGCCGGGAAGATCGCCGGGCTTGATCACCGGCATGCCGCCCGGGTTCGGGTCGGGCGGCGTCACCACCATGCCGGGCGCGGTGATGCCCGGCGGCTTGATCACACCGTCGCTCTTCTCGAGGCGGTCGCTCAAGGTGCCCTTGTCCGAGGACGTGCCCTGGTCGGCGGCTCCCTCGGAGGGGCGGATCTTGTCGGGAATCGTCTGGTTCGGCGGCGGCAGGGCCGGGTCGGTGTCCCGGCCCTTCAGGGGCGCGTCGGGGGACTGGGCAAAGGCCGCGCCGGCGATCAGGCCGAAGCCGACCGCGAGGGTGAGGATCGAGCGCATAGGGTCTCCCTGTCTCGGATGCGAGGTTTGGGGGAGAACAGCCCCGGGGCCGAAGCGTTCCTGTTCCATCGGTCCTGTGATGGGACGATGGTCCTGGGATGGAACCGGCAGGGGCTCGTGCCGCGGGTTTTTCCCTCTCCCTTTGCGGGAGAGGGAAAGCCTAGGCGGGGCTCCGTTTCGTTCGGTCCGTCCGCTTCAGACGCCGGCACGCGCCATGTCGAGATAGAGTTCCCGCAGGCGCCGGGTGTGCGGGCCGGGGCGCCCCTCGCCGACCGTCCGGCCGTCGATCGCGACCACCGGCATCACGAAGGCCGAGGCGCTGGTGTAGAAGGCCTCGGCCGCCCCCAATGCCTCGGAGACGCTGAACAGCCGCTCCTCCAGGGCGAGGCCGGCCTCCTCGGCAAGGCGCAGGACGGCCTTGCGGGTGATGCCCGGCAGGAGCGCCGTGGACAGGGGACGGGTGACGAGGGCGCCGCCCTTCGTGACGATGAAGGCCGTCGAGGACGAGCCCTCGGTGACCGCGTCGTCCTCCACCATCCAGGCCTCGGCGACGCCCGCCGCGGCGGCCTGCTGCTTGGCGAGCACCTGGGCCAGCAGGGCCACCGACTTGATGTCCCGGCGCTTCCAGCGGAGATCCGGCACCGTGATGATCCGGGCGCCGGTCTCGGCCAGCGGATTGGCCGCGATCGTCTTGGCCTGCGTGAACATCATCACGGTGGGGGCGGTGCCGGCCGGCGGATAGGCGAAATCGCGCTCGTACACGCCGCGCGTCACCTGCATGTAGACCAGCCCCTCGGTCAGCCCGTTGCGGGCGACGAGCTCGGTCTGCAGGCCGATCCACTCCGGGATCGTGTGCGGGTTGGCGATGTCGATCTCGCCCAGCGACCGGTCGAGGCGGGCCAGATGCGCCTCGTTGTCGACGAGGCGGCCGTCGAGGACCGCCGAGACCTCGTAGATCCCGTCCGCGAAGAGGAAGCCCCGGTCCATGATCGGCACGCGCGCCTCGGCGAAGGGCAGGAAGTCGCCGTTCAGGTAGACGATGCGGGCCTGGGACACGGGTTTACCTCTTCGGGCCGGATGAGTCGGGTAGGGTCAGGCAGGATTCGTGCGCGGGCTCAGGCCTTAGCCGAACACCCGCGCGAAGATCGTGTCCACGTGCTTGAAGTGGTAGCCGAGATCGAAGCAGGCCTCGATCTGCTCCGGGGTGAGCGCGGCGGTGACGTCGGCGTCGGCCTTGAGGAGGCTCAGGAAGTCGCCCTCGCCGCGCCAGACCGGCATCGCGTTGCGCTGGACGAGACGGTAGGAATCCTCGCGGGAGACGCCGGCCTGGGTCAGGGCCAGCAGCACCCGCTGCGAGTGGACGAGGCCGCCGAGCTTGTCGAGGTTGCGCTGCATGTTGTCCGGATAGATCAGCAGCTTGTCGATGACGCCGGTGAGGCGGGCGAGGGCGAAGTCGAGGGTCACGGTGGCGTCGGGGCCGATCATGCGCTCCACCGAGGAGTGCGAGATGTCGCGCTCGTGCCAGAGGGCCACGTTCTCCATGGCGGGCAGGGCGTAGCTGCGCACCATGCGGGCGAGGCCCGTCAGGTTCTCGGTGAGCACGGGGTTGCGCTTGTGCGGCATCGCCGAGGAGCCTTTCTGGCCCTCCGAGAAGAATTCCTCCGCCTCCAGAACTTCCGTGCGCTGGAGGTGGCGGACCTCGATGGAGAGGCGCTCCACCGAGGAGGCCACCACGCCCAGGATGGCGAAGAACATGGCGTGGCGGTCGCGCGGGATGACCTGTGTCGAGACCGGCTCGGGGGTCAGGCCCATGGCCTTGGCGACGTATTCCTCCACCCGCGGGTCGATGTTGGCGAAGGTGCCGACGGCGCCCGAGATCGCGCAAGTGGCGATCTCCTCCCGCGCCGCCACGAGGCGGGCGCGGGCGCGCTCGAACTCCGCGTAGGCCCCGGCGAGCTTGAGGCCGAAGGTCACCGGCTCGGCATGGATGCCGTGCGAGCGGCCGATGGTCGGGGTCATCCTGTGCTCGAAGGCCCGGCGCTTGAGGGCGGCCAGCAGGGCGTCGACGTCCTTGATCAGGAGGTCGGCGGCGCGCACGAGCTGCACGTTGAGGCAGGTGTCGAGCACGTCCGACGAGGTCATGCCCTGGTGGACGAAGCGCGCCTCGGGGCCGACGATCTCGGCCAGATGCGTCAGGAACGCGATGACGTCGTGCTTGGTCACCGCCTCGATGGCGTCGATGCGCGCCACGTCGAAGACCGCGTCGCGGCCCTTCTCCCAGATCGTGTCGGCTGCCTCCTTGGGCACGACGCCGAGTTCGGCGAGCGCCGTCGTGGCGTGGGCCTCGATCTCGAACCAGATCCGGAAGCGCGATTCGGGGGACCAGATCGCGGTCATCTCGGGGCGGCTGTAGCGGGGGATCATGCGGGCGCCTCGGTCTACGCGTCGGAAAAAAGGGGCAGCGGGGTCAGGCGCGCCTAGCATGCGCGGCGATGGCGCTCAACGCGGGCGGTGCCCGCCCCCTCCATCCCGCACCGTGGCATCGCGGCAACACACGGGCCAAGATCATCCCAATCTGGAACGTTTCCAGGATTAAAATCCGAACCCGGTTTGCCGAACGTTCCGAAGGCGTTGGCGCGATGTTTCGAGCGCTTCTTAGAAGCACTGTAAAACAAAGATCAGGAAAGCCCGCCTCGCTCGCTTGATCGTTTCATAGACCCACCTCAAGGGATCCGCCATGCCCCTGATCTGAATTTGGGGCGCAAAATCAACACGACACCAACTCTTGAGCGGGCGATACGATCATGAACATTGGGGCAGCCTCGTGGATCCTCGCACCGCTCCTGTGTGGAACCGCGCTGGCGACGTCCGCCTGGGCGCAGCCGGCGCGGCTGCCCGACGGCACGGACGTGACGCTGGACCAGCTCAGCGTCGAGGGCGTGCGGGGCAACACGGTGGGCTACCTGACCCGCGCCACCCGCAGCGCGACGAAGACCGACACCCCGCTCCTCGACACCCCGCAATCGGTCACCGTCGTCAGTCAGGAGCAGATCCGGGACCAGAACTTCCAGAACCTCACCGACCAGCTGCGCTACGTGCCCGGGGTGATCCCGGCGCAAGGCGAGAGCAACCGTGACGAGGTCGTCATCCGCGGGCAGAAGACCAACGCGGATTTCTTCGTCAACGGCGTGCGGGACGACGTTCAGTATTTTCGCGATCTCTACAATATCGAGCGGATCGAGGTGCTGAAGGGTCCCGATTCCCTGGTCTTCGGACGCGGCGGCGGCGGCGGCGTCATCAACCGCGTCCTGAAGGAGGCGGACGGCCTGCGCGTGCGCCAGATCGTGGCCGGTGTGGGCCAGTTCAACCAGAAGCGCGTGGCGGTCGATGTCGGCGACCGCATCAGCGACAGCGTGTTCTTCCGCCTCAACGGCGTGTTCGAGGACAGCCAGACCTACCGCCAGTTCGGGGAGCTGCAGCGCTACGGCATCAACCCGACGATGACGTTCCTGCTCGGACCGGCGACGACCCTGAAGCTCTCCTACGAGTACTTCCACGACGACCGCTTCCCCGATCGCGGCATCCCTTCGCAGAACGGCCGGCCCTACAACTACCGCAACAACATCCGCACCTTCTTCGGCAACCCGGACGTGAACACCACCCGGGTCGACGCCAACATCGCCACGGCGACCCTCGACCACGTCTTCGAGTCCGGCGTGCAGATGCGCAACCAGCTGCGCTTTGCCGACTACAACCGCTTCTACGCCAACACCCTGCCGGGCGCGCCGGTCAACGCCGCCGGCACGCAGGTGCCGATCTCGGGCTACCGCAACGAGACTGACCGGACCAATTATTTCAGCCAGAACGACTTCACCTACAAGTTCCTCACCGGCGACGTGAAGCACACCCTGCTCGCCGGCTTCGAGCTCGGCTATCAGGAGGGTCTGGCCTTCCGGCAGACGGCGTTCTTCCAAACCGGCAACAGCCTTGTCACCAGCGTGGTGGTGAACCCGATGTCGCCGATCACCCGGGCCCCGGTCACCTTCCGCAACAACGGCACCACGGACGCCAATTTCCGCTACGATCTCGGTCTCGCCGCGGCCTATGCGCAGGACCAGATCGACCTGAACGAGTACGTCCAGATCGTCGGCGGCCTGCGCTACGACTACTTCGATTTCTCCTCGCGGGGCCGGGTCACGGGCCTGACCAACGAGCGCGTCGACAATCTCGTCTCGCCGCGCGCCGGCCTCGTGATCAAGCCGCTGGCCAACCTCGCCTTTTACGGCAGCTACAGCGTGTCCTACCTGCCCTCCTCGGGCGACCAGATCGGCGTCTTCACGCCGGGCCTCGCCATCGCCAAGCCGGAGGGGTTCCAGAACCTGGAAGTGGGCGTGAAGTACGACGTCACCCCGACCTTCCAGGTCACCGGCGCCCTCTACAACCTCGACCGCACCAACCAGCGCCTTCCCGATCCCAACCGGGCGGGCTTCTTCCTCCTGTCGGGGCGGACCAACACGCAGGGCGCCGAGATCGGCGCCAACGGCTACCTCACCGACTGGTGGCAGATCGCCGGCGGCTACGCCTTCACGGATGCGCGGATCGACAGCGCGGTGTCGGCCACCATCGTGAAGGGCAACACCGTCGGGCTGGTGCCGTTCAACAGCGTCTCGCTCTGGAACAAGTTCGACATCACGCCGGAACTCGGCATCGGCATCGGGGTGATCCACCAGACCCACACCTTCGCCACCTCGGACGACACCGTGCGGCTGCCGGGCTACACCCGCGTCGATCTCGGACTGTTCTATCAGGTCAGCGAGTCGGTTCGGGCGCAGGTCAACATCGAGAACCTGTTCGACCGGCGCTACATCTACACGGCCGACAACAACCAGAACATCACGCCGGGCGCGCCGCGCACGATCCGGGCGCAGATCATCGCCAAGTTCTGACGGCGGGGGCGGGTGGCCCTATTCCACCGGGCGGGTGGACTATTCCACCCGCTGCCAGCCCGGCCCCATCAGGCGTTCCTGGGGGGTGAAGCGGGCCTTGTAGTCCATCTTGCGCGAGCCCTCGACCCAGTAGCCGAGGTAGAGGTAGGGCAGGCCGAGATCGGCGGCGCGGCGGATGTGGTCGAGGATCATGTAGGTGCCGAGCGAGCGATGCGCCTCGGCCGGATCGTAGAACGAGTAGACCATCGACAGGCCGTCGGCGAGGACGTCGGTCAGGCACAGGGCGACGATCGGCCCGGTGCCGCGCCCGTTGATCGCGGTGTCGGGGCCGCGCCGGCGATAGGTCACCAGGTGGGTGTCCACGTGGCTGTCCTCGATCATCATGGCGTAGTCGAGCACGGTCATGTCGACCATGCCGCCGTCGCCGTGGCGGGCATCGAGGTAGCGCCGGAACAGGGCGTATTGCTCGGAGGCCGGGCGGTTGGGCTCCGGGTTGCCGACGAGGTCGGCGTTGCGCTGGAGGATGCGGCGCTGGCTGCCGGAGGGCAGGAAATCGGCCACCACCACCCGCACCGAGATGCAGGCGCGACACGATTCGCAGGCCGGCCGGTAGGCGATGGTCTGCGAGCGGCGGAAGCCCCCCTGCGTCAGGATCTCGTTGAGGTCCCGCGCCCGGCGGCCGACGAGGTGGGTGAAGACCTTCCGCTCCTCCTGGCCCGGCAGGTAAGGGCACGGGGAGGGCGCCGTCAGGTAGAATTGCGGGGTGTCCCGGGAATGGCTCGTCACGCTCGTCTGTCGCCCGCCGCGCGGAGCGCGCGCTCCGCGCACCCCAAGACTTGAGTGTATCCGCAACGCGGGCCGGCTCAACACCCTGTGAGGGTTCCGCGACGATTTCGTCGGAGACCGTCCTCCGCCGCATCCCCGCGCCGCTCCGGCCAGGCCCGGAGCGGTCCTATCTCAGCACGGACGCTTCAGCACGGACGCTTCAGGCGACGCGGACCACCGCGAGGCCGAGGAGCAGGTCGTGGCCGAGGCGGCGGTCGGCGCGCACGAGGCCGATGCCGACATCGAGCATCCAGAGCAGGAAGGCCGAGGCGACCGCCACGTAGAACAGCAGCGCGTGGATCGCGGCGGTGAGGTAGTCGACCCGGGCGCCGGTCTCGGGCGTGACGACGCGCAGGCCCATCATCCGCATGCCCCAGGTGCTCTGGCCGGACCCGCCCACCGTGATGGCGCTGTAGAGGATGCCGCTCGCCGGCAGGATCGCGAACAGGGTCCAGCCGAGGCCGAAGGTCAGGACGCCGATCACCGTGATCGCCAGCATGAGGAAGGCCGTGAAGCCGAAGATGAACAGGATGTCGAGAAGGTAGGCGACGAAGCGCGCGCCGAGGCTGCCCCGGACGTAGGGCACGGGGAACTGGGGGGCGTAGCCGGTCTGGAAGCGATCGGCGTAGGGGCTTTGCGTCTCGCGCATGGGGCGCTCCTCGAATGACGCCGGCGGACGGGAGCGGCCGGCGTCTCCCGCGAGAGATGGGCGCGGCCCGCGCGACTCTCAAGATCGCCGCGCCGGCGCCTCACCGCGCCGTGCGGTCGGCCGGTGCCGCCCGGCTCCCCGGGTCGTCGGCCGCGGCCTCCGGGGTGTCGAGGTAGTATTGCCGCAGGAGGAACAGGCGGGCGCCGTTGACCGGACCGCCCTCCGTGGCGAGGCCGAGCAGTTCGGCCCCGGGGCCGAAGCGGCAGCTGACCCAGCGCTGGCGCGCGGCCTGGCCGGACCGGCCCGCCACCGCGTAATCGACCCGGATCTCGTCCGGCGTCGCGCCCGCGCCGATGCGCAGGAGCCTGACCTCGGCGTCGGGTGGCGCCAGGGCCGGGACGGCCCGCCGGCAGATCATGGCGCGCTGGCGGTCGACGGAACTCTCGCAGGCGCCGAGGCCGAGGAGGGCCGGAGCGAGCGCGAGGGTGACGACGAGACCGCGCGCGACGTGCCCAGGGCTCACGCGCCGAAGGCTCACGCGCCGGCGCGCAGCCGCTCGGCGACCCGGAGCGCGTAGTAGGTGAGCACGCCGTCGGCACCGGCACGCTTGAAGGCCAGCAGGCTCTCGACCATGGCCCGCTCGCCGTCGAGCCAGCCGTTGCGGGCGGCGGCCTCGATCATCGCGTACTCGCCGGAGACCTGGTAGGCGAAGGTCGGCACCGCGAATTCGTCCTTCACCCGGCGGATGATGTCGAGATAGGGCAGGCCGGGCTTCACCATGACGGAATCCGCGCCCTCGGCGATGTCGAGGGCGACCTCGCGGATGGCCTCGTCGGAATTGCCCGGGTCCATCTGGTAGGTGCGCTTGTCGCCGACCAGCGCCGCCTGGGTGCCGATGGCGTCCCGGAACGGGCCGTAGAAGGCGCTCGCGTACTTGGCCGCGTAGGCCATGATCTGCACGTCGCGGAACCCCGCCCGGTCGAGCCCGGCCCGGATGGCGCCGACGCGCCCGTCCATCATGTCGGACGGCGCGATGATGTCGGTGCCGGCCTCGGCCTGGATCAGGCTCTGCTCCACGAGGAGGGCCACGGTCTCGTCGTTGAGGATCGCCCCGTCCTCCAGGAGGCCGTCATGGCCGTGGCTAGTATACGGATCGAGGGCGACGTCCGTCATGATCCCGAGTTCCGGCACCGCCTTCTTCACGGCGCGCACCGCCCGGCAGACGAGGTTTTCGCGATTGAGCGACTCCGAGCCGGTGGGATCGCGCAAGCCGGGCTCGGTGTAGGGAAAGAACGAGATCGCCGGGATACCCGCGCGGGCGGCCTTCTCGGCGTCGCGCACGACCTCGTCGACGCTCAAGCGCTCGACGCCGGGCATCGACGCGATGGGCTCGCGCCGGCCCGAGCCTTCGATGACGAAGAGGGGCCAGATCAGGTCGTCCACCGTCAGGGTATGCTCGCGCACGAGACGGCGGGACCACTCGGCCTTGCGGTTGCGGCGGGGGCGCTGAGTGAGCCCCAGGGCCGCCGGGCGGGCGGCCTCCTGGGCCGTCTCGACCGCCAGGGGACGCGGGGTGGCGGGTTCGTGGGTCATCGTGCTCGAACTCGATGGTTTTCGGCCCGGGCCATGAGAGATATGGGCCTGGGCCAGGGCGGGCGAGCACGGGCCTAACACATCGGCAAAAGCCTTCGAAACCCGTGATGCCGACGCAGGGACGGCCGCCCCCCCGTCACGGCGGAGCCGGCATGCGCGCGGGCCGCTGCGATTGACGCCGCGCGCCAAAACCTCGTCTAAGCGGGCGATCCTAGCGGGGACGACGATGGCGGATTCGGGCGAAGCGGAGATCCTGTTCGAGCGGCGCGGGGCTTTGGGCCTCGTGACGCTGAACCGGCCGCGCGCCCTCAACGCCCTGACGCTCGCGATGCTCACGGCGATGCAGGCGCAGCTCGACGCCTGGGCCGGCGACGCCGCGGTGACGCGGGTGGTGCTGCGCGGGCGGGGCGGGCGCGCCTTCTGCGCCGGGGGCGACATCCGGCAGATCCACGCCCTCGCGACGGCCGGCGATCATGCCGGCGTCGATGCGTTCTGGCGGGCCGAATACGGTCTCGACGCCAGCGTGAAGCGGTTCGCGAAGCCCGTCATCAGCCTGATCGAGGGCCTGGTCATGGGCGGCGGCAACGGCATCTCGGTCCATGGCAGCCACCGGGTCTCGTCGGAGACCTACAGCTTCGCGATGCCGGAGGTCGGGATCGGCCTGTTTCCCGATGTCGGCATGACCTACGTGCTGCCGCGCCTGCCCGGTCTGACGGGGACCTACCTGGCGCTGACCGGCGCGCGGATCGGGCCGGGCGACGCCCACGCGGTGGGTCTGGCCACCCACCATGTCCCGGCGGGCGATTTCGACGCCCTCGTCGAGGCCCTCGCGGACGGAGCGGCCGTCGACGCGGTACTGGCGGACCATGCCCGGCCGGTACCGGAGCCGGGCGTGCTGGTGGCCGAGCGCGCCCGCATCGATGCCTGCTTTTCCGCCGACACCGTCGCGCAGATCCTGGCGCGCCTCGACGCGGACGGATCTACTTTCGCGGCCGAGACCGCCGCGCTGATGCGCACGCGCTCGCCCACCAGCCTGACCTTGGTGCGCGAGCAGATGCGCCGGGGCGCGACCCTGAGCTTCCCACAAGCGATGCTCACGGAATACCGAATGGTCAGCGCCCTGATGCGCGGGCCCGACTTCTTCGAGGGCGTGCGCGCCGCCGTCATCGACAAGGATGGCGCGCCGGCCTGGAACCCCGCCATCCTGGACGGCGTCGAGCCCGGTACCATCGCGGCCGCCTTCGCGCCGGGTCCGGCGCCGGAACCGCGATTCGATCCATGATGGGAGCCTAAAAGGTGCGTGGATTGACCAAGCTGGGCGGCCCCCGCGAGGCGCGGGGCGCGGGCGGGAGCGACCGGATCGAGCGGAGCCCGCAGGCCCCGCAGACCGGCTGGGACGTGGTGCTGATCTGGTTCATGCGCCTCACCGCCCTGTTCTGGCTGGCCAAGGCCGTGGCCAGCTGGGCCAGCATCCTCGACGTGCTGCCCGGGGCGCGGCCCTTCGAATCGGAGCCGATCGGGCGCCAGAGCGTCATCGTCTACTTCGCGGTGATCGACGCTATGGCGGCGGTGGGCTTGTGGCTCACCAGCGCCTGGGGCGGCGTGGTCTGGCTGCTCGCCGCCACCAGCGCGCTGACCCTCGCGGTATTGACCCCCCAACTTCTGCCGATGACGATACCTTACCTGGCAGCACAAGCCGGAATTATTGCGTTGTATTTTATCTTGTCCTTCCTCGCGGCCCGGGAAAGCCGGTAAACGCGGCGTTACGTCGATCGCTTCATCTTGCATTTACCGAGAGAGGTAAATCGCAAATTCATCCTATCGCTTAAACCGTCTTTCATCTGCGACTCCTAGGTTGGCTTCATGAGCGGTGGCGAAGAACACCGGCCCGCAAAGCACAGAGACCTGACGAGGCCCATGATGAAGTCCCAGGCTGCCAAGGTTAGCAAGACCGACAACGCTCCCGAGACCGCTCCGGCGCACGGCTCGTATCTCGAGGCCCTGCACCTCGTCGAGCGCCTGCACCGCCGCCTGCTCGACGTGATCAAGGACGAGTTCGAGCGCCGCGAGCGCGAGGACGTCAACAGCGTCCAGGCCCTGCTGCTCTACAACATCGGCGACAAGGAGCTGACCGCGAGCGAGCTGCGCACCAAGGGCTACTACCTGGGCTCGAACGTCTCCTACAACGTGAAGAAGCTCGTCGAGGCCGGTTACCTGCACCATGCCCGCTCGAAGACGGATCGCCGCTCGGTGCGCATCAGCCTCACCGACAAGGGCCGCCAGGTCCACGACATCATCCAGAGCCTCTACGACAAGCACGCCCGCACCATCCAGCCGATCGGCGGCATCTCGGACGACGATTTCGGACGCCTCAACGTGGCCCTGAGCCGGCTGGAGCGCTTCTGGACCGACCAGATCCGCTACCGCCTCTGAGTGGGGAGGCGCTCGAGTCCTGCCTGAGAAGCGCAAGCCCGGTTCGCCGGGCTTGTTCGCGTTCGAGGGCCTCGAGGCGCGGGCGCGGCGCCGGTCAGGAGCCGGCGTGCTCGGCGGATTCCTCGCCGGCCGGCTTGCCGTCGTCGCGGGCGCGGTGGAGCATGAAGATCGCGAACACCATCGTGAGGATCAGGCCGGCGAGGACGCCGAGCTCGATCATCGAGGCCTGGAACAGCGCCTGCTTCTCCGGCGACCAGTCCTTGGCGTGGGTGATCTCCGACGATTGCAGGGTGATCACCAGGACGCGCCGGATCGAGGCGATGAGCCCGACGATGAGGAAGGGCTCGCAGGTCAGTTTGCCCGACCGCATCGAGACCCGCACCGTGTGCAGGATCTCGATGAGCATCAGCAGGAACAGCAGCCGGTCCACCACCTCCAGGATCTGGTCGGCCCCGCCGAGGTGGCGCAAGGCTTCCCAGGTTAGCGCTGAGGCGTCGATCAGCGCGACGAGGGCGGTCAGCGCGAGGAGGAACCCGAGCGCGGCGTAGATCGCGTGTTCGGTGTGGAGGAAAACGAAGCTCGCCGCGCGCGTGAGCCGGCCCTGATCATCGCGGTCGTCGGACATGACGCGCTGCCCCCCTCTGATTGACCCGATCAGACAGGATCGCAGGGCGGTCGTCCAGCGCAGCTTTTCCGGACCGGACCCGCCTGCGCGATCACGCCTGCGTCAGAGCAGGTCCTCCACCCGGATCGGCAGCCTGCGGATGCGCCGGCCGGTGGCGTGGAAGACCGCGTTGGCGATGGCCGCGTTGACGCCGATGATGCCGAGCTCGCCCAGGCCCTTGAGACCGAGGGGGTTCACGGCCGCGTCCGGATCGGGGACGAACAGGGCTTCGATGCCGGGCACGTCGGCGGCGGTGGCGACGAGGTACTCGGCCAGATCCGCGTTGCGGTAATGCCCCCTGTCGAGGATCGTCTCCTCGAGGAGCGCCGAGCCGAGGCCCCAGACCATGCCGCCGGTGAGTTGGCTCCGGGCCGTCAGCGGGTTGAGCACCCGCCCGGCCGCGAAGGCGCCAAGGAGGCGCGGCACCCGGATCTCGCCCGTCTCCGCATGGACCATCACCCGGGCGAACTGCGCTCCGAAGGCCCAGGACACGGACTCGCCGCCGGTGGCCAGGGCCATCCGGCCCGATTCGATGGCCGCCAGGGCGTCCGGCTCCGCGCCCTCTGGGGTGAAGGCGGTCGTCGTCTCGACCTCCTGCGTACCGAGCCGCGCGAGGCAGCGGTCGAGGGGGGCGCGGCGCCCATCCGCGGCGACGAGGGACCCGTCCGCGAGGCGGCAGGTCGCCGGGTCGGCCCCCGAAAGCGGGCCGCCCTCGGCGACGGAGGCCCCGGCGAGGCGGCTCCGCAGGGTCTCGCAGGCCTGCGCCAGGGTGTGGATCAGGCTCGTGGTGGTGGCGGAGCCCCCCGAGAGGCCGGCCGCGGGGAGGTCGGTGTCGCCGAGCCGGACCGTGACCGATTCGGGGGCGATTCCGAGCCACTCGGCGGCGCCGAGGGCGAGCAGCGTCGTGATGCCGTTGCCGATCTCGTGGTGGGCGGTCTCGACGGTGGCGCGGCCCCCGGCCGCGAGCGCGACCCGCATGGTGGCCGGCGAGATCTTCACGGGCCGGGCCGAGGCGGCGCAGCCGAGGCCGATCCGCCAGGGGCCGTCCTGCATCCGCCCCGGCTCCGGGTCGCGCTCCGCCCAGCCGAAAGCCTCGGCGCCCGCCTCGAAGCAGGCCATCAGCGGACGCGAGGAGAACGGCCGGCCCGAGATCGGGTCGGTGGCGGTGTCGTTGCGGCGGCGCAGTTCGATGGGGTCGAGGCGCAGCGCGTGCGCCATCTCGTCCACCGCGCTCTCGAGGGCGAAGAGGTAGGGCACCTCGGGGGGCGCCCGCATCGGCCCCGGGGTATTGCGGTCGACCCGCACGGCGCGCTCGTCGGTGCGCACGGCCGGGCAGGCGTAGAGGCTCGCGGTGACGTCGGTGCCCTCCATGGCGAAGGGATCGAAGCGCGAGGCGATCACCTCCGCTTCGTGCACCAGGGCGGTGAAGCGCCCATCGCGGGTCGCGCCGAGGCGGATGTCGTGCCGGCTCTCGGGCCGGTAGTTGGCGATGGTGAAGCCGTCGCGCCGGCTCGCCACCAGGGAGACGGGCCGGCCGAGGATGCGGGCCGCCAGCGCCACCGGCGCCGTGTACTGCGCCAGCGCCAGCTTGGCACCGAAATGGCCGCCGATCGGCCCGGACACCACGCGGATGTCGGCGGGGTCGAGGCCGAGCTGCGCCGCAAGCCCGTGCCGCACGGCGCCGATGTAGCGCGAGGGCTCGTGGACCGTGAGCCGGGGGCCGTCCCACGCGCAGGTTGTGGTGTAGAGCTCGATGGGGTTGTGGTGCTGGATCGGCGTGCGGTAGCGGCCTGAGACCGTCACCTTCGCCCGCGCCAGGGCCGCGTCGGCGTCGCCCCGGACGGGGTCGTGATGCTTCGGCTTGAGGTCGGCCAGCCGCACCGTTTCGGCGCCGGACGCGTCGAATCCGTCCGCGAAGGAGGTAGGGGCGTAGCGCACGCCGACGCGGGCCGCCCCCGCCCGGGCCGCCTCTCGACTCTCGGCCACCACCAGGGCGACGACCTGGCCCGCATAGGCCACCGCGTCCGATCCGAGGGGCAGGTGCCCGCTATTGGCGTAGCCCCCCGCCATGAGATGCTTCACAGGGCGGATCGCACCGGCGAACTCCCGGTGGGTGAAGATGCCGAGCACGCCCGGTACCGCCCGCGCGGCCTCCAGGCTGAACCCCGCGATGCGCCCGCGCGGGATCGTGCTGGTGACGAGGGCCGCATGCGCGAGACCGGGCAGGGGGACGTCCGAGGCGTAGCGAATCGCGCCCGTCACCTTCGCGGGCCCCTCCACGCGCGGATGCGGCTGCCCGAGCCGGGTCGGGTGCGCGAGCGCGTCAGCCGGTATCGCCATGGGGTGTCCCTCGTTCCTCGTGGAGACAACCGGCGATCGGACGCGCCCGATCCGGGCGCGACGCAGGGTCGCTCGGTCTCGGGGCGCTCAGTCTCGAGCCGCTCGACGCAGGAACGGCAACAGGTGCTCCAGCACGGCGCCCGGGGCCTCTTCCTGCAGGAGGTGCCCGCAGGGCAGGGCCTGCCCCGTGACCGCGTCGGCCTTGGCGCGCCAGGTGGCGGTGACGTCGTAGAGGGCGCCGACGGTGCTGAGGCCGCCCCAGAGCGCGAGGAGCGGGGCCGTGACCCGGCGGCCGGCCGCCGCGTCGGCCCGGTCGTGGTCGAGGTCGATCCCGGCCGCCGCCCGGTAATCCTCGCAGATCGCGTGGATGCCGCCGGGGGCCCGGTAGCAGCGCAGGTATTCCTGCACCATCGCCTCGCTCGGCACGCCGCGCGTCCGGCTCTGCCCGGCGAGGTGGTGCCGGAGGTAGGCCTCCGGGTCGGCGCCGATCATGCGCTCGGGCAGGGGGGCGGGCTGGATCAGGAAGAACCACCAGAAGTACCGGGTGGCGAAGGCGCGGTCCGTGGTCTCGTACATCGTCAGGGTCGGGGCGATGTCGAGGACGGCGAGGCGATCGACCGCTTCCGGGTGGTCGAGGGCCATGCGGTGGGCGACCCGCCCGCCGCGATCGTGTCCGACCACGGCGAAGCGCGGGTGACCGCAGGCCCGCATCAGCGCCACCGCGTCGGCCGCCATGGCGCGCTTGGAATAGGGGGCGTGCGCGTCGTCCGAGACCGGCCGGTCCGAATCGCCGTAGCCGCGCAGGTCCGGCGCGAACACCGGATGCCCGGCCGCCGCCAGGGCGGGCGCCACCGCGTGCCAGGTGGCGTGCGTCTGCGGATGCCCGTGCAGGAGAAGCACCGGCAGGCCCGAACCGCCGGGCGAGCGGGCCACCCGCAGGGTCACGTCGCCGAGGCCGATATCGGCCAGGGTGAAGCCGGCCAGGAACGGGCTCGGCCCGCGCTCGGTGATCGTCATCGGGACGCGCCTTCGCGAGGAATCTCAGCCCTTCCAGTTCTTCAGGGCCCCGAACGGGCTCGCCGAGGGGTCGGGGGCGGGCGGGTTCAGGACCGGCTCCACCTGCGCGATGGCGTCGGCCAGCGAGAAGGCGGTGCCGCTGGTCAGCTTGCCGCCGGCCGCATCCTTGTGGCCGCCGCCCCGGAAGCGCCGGGCGCCCTCCAGGGCCGTCTCGTTGTTGGAGCGGAACGACATGGTGCCGGCCCGCTGCACGTTGAGGACGCGGCTTGCCCGGCCGCTCTCCATGATGAGGTCCGAGACCCGCTGGAAGGTGCCCGAATCGAGGCCGAAGGACATCAGCGTGCCGTCGGAGAGGGGATGGAACAGATCCGAGCGGGCGAGCACGCGGGCGATCCGCATGCGGGTGGTGAGCGTGCGGTCGTCGCCGGCATCGTCGGCGAGGTAGCGGTCGAGGATGGCGGTGCGCAGGGCGCCGACCTGCCCCTCGATGCCCGCCGGCGTGGCCCCGTCGCCGAGGAGCCGCGCCACGCCGAGGAGGAGGTCGCTCACGAAGCGGTCGTGCCAGGGATGGCCGATGGGTACGAGGTTCGAGACGTTGTCCCAGAACATCTCGTCGAGGCTCAGGCCCGCCCGGAATTCCGGGCGGTCCTTGCGCCAGAGGTCGACGGCGTCCACCGCCGTCACCAGCGCCGCCAGGATCGGGTCCTCGCCCGCTTCGCGGGTGCC
>NZ_JAIEOF010000282.1 GCF_019750675.1 Methylobacterium sp.
GGCTCCGCGAGCCGCCCCCGCGGCCAGGACGCCGAGGTGCCGGCCGAGGGTCCGAGCCGCGGCTGCCGCCTCCCGGGCGGCGGCGCGCGTGTCGTCGGAACCGGGACCTGCCGATGTCGGGCTCGCAGGGGCCTCCCTGGGCGGGTTTGCCCTCTCGTGGCTCGGGCGTTCCGGGTCGAGAGAGGTCATCGGGGGCCATGGTCACGGGAAACGGGGCTCGACAGCGAGCCGCCGCACGATATCCGGTCGGTTCTAGACCATCTCGCGTGGCCAAAGCTACGCCGTTCCGGGCCGCCCGAGACGTCCCGATCCACCGGCCTCCGCGTGGCGCCCGCGTAGGTTGAAGGCCAGGATGAGCAGCAGGATTCCGAACACCATCGTGTAGCTGCCGATCCACCAGGTCAGGACGAGCGCCGACATGCCGGGATTGATGAGCAGCGCAATTCCGAACAAGATCGAGACCGCGCCTCCGAGTACCAGCCACCAGCGTCCGTAGTGGGCGTGCAGGCGGAAAGCCGCGGCGACCATCAGACCACCGGTGACGAGGGCCCAGAAGGCCACGAGGTAGACGAAGGCCCAAACGGCGGCGGCCGGCACCAGCACGGCCGCGACGCCGACCACGATGTCGAGGAGGCCTTCCAGCAAGAGAAAGCCCCAGCGCTCGTGGCGCTGCGCCGCCCGCAACGAGGCGACAACGCCGAAGACGCCGTCGACCAGCATGTAGGCGGCGAAGAACAGCACCAGCGACAGGACGAAAGCCCCCGGCGCCACGAAGGCGATCAGTCCGAACAGGATCGCCACCACGCCGCGCAGGGCCATCAGCCACCAGTTGCGGGCGAGCACCGTGCTCATCGCATCGAGTCGATCGATGCCGCCCGGACCGGCGGCACCGGGAGGGGTCAGGGGAGAACCGGCCGGCATACGCAGCTCCTACAGGTCGCGGACAAACCGGAACCCCGTGTCTGAGGAATCCCGTCCACCGAACCTGAAAACGCGCGCTGGATTTCCGACGTTCCGTCCACCTTTCGGTGGTGTCCGCAATCGTGGCCGGCACCGGGAACCTTCACCAGCGCACCTTCTTTTTGTCATCGAGGCGGGAGTTTCGGGCGGCGCGGTTTCGATCGCGCGGCCCCTGGATGCGTGCGGACGATCTGTCGATGCTTCAGGATCAGCAGACCGTGGGGCGCCAGCCCTCACGAGGCGATGGAACGCGGCCTTTCGATCCCGACGGCCGGGCGTCCGTGGCGGGAGAAGCGCCCGGGTTAATCGCGGAAACCGACGCGTCGCCCGCCCAGGGGCGGAAGCGGGACGACATCGACGACGTCCCCGGACGATCCGCGGATGACGCCACGTCTTCGGGCGATGCGCCTCCCTCGGACGCGGAGAATTCGAGCGACGATTCGGCCGGCGAGCCGAACATCCTGCGCCGGCATCCGTTCTGGGCCCTGGGCATCGCCGCGGCGGTCGTCGCCTTGGCGGCCGGGGGGTATGTCTACTGGCTGACGCGGCTGCATCCCTACGAATCCACCGACGACGCCTTCGTGGACGCCCGGCAATTCTCCATCGCCCCCAAGGTCGCCGGCTACATCGTCGACGTGCCGGTCACCGACAACCAGCATGTCGAGACCGGGGCGGTGCTGTTCCAGATCGACCGGCGAGACTACGCGGTGGCCCTGGCGCAGGCGCGCGCGCAGGTCGCCTCGGCCGAGGCCTCGATCCGGAACTTCGACGCGCAGATCGAGGGCCAGAAGGCGCAGGTCGCCGCCTCGCAGGCGGAGGTGACGCAGGCCGAGGCCTCCCTGAAATTCGCCCGCGAGGACGCGGCGCGCTACCGGGACCTCGCCGAGAAGGGCGCCGGCACGATCCAGCGCTCGCAATCCTCGTCTTCGACCCTCGATCAGCAGCAGGCCGCCTACGACCGCGCGCGGGCGAACGTCGTCGCGGCGCGCACCCAGGTCGGCGCCCTCGACGCGCAGAAGGCGGGGGCCGAGGCCAGTCTCGCCATCGGCAAAGCCCAGGTGGCGCAGGCCGAGCTCAATCTCGGCTATACCACCGTCACGGCGGCCCAGCCGGGCCGCGTGGTGCAACTGTCGGGTGCCAAGGGACAGTTCGCCCAGGCCGGGCAGACCCTGTCGACCTTCGTGCCCGACGATATCTGGGTGATCGCGAACTACAAGGAGACGCAGATCACCGACATGCGGCCGGGTCAGCACGCCGACATCGGGATCGACGCCTATCCCGAGCGCAAGATCACCGGGCACGTGGATTCCGTGCAGCCCGGCTCCGGCACGGCCTTCAGCCTGCTCCCGGCCCAGAACGCCACCGGCAACTACGTGAAGGTGGTTCAGCGCGTCCCGGTGAAGATCGTGGTCGACCAGTGGCCGACCGACGTCGCCATTGGTCCCGGCATGTCGATCGTGCCCCGCATTCATGTCCGGTGACGGGGACCGCGCTGTGAGCGCCGGAGGGGCGCAGGCGGGCGGCAGGGGGAACAGCAAGGGGAGCGGCAAGGCCGAGGAAAAGTCGGGCGCCTCGGCCAAGGCGCCCGGCGGGCACAACCCCTGGGCCATCGCCCTCGTGGTCTCCCTGGCCACGTTCATGGAGGTGCTCGACACCACCATCGCCAACGTGGCCCTGCGCTACATCTCCGGCGGCCTCGCGGTGGGGCCGGACGAAGCGGCCTGGGTGGTGACCAGCTACCTCGTCGCCAACGCCATCGTGCTCACCGCCTCGAGCTTCCTCGCCAAGCGGTTCGGCCGCAAGGCGTTCTTCATGTGGAGCATCGCGCTCTTCACCGTGGCCTCGGTGCTGTGCGGCTTCGCCTGGAACCTCGAGTCGCTGCTGGTCTTCCGCGTGCTCCAGGGGCTCGGCGGTGGCGGCATGGCGCCGCTGGCCCAGTCGATCCTGGCCGATTCGTTTCCCCCGGCAAAGCGAGGCCAGGCCTTCGCCCTCTACGGTCTCGCCGTGGTGGTGGCGCCCGTGGTCGGGCCGACGCTGGGCGGATGGCTCTCGGACAACGTCTCCTGGCACTGGTGCTTCCTCATCAACGGCCCGATCGGCCTGATCGCCCTCGGGCTGATGCACATGCTGCTGGAGGACCCGCCGGGGGCGGTGGACGAGCGTCGGCGCCTGCGCCGCGAGGGCGTGCGCTTCGACCTCGTGGGATTCCTGCTCGTCGCCACCTTCCTCGGCGCGCTCGAAGTCGTCCTGGACGAAGGCCAGCGCAAGGACTGGTTCGGCTCGAACTTCATCGTCGTGTTCGCGGTGATCTGCGCCGTCGCCTTCGTGGCGATGATTCCCTGGGAGCTGACCCGGAAGAACCCGGTGGTCGACTTGCGGCTCCTGGGCAGCCGCCAGTTCGGCTCGTGCTTCCTGGTGATGATGGCGACCGGCGCGATCCTGATCGCCACGACGCAGTTCGTGCCGCAATTGGTGCAGGAATATTACGGCTACACCGCCACGCTGGCCGGCCTCGTCCTGGCGCCGGGCGGGCTCGTCACGGTGTTCATGATGCTGGTGATCGGCCGCCTCTCGGGGAAAGTGCAGCCGAAATACCTCATCGCGCTGGGCGCCGCGATCGTCTCTGCGGCGATGTACGACCTCACGCGGCTCTACGGCGACACAAGTTTCTGGTTCTTCGCCTGGTCGCGCATCTACATCGGCATCGGCCTGCCGATGATTTTTATCTCGATCACCGCAGCATCCTACGAAGGCATCGACAAGGCGCAGACCGACCAGGCCTCGGCGCTGATCAACGTGGCCCGCAACGTCGGCGGCTCGATGGGCGTCAGTCTCGCCCAGAACGTGCTCGCCTACCGGCAGCAGTTCCACCAGAGCCGGCTCGGGGAGAGCATCTCCAGCGCGAACCCGAACTACCAGGAGACGTTGCGGGCGGCGACGCAGTATTTCCGGGCCCACGGGGCCACCGGCGTCGAGGCGCAGAACCAGGCCATCGCCTGGATCGGCCAGCAGCTCCAGACCCAGGTGGCGTACTGGGGCTACATCGATGTGTTCTGGTCGCTCTGCCTCGTCTCGGGTGCGGCGGTACCCCTCGCGATGATCCTCAGCAAGGTCAAGCTCGGCGGCGGCGCGCCCGCCGGGCACTGAGCCGGCTTCGTCCGGCCTTCCGCGACTTCACGCGCATCAGACGCCGGGCCAACCGAGTCCCCGTCCGGGGAATCGAACGGGTTGCGGCACGGATCGGAAATCCGCGAGGCGAACCGAGCACATCACTCGGCCGGGGCGAGAGCCTCGGTGACGTGAACGCGCTTACGCGCGACCTCCACCGAGACCGGCTCCGAGGCGGTCTCGATCTCGGAAAGCGTCACCTCGGTCTTCGGCTCGGGCGGCACCAGGGCGGCCACGCCCTCGTAGCGGTCGAGCCGGCGGTCGATCATGCCACCGATCTTCTCCCGCACCTCGGCGACGGTCAGGCTCCGGCGGCCCTTTCCGGCCTTCTCGGTGAACAGGCTGCGATTGGCCTTCGCCGCAGCCTTGAAGACCTGCTTGGCGACCTGGTCCGGCTTATCGGCGGTGAGCGCGAGGAAGCGACCCGCGCTCGCGGTGCCGAGAAAATGCGCGAAGTAGAGTTCGGCGGTGGAGAGGTCGCGGCCGATGCGCTGCTCGATCCGACCCTTATCGCGGTTGATGAGTTCGCCCGCCATCAAGGCGGCGACGTAGGGGTCCTGGCGAAGGCGCAGCACACGCGTGCGAGTGGCCTCGTCGGCGATCGTGATGGCGCTGCCGCGTCCCTTCACGGCCGCCGCCTCGTCGGCAAGGCCATGTCGCGCGCCGTAGCTCCGGATGAGTTCGAGCCAAGTGCCCGAAAGGAACTGGAACAGCCCTTCGGCGGACGAGGTCGCGGCCTTCACGGTGGTGGAGAAACTCGACTCCTTATCCGCGAGCGCCATCATGTAGACCGGATCGACCCCGGTCTCGGCGGCGGCGCGCAGGATCGTGTCGACGATCTCACGGGGCACGGCCATGTCGCCGAAGCGCAGGCGCTCGGTACCGGATGCGTCCCGGCTAGGGGCGAGATTGGCCAGATCGCTCTCGATCAGATCGAGGGTCGCGGGTTCCTGCTCGACGATGGGAACCCCGCGCCAGTCGCCCGCGTTGAAGGGGTCCGGTGTTTCGGTTTGCCCGCGCACCAGACTTTGCGCGGTCATCGCGCGCTCGTCGATCCGATCATGGGCCGCCGCCGCGGGAGCGAGGGCGTTTTGCGGGAGGGCGGTGCCGAAGACGGCGCCCGCAAGCAGCGTTGCGAGGGTCCGGCGCCCCAATGCGGCGAGATTCCGGCGCACCTTGCGCTCGGTCCGCGGCAGCCATGCCACGGTATGGTCTGTGTCGAAGGTCTCGTTGGGCACGAGACGGCTCACGTCGTCGGCGCAGAGCGCCGGCTCCGGGAAAACCCCCATCACTGGTCCTTGTTCGTACCGCTGCCTTCGTCGGGCGCGGCTTCGTTGTCGTTCAGCGAGGGGACGTCTCGCCGGTAGCTGTGACCAGAATGGGACAGCTCCGTGATTCAACGATGGCACGCTTAACGCGTGGTTAAGGCACTGTATTTACGGAATTTTAATCCCTCGTTCGGATGCCGTTCAGCCTGACCGCGTCAAAAAGGCGTCCTGGCCAGGGTTGGAACGCAGCCCCGGTAGCCCAGTTAGTGAGGGCTGAACGGAACAGCCCCCGGGTTGGGAAAGGCTTCCGTTCAATCCGAAGAAGGAAGCCGTTTTCCAATGAGCATGCAGACCGGTCGCCGCGTCGGCGTTGCGTTCGTTGGCATGGGTGGCGCTGTCGCCACCACCGCCATCGCAGGCATCGAGATGATTAAATCCGGATCGAACCGCCTCGATGGCCTGCCCCTCGCGGGTGTTCCCGTCGCCGGGATGGCCGATTACAAGGACCTCGTGTTCGGCGGATGGGATCTCAACGACGATGACCTCGCTTCGGCCGCCACCGGCCACGGCGTCCTCACCGCGCAGGACATCGAGAACGGCGCCCAGGTCCTGAAGGGCATCAAGCCCTGGCCGGCCGTCGGCAGCGCCAAGTTCTGTAAGAACATCGAGGGCGCCAACCGCATCGTCGCCAAGGACCACCGCGAGGCGGTCTCGGTGATTGCCAACGATCTTCGCCGGTTCAAGGCCGAGAGCAATCTCGACGAGGTCGTGGTGATCAACCTCGCCTCCACCGAGCGCTGGCCGAACCTCTCCGACCCGACCCTGAACTCGACGGCAGCCTTCGAGAAGGGCCTCGACAGCAGCGACGAGTCGATCAGCCCGGCGATGCTTTACGCCTATGCGGCGATCAAGAGCGGCGTGCCCTACGCCAACTTCACCCCCAGCGTCGCCGCCGACGTGCCGGCCCTGCTCGAACTTGCCAAGGAGATGAACGTCCCAGTAGCCGGCAAGGACGGCAAGACCGGCCAGACCATGATGAAGACGGTCCTGGCCCCGGCGCTCAAGGCCCGTGCCCTGCACGTGGACGGTTGGTTCTCCACCAACATCCTCGGCAACCGCGACGGTCTGGCGCTCAACGATAAGGACTCGCTCCAGTCGAAGCTCAACACCAAGGGCACGGTGCTCGACTCGATCCTCGGCTATCCGGTCGAGGACCACCTCGTGCACATCCACTATTACCGCCCCCGCGGTGACGACAAGGAAGCCTGGGACAACATCGACGTCAGCGGCTTCATGGGCCAGCGCATGCAGATCAAGGTCAACTTCCTCTGCAAGGACTCGATCCTGGCCGCGCCCCTCGTCATCGAGATCGCCCGCGTCCTCGAACTCGCCAAGCAGCGCGGCGACGGCGGTGTCCAGGAGCAGCTCTCGAGCTTCTTCAAGGCCCCGATGGTGAAGAACGGCCACGGCCCCGAGCACGATTTCGGCAAGCAGCAGACCATGCTGCTCGAGTGGCTCGGCGCGCACTGATGTCGACGCGGACGGAGGGCGCCGGTCCCGCGGCCCCGCTGGCGCTTCGCGCCCTCCTCGTCGAGGTCAACGACCTCAAGCGCGTGCATTCCGCAGGGCGGACCGGCTCCATCGCCGAGCGCCTTTTCGCGCAAGGCTGGGGCGCCCTCACCGGGGGCGCCGCACCGGAGGCCGTCGCCCTCGACATCACCGCCAAGGCACTGGCCGCTGCCCGCCTCTGCGACCTCGACGCGGCGTTCCTCGCTGCCGCCGGGCTCGACGAACGGGCGACGGCCGACATCCTGGTCTCCGGGTTCGACGCCGTGACCGACAGCGTCGAGCCCGGCCTGCGGGACCGCCTGCGGGCGGCCCTGCGCGCGCCGGCGAGCTTCGTGCAGGGTCCCCTGCCGGGCTTCGTCGCCGCCCTGGCGCGCCAACCACGGGCCGGCGTGACCTGCCCCGGCAAGCCCCGCATCCTGCTGGAGCCGCCTGAAAACCATGCCGAGCACTGCCTGATGGTGGCGGTCTACGGCGTCGTGTTGAGCCAGTTCTACCGGGCCGACCCGACCGTGGTCTTCCTCGCAGCAATGGCGCACCACTTCCACAACGCCGCGATGCCGGATGCCGGCTTCACCGGCGAGATGCTGCTCGGCGACCATCTGCTGCCGATCATGGCCCGCACGACGCAGTGGTCCCTCGACGAACTGGACCCGGCCCTGCGCGAGACGGTTCAGCGGGCACGCGGCGTCCTTCCGGATGACGCCACGGCGGAAGGCCGCGCCTTCCACGCGGCAGACTGCATCGACCGGGTGCTGCAGATCGCCCAGCATCTGCGGGCGGCGAGCCTGACCATGGACACCGTTCTCGACGAGATGGAACTCGTCCATGCCGGGCCGGTGAAGGGCTTCCACGACCGTGTGCTGAAGGACATGCAGATCCCGTGAAGCCTCCTCGCGACCGCACGGGCGCCCCGTCATGATTCCCTTCGATCTTCGCTCGCCGGAGACCGGCGAGCCCCTCAAGGCCGACACCCCGCACTCGCTGCGCGAGGCTCAGGGCGGCGCGCGCTGGCCGGTAATCGACGGCATCCCCTATCTGCGGACCAACCGTGCCGATCTCGTCGCGCAGACCTTGAAGCTGCTCGATGCCGGCGAGACCGACCTCGCCCTCGAAGGCCTCCTGGCCGACCAGGACGACTGGTGGACGGGCCCGCCGGCCGACCCGCTGGACCTGCACGAACTCGTGCGCGAGCGTGACCGGCGCTCGTTGCGCGATGCGGTTCGCCTTCTGGGCTGGGGCCGCGTCGGCGATTACTTCCTGCACCGCTGGACCGACCCGACCTTCCTTGCCGGGCTCACCCTCCTCGAAGCGCACTGGAACGACCCGGTCTGCGTGTTCGAGTTCGCATGCGGCATCGGCCACTACCTGCGCGAGTTTCAGACGCGTGGCATCAAGGTGGCGGGCGCCGACGTCGTCTTCGCCAAGCTCTGGGTCGCCCGGAACTGGGTGGTCGGCAAGCCGGCGCAGTTCGTCTGCTTCGATGCCAATTCGCCCCACTGGCCGATTCCCGGTGCGCCGGTCGACCTCGTCGTCTGTAACGACGCCTTCTACTTCCTCGACCGCAAGGCCGAGGTGCTGGAATGCCTGCGCCAGAATGCCGGCGACGACGGCTGGCTCGCCGTCAGTCATATCCACAACAGCGATCGGCCCGGCTTCTCGGCGGGGCGCGCCGTCTCGGCGGCCGAGATCGACGAACTCTTTCCCGACGGCCTCGTCTACGACGACGCGGACCTGACCCGGTCATTGGTGGAACGACGGGCTCCCGCCCCCCGCAAGCCGCAGGATCTGGAAGGCTGCGAGGCCTTCTCGGTGGTGGCGGGTCCCGGCATGCGCCCGGCTCCCCGCCCGGTGATCGACGGCATTACCGTGCCGCGCCCCGGGCGGACGCTCCGCCTCAATCCGCTCTACTTCGCCGAGGGGGCGGATCGCTACGCCATCCGCTGGCCCTCCGAGCGCTACGAGGCCGAATACGCGGCCCAAGCCACCTATCCGAACACCTTCACCGGGCCGGACAGCCTCGACTGGCAGGGCGAACTCGAAGCCCCCCAGGCCGACCGGGTCCGCGACCGGACCTATGTGGACCTGCCGGAGCGCTGGTGATGGCAACCCAGGACAACAGCCCCGTCGCCTGGGGTATCGTCGGCTACGGCTGGGTCGCGCGAGACTACATGGCGCCGGGCATCCGCATGGCCGGGCACCGGCTCGTGGCCGTCGCCGATCCGGGCGAAGCTTCCCGCGCCGCGGCCGAAGCCGAGGGGGCCCGCGCCTATGCGCGGCTTCAGGACCTCGTGAACGACCCGGAGGTGGAGGCGGTCTACGTCGCCACGCCGAACCACCTCCACCGGGAGGCGATCGAGGCCCTGGCCGGCTCCGGCAAGGCCATCCTGTGCGAGAAGCCCATGGCGGCCTCGCTCGACGACGCCGAGGCGATGGTGGCGGCTCTGCGCGGTGGCGACACCTTCTACGGCACCGCCTTCGACCAACGCCACCACCCGGCCCACCGAGCCGTGCGGGCCGCCATCCGGGAGGGCCGGCTCGGCACCGTGACGGCGATCCGCATCGTCTACGCCTGCTGGCTGCCGAAAGCCTGGACCTCGTTCGCTGGCCAGGACAACTGGCGCATCGACCCGGCCAAGGCCGGCGGTGGCGCCCTGATGGATCTCGCGCCCCACGGCCTCGACCTCGTCGATTTCCTCCTCGACGAATCGATTCACGACCTCGCCGCCCTGACCCAGGCCCGCGCCCAGGACTACGCCGTCGACGACGGCGCCCTCCTGATCGGGCGCACGCCCTCCGGCGTTCTCGCCAACCTGCACGTCGCCTACAATTGCCCGGACGCCCTGCCCCGCCGCCGCCTCGAAGTGACCGGTACGAAGGGTCTTCTCGCCGCCATCGACACGATGGGACAGGTGGCGGGCGGCACACTGTCGTTCACCGACGGGTCAACCGGCGCATCGGACATTCTGCCCTTCGACGGGGAAGCCTCACCCTTCCTCGAACAGGTGAAGGCCTTCGGCTCGGCCCTGCGCCGGCCGGAGGAGCGCGAGGCCTACAGCGCCACCCGCGACCTCCACACCATGCGCTTGCTGGCCCGCGCCTATGCCGCGTTGCCCTGAGGAACGGAACACCACCACCGTGAACGAGCAGGACCAGGACGACCGCGCCCGCCACAGCCGGATCAAGGCGCCGCGCGCCTACAGCTACGGCGCCCCCCGCCGGATCGAGGGCCTGCCGGCCGCTCTGCCCGAGCCGGTGCGCGCCTATCTCGACATCCTGCCGGAGGGGCGCATCGTCGGCTTCCCCCTGGCACCCCTCGACCGGACCGGCATCCCGGTCTGGTTCGTGTCGCTGTTCCTCGACGATCCGTTCTTCGTCGGCGCCATGCCGAGCGGCATCGGCTACGGCGCCACCGACGACGAGGCGATCATCGGCGCGGTGGCGGAGATCGCCGAGAACCTGATGCCGTCGCTGGCCGTGATGCCGCGCAAGAAGGAGCGCGCCAGCTACGACGACCTCGTGCGGGTCTACGGCGCCGGCGCGGTCGCCGACCCCCTCACGCTGTGCCTGCCGGCCGGCAGCCCGGTGGGGGGCGCCACCACCCTCGAATGGACGCCCACGGTCCGGGCTCGCACCGGCGAGACGGTGCTGATGCCGCTGGACATCGCCGCCACCGACTATTTCGAGCTGTCGGAGGGCTACAAGCCCTTCACCAATCTCATCACGAACGGTCTCGGCGCCGGGCCGGACGTGGCGTTCGCGCTGGGTCACGGCCTCCTCGAACTGCTGCAGCGCGACGGCAACGGCCTGCTGTTCCGCGCCCTCGACCAGGGCGTGGTGCTCGACCTCTCGGAGGGCCTCGGCCCCGAGACGCGCGGCATGCTCGACCGGCTGGACGCCCTCGGGATCAAGGCCCTGCCGAAATTCGCCACGGACCAGTTCGGCCTGACCAACCTCTACGTCGTCGGCCACGACCGCAATCTCGCCGACACGCCGGTACCGATCGCCCTCTCGGCCTGCGGCGAGGCCTGCGATCCGGACCGCGAGCGGGCCCTGCGCAAGGCGCTCCTCGAATTCCAGGCCGCCCGCGTGCGCAAGGCCTTCGGGCACGGGCCGCTGGCCTTCGCCGAGCGGGTCACCCCCCCGGGCTACGTCAAGGCCTTCATCGACAAGGCGCTGCCGAGCCTCGATCTTGAGGAGAGCCGCGCCCTGAAGGCGATGCTCGAATGGATCGTCAAGCCGCCGGAGGGCATCGCCGACGTGCTTCGCAACACCGTCTATTCCGAGCGCTCCACCAAGCGCTTCCAGGATTTGCCGACGACGGAGGCGCCGGACGGTCATGCCCGCGGCCGCATCGCCCGCGAGCGCCTGGAGGACGCCGGGTTCGACGTGCTCTACGTCGATTGCTCGCCGCCCGGCGGCGCGGTCGGCGTGGTCAAGGCGATCGTGCCGGGGCTCGAGGTGGAGACCATGAGCTATCACCGCATCGGCGCGCGCAACACGCAGAAGCTCATCGAGCGCGACCATCCGCTGATCCGCTTCGGTGAGGCCACCGACACCCTGAAGCCCGTGCGCCTGACCCCCGAGGCGATCGAGCGCTTCGGCGGCCAGCCTCTGTTCGACACCGCGCTCGCCGACCAGATCGTCGGCTCGCATTACCCGCTCTATCGCGAGCCGGAATCGCACCATGCTCCGTTCCGCCTGGAGCAGCAGGGACGCGCCGCATGAGCCTGCGCTTTGCCTACAACACGAACGGCACCGCCCATCACCGCATGGACGACGCGATCGACCTGATCGCGGAGTCCGGCTACCAGGGCGTGGCGCTGACCCTCGACATCCATCACCTCGACCCCTTCGCCGAGGCCTGGCTGCCGGAGGCGCAGCGCGTGTCGAGCCGCCTGCAGCGCCTCGGCCTCGGCTCGGTGATCGAGACCGGCGCGCGCTTCCTTCTCGACCCGAAGGCCAAGCACGAGCCGACCCTGGTGTGCGGCGACGCGACGGGGCGGGCCCGCCGCATCGGCTTCCTCAAGCGCGCCATCGACATCGGCGCGATCCTGCATTCCGAGGCGGTCTCGTTCTGGGCCGGCGTCCCCAAGGACGACATCGACCGCGACGAGGCCGGGGCCTGGCTGCGCGAGGGCCTGACGGAGGTCGTCGCCTACGCCGCCGAGCGGAACGTGGTCGCCTGCCTGGAGCCCGAGCCCGGCATGCTGATCGAGACGCTGGACGACTATGCCGCCCTCGACATCCCCGGCCTGCGGCTCGCCCTCGACACCGGCCATTGCCTCGTCACCGGCGAGCGCGATCCGGCCGCTGCGGTCGGTGAATTCGCGGACCGCCTCGGCACCGTGGCCCTGGAGGACATGGCGCGGGGCGTCCACGTCCACCTGCCCTTCGGCGAGGGCGACATGGACGTGCCCGCGGTGCTCGATGCCCTCGACGCGATCGGCTTCGAGAAACTCATCTGCGTCGAACTCTCCCGCGAGAGCCACCGCGCCGACCTGATGGTCCCGGCCTCGCTGCGATACCTGCGCGACTGCCGCAACCCGAACCCGGGAGCCTCCGCGTGAGGATCTGCTTCGTCTCGCGCCGCTACTTTCCGGCGATTTCCGGCATGAGCGTCTACGCGCAGAACCTGCTGCGCGAACTCGTCGAGGCCGGCCACGACGTCACGATGATCTCGCAGTACCGGGGCGACGCCTTCGGCACGCGGGTCTACGGCGGCGGCCCGCCGCCCGCCGTGCCCGGCGTCACCGTCATCGGCCTGGAACAGGCCGGCGAGCAGGAGAGCGGCGATTTCGAGCGCGACATCGACACGATGGTGGCGACGATCCAGGCCGAGCACGCGAAGAAACCGTTCGACATCCTGCATGCGCAGTACGGCTATCCCACCGGCTGGGCGACCCTCCTGGCCTCGCGGGCCATCGGCGTGCCGAACGTCGTCTCGATCCAAGGCGGCGACGGGCACTGGGTCGGCTCCTGCTGCGAGACGCACCGGGTCGCCATGTGCGAGGTGCTGGCCCACGCCAACGCCCTGCTGATCGGTGGCGCCTCCTTCGTCGAGGAAGTCTGCGACCGGCTCGGCTCGGACCCAGCCCGCTTCACCATCGTCCCCGGCGCCGTCGACACCACGCGCTTCACCCCCGGTCCCGGGGGCCATCCCGGCCCGGTACGGCTGTTCTATCACGGCCGCGTCGACCGCCGGAAAGGCGTGCTCGACTTCATCGACGCCCTCGCGCTGCTGCGCGCCCGCGCGATTCCGTTCGAGGCGATCATCTCGGGGATCGGGCCGGACGTGGAATCGTCGAAGGCCCGCGCGGCTGAATTGAACTTCTCCGAGGCCGAGATCCGCTTCACCGGCTACGCCGACTACGACACCGTGCCGGACCTCTACCGGGCGGCGGACGTCTTCGTGTCGCCGACCTACGCGGAGGGGTTCTCCAATACCATCCTGGAGGCGATGGCGGCCGGGCTCGCGGTGGTCTCGACTCATGCGGTCGGCGTCTCCGACTGCCTGCGCGACGGCGAGAACGGCCTCCTGGTCCAGCCCGGCGACGTGCCGGCCCTGGCCGACGCCCTCGCCCGGGTGATCACCGATGCGCCCCTCCGGCGTCGCCTCGCCGAGGACGGTCTGGCCGAATGCCGCCGGGTCTATTCCTGGGGCGCGGTGGGACGCCAGATCATGGACGTGTACGCGCGCGTGGCGAACGACGACCCGGCGACCGATTTCGCCACGACCCTGCCGCACGATCCGTCCTGCCGCTTTCGCGCCGAACCGCACCTGCTCTGAACCGATGCCCACCATCCTCGCCCTGTCGCCGCATCTCGACGACGCCGCCTTCTCCTGCGGCGGTCTGCTCCACGCCCTCGGCCGTGCGGGTTGGGACGTCGAGACCGTGACGGTGTTCACCGCCTCGGTGGCGAACCCGACCGGCTTCGCCCTCGCCTGCCAGACGGACAAGGGGCTCGGGCCGGAGATCGACTACATGGACCTGCGCCGGGCCGAGGATACGGCAGCGATCCGGGCCCTCGGACTGGCGCGCCCGCGCCACTGGCCCTTCCGCGAGGCGCCCCACCGGGGTTATGCCTCGGCCCCCGAACTGTTTCGCGACGTCCGGGCCGATGACGGAATCGTGCCCGCCCTGACCGACGCTGTCCGGGCGGTCCTCGCCGAGACGGCACCCGACCTGATCCTCGCCCCCCAGGCGATCGGCGGCCATGTCGACCATGTCCAGGTGGTCCGGGCCCTCGATGCGGCCGAGCCCGCCGCGCCGATCCTGTGGTGGCGCGACTTTCCCTACACGGTGCGCGACCAAACCCCGAAGGAGCCGCTGCGAGCGCGCTTCGCCGCGCTGCCGGAGGCGCAGATCCGTTTCGGCCCCGAGGGCCGGGAGGCCAAGGCCGAGGCCTGTGCCGCCTACGCGACGCAGCTCGGCTTCCAGTTCGGCGGCCGCGAGGGTCTCGTCCGGCGTCTGGAGCAGGAAGGGGGCCGCGAGCGCTTCCGCCGGCAAGGCGTTCTTCCCGAAAGCCTGGGGCGTCTCGTCGCCGATGCCGCCTGAGGCACCGCCCGCCGAACCGAAGAGCCTGCGCGACCCGGGCGCACTGACCGCGCGAAAGGCGCTGCTCGACAGCCCCCGCATCGCCCCGATCCGCGCCCTCGCCCGGCAGATCGCCGAGGCGCAAGGGGCCGAGGTGCCCGACCCCGACCCCCTCGACGGCGGCGTCGAGGCCCGGCTGCTGCTCCTCTTGGAGACGCCGGGGCCGAGTATCCGGGGCACAGGCTTCGTCTCGCGCGACAACCCGACCGGCACCGCCGCCAACCTGTTCCGTTTCCTAGCCGAGGCCGGAATCGCCCGCCGGGAAACCCTGATCTGGAACACGATCCCGTGGGTGATCCATGCGCCCGGCGCCCTGAACCGGGCCCCGCGCCGATCGGAGGTGAGGCGGGCCCTGCCCTGCCTCGCGCCGCTTCTCGCATGCCTGCCACGGCTCCGCGTCGTCGTGCTCTCGGGCCGGGTCGCGGGCCTTGCGCGGGACGAGCTCGTAGCGCGGCGGCCGGACCTCCCGGTGATCGCCGTCCCGCATCCGAGCCCGACCTATGTCTGCACCGCGCCGAGCGTCGCGGAGCGCATCCGCGCGGGCCTCGCGCAGGCGCAGACCTGCATCGCCGGTGGGCATCGAGCCTCCCTCGCTGGCAATTACCGCCCGATGACCCTAAATGCGGGCGACGGGCCGTGGTCCGGCACAAGCTCGGGTTGACCCCATGCCGCCGTCGCGGCCGTGCGCGGGGAGCCCAGCAGAGGCGGACGCCGACACGATGAACTTTGCGGGACAGCAGAAGCAGATCGAGACGGCCGAGGCGCTCGCGCCCGAGGCGTCCCCGATCGACGGTTCGAAACCCGAGGCGGTCCCGGCAAAATCCGGAATGCGCGGTCGTTATGCCTGGCTCGGCACCATCGCCAGCCTCGCCATCCTGGCGGGCTCGCTGTTCGTCCTGTGGAAGCTCGTCGAGACGGTCACCTGGGCCGAGATGCACGCGGCCTTCACGGGTGCTTCGGCCAAGCAGCTCGGCTTCGCCTTCCTGTTCGTCGGCGTGAGTTACCTCTTCCTCACCTGCTACGACGCCCTGGCGCTCCGGCAGCTGAAGCTGAAGGTGCCGTACCGAACCACGGCGCTCGCCTCGTTCACCAGTTACGCCGTCAGCTTCACCCTGGGTTTCCCGCTCCTGACGGCGGGGACGATCCGCTACTGGATCTACTCCAGCAAGGGTCTCGGCGCGGCCAAAATCGCCGCCCTCACGGTGATCGCCGGCTTCACCTTCTGGCTCGGCATGGGCGTCGTCCTCGGCCTCAGCCTCATCGTCGAGGCGGGACAGCTCGCCGCCCTTACCTTCACCAGCATCGCGCTGAACCAGGGGGTGGGCTTCGGCGCGCTCCTCGCCGTGGTGGCCTACCTGCTCTGGGTGTCGCTGAAGCGCCGCCACGTGCGCGTGAAGAGCTGGCGCCTCGAACTGCCCGGCGCCTCGGTCTCCTTGAGCCAGATGGTGGTGGGCATCGGCGACGTCTGCGCGGCCGCCGCCACGCTCTACGTGCTCCTGCCGGCGGGCACCTCCATCGGTTTCACGACCTTCGTGGCGATCTACGTCCTGGCGGCCATGCTGGGCATCGCGTCGAACGCACCGGGCGGCATCGGGGTGTTCGAGGCGACGATCCTGCTCGCCCTGTCGAGCCTGCCCCGCGATCAGGTGCTCGGATCGCTGCTGCTGTTCCGGGTTTGCTACTACCTCGTACCCTTTGTCATCGCCCTGGCCATGTTGACCGTGTACGAGATCGTCAAGCGCAGCCGGGGCGCCAGGACCCGCGGCGCGCCTTAACGCCGGGGGGCCGCATGGCACGGGGGGCGCGCCGATCGTCCTGGACCGCCGCAACCGTCGTGACGATCGGACTCGGGGTGTTCGCCGCCGGACGCGGCACCCTCGATGCCCCGGCGGTCGCGGCGTCCCTCGTCGTTCTCTGTCTCGGCGGCGTCATCGGCAGCCTCGGGCGCTCACGGATCGTGCGCGTCCCGGAGAGCCCCGGGGCCAACCGCCACTCCGTCGCGGAAGCCCTTCTCGCCAACATCCCCGATCCCGTGATCCTGGTCGACCGCCGCGCGGTGGTGATCGAGGTCAATCCCGCCGCCCGTGCCCTGTTGCCGGCGCTGAAGCTGCGCCATCCGCTCTCCTTCGCCCTGCGCGCGCCCGATGTCCTCGACGGGATCGAGGAGGTCCTGCGCACCGGCGCCTCGCTCAAGACGCTCTATTCCACGCGTGTCCCCACCGAGCGCGCCTTCGAGGTGCAGATCGGGGCCCTGCCGATGCCGGACGGGGTGGTGGGCGGGCAGCCCAACGTCGTGCTGTTCCTGCGCGACCTCACTTCGGCGCGGCGCCTGGAAGCGATGCGGGTCGATTTCGTCGCCAATGCCAGCCACGAGCTGCGCACGCCGTTGGCCTCGCTCCTCGGCTTCATCGAGACGTTGCAAGGCCCCGCCCGCAACGACCCGCCGGCGCGGGAGCGCTTCCTCGGCATCATGAAGGCCCAGGCGCAGCGGATGGCGCGCCTCGTCGACGACCTCCTGTCGCTGTCGCGGATCGAGTTGCGCGAGCACGTCGCGCCGACGCAGCCCGTCGACCTGACCCGGATCGCCCGCCAGATGGTGGAGACGCAAGGCCCGTTGGCCCGCGATCGCGGCGTGGTGCTGAGCCTCGCGGCGGAGGGCGCCTTCCCGATTCTCGGCGAGCGCGACGAGTTGCTGCGCGTGGTGGAGAACCTGATCGAGAACGCCGTGAGGTACGGTGGCAGCGGGGGCCGCGTCGAAGTCGCGCTCCGGCGCCACACCGATGCGGCCAGCGGGCGGACCAACGTCGAGATCGCCGTACGCGATCATGGGCCGGGGATCGCGGCCGAGCACATCCCACGCCTGACTGAACGGTTCTACCGGGTCGACGTCGCCTCGAGTCGCGACCAGGGCGGTACCGGCCTCGGGCTCGCCATCGTCAAGCACATCGTCAACCGGCACCGGGGCCGGCTGCTCATCGAGAGCGTGCTCGACGAGGGCACCACCGTGCGGGCGATCCTGCCCGAGTTCGCGCCGGCGGCGAACCCGGACGTCGTCACTCCATCGTCCTGAGGCGGCGCGTCAGCGGAACGGCGGCTCGTCGAAGCTGCGCAGCTTGCGCGAATGCAGGCCGTGACGTTCGGCCCGCAGGATGTCGAGGGCGGCCAGCCCGATGAGCAGGTGTTCGGCGACCGCGCGCTCGTAGAAGGCGTTGGCCGCACCCGGTAGCTTGATCTCGCCGTGCAGCGGCTTGTCGGAGACGCAAAGCAGGGTGCCGTAGGGAACCCGCAGGCGGTAGCCCTGGGCCGCGATGGTGCCGCTTTCCATGTCGACGCCGATGGCGCGGGAGAGGTTGATGCGCCGGCGCTCCTGGCTGAAGCGGAGTTCCCAGTTGCGGTCGTCGTAGGTGACGACCGTTCCGGTCCGGAGCCGGCGCTTGAGAGCTTCGCTCTTCTCGCCGGTGACGTGGGCGGCCGCCGCCTGGAGGGCGAGCTGGACCTCGGCGAGCGCCGGCACCGGCACGTCGGGCGGCACGAGCTCGTCGAGGATGCGGTCGCGACGCAGATAGCCGTGCGCCAGGACGTAGTCGCCGATGGTCTGCGACTGGCGCAGACCGCCGCAATGGCCGACCATGAGCCAGCAATGCGGGCGCAGGACCGCGAGGTGGTCGGTGATCGTCTTCGCGTTGGACGGGCCGACGCCGATATTGACCAGGGTGGTGCCCTGCTGGCTGCCGTCGGGACCGCGCGCTACGAGGTGGTAGGCCGGCATCTGATACTTGTGCCAGGGCGAGGCCGCGATGAGGGCCGCCGGATCGACGGAGGCGGCCTCCGACCGGGAGACCGAGATGCCGCCCGGCAGGATCATCCGCTCGAAGCCTTCGTCGCCGCGCGCCAGGCGCTCGAGGCCGTGGCGGATGAAGCCGTCGACATAGCGATGGTAGTTCGTCAGCAGGATCCAGGGCTGCACGTCGCGCCAGTCGCTGCCCGTGTAATGCACGAGGCGCCGCAGCGAGTAGTCGGTCCGGATCGCGTCGAAGAGCGCCAGCGGGCGCGGCAGGTCTGGCAAGTCCTGCCAGAGCCCGTCCGCGATCTCGTCGCCCACCACCGAGAGCAGCGGCACGGGGAAATACGTGGCGAGGTCGCGGGGCGTGACCCCGCTACGGCCGAGATCAGCGCCGGGCTCGATCACGTAGGGATAGGGAATCTCCTGGGCGCTCAAGCCCACTTCGAGGGTGGCGCCATAGTCGCGGACCAGGGGGCGCAGCTGTTCCAGCAGGTAGCCGCGGAACTGCGCCGGCTGGGTCACGGTGGTGGCGTAGCTGCCCGGGGCCTGGAACTTGGCCGTCGCCCGGGCGACCCGCGGGATCGGCCCTGTCGGCTGGTAGGTGACCCGCAACTCCGGATAGCGGAATTGCAGCCGCTCGGTGGAGTCGGGGGGCGCCCCGCCATCGAGGTAGCGGGCCAGGGCCGATTGCAGCGCCTCGATCGCGCCCGCATGCAGCGCGGCGAGGCGGTCCACGACCGTCTCGGGGTCGGAGACGGATTCCATCGGTCGCAACTCGTCGCGGATCACGGTGCCTCCTGGCCAAACCTCGGTGACGGTCTCTTACACCGCCCCGTGGCCGGACGCGAACACCGGCGAACGGCCGTTCCGACAGCCAATGCCGGTTTGTGACGCTGTCGAAGAAGGTTGTAGTTTCTCTCAATTTTTCGGCGAATTCGCCTTGTTAACCTGTACTATGCAACCTCGAAAACGCCTTGCCGTCCGTCCGGTGCCCGTGACCGGGCGGGTGGACGTAACGAGGGCAGGCATGGCGGGGGAACGCTGCGTTGATATTGACACTCGTCGGCTGCTTCAGGGCCGACAATGATCAATGGCTCGTCCTCCCGGCCGCGCTGATCTGCGCCCTGGCGGCGGGCGCGACGATCGCCCTCCTCCGCCATGCGCAGAAGACATCCGGAGCGCGGCGCCAGGGTTGGCTCGTCATCGCGGCCTTCGCGGGCGGGACCGGCATCTGGGCCACGCATTTCCTGGCGATGCTGGCCTGCGACCCGAAATACCCCGTGGGCTACGCCACCGCGCCGACGGCGCTGTCGCTGGTCTTCGCCGTCCTGCTGAGCGGCCTCGGCCTCGCGACGGCGATCGCGCGACCGGGACGGATCGCCCCCCTCCTCGGCGGCGGCATCCTCGGCCTGGGTATCGCGGCGATGCACTACACCGGGATGGCGGCCTACCAGTTCCAGGGCCACATGGCCTGGCGCGCCGACCTCGTGGTGCTCTCCGTCGTGTTCGGCACGGTCATGGCCGCCGGCGCCCTCCGGGTGGGTCTTGCCGACAACCGCGCCCGAAACCGAATCCTGGGGCCGATCCTGCTGGTCGTGGCCATCTGCGGGCACCACGTCCTCGGCCTCTCGGCCCTGACCCTGGTGCCCGATCCCCGCGTGGTCGTTCCGGCCGAGGCCGTGCCGCCCGTCTGGCTCGCCGTTCCGGTGGTCCTGGCGAGCCTGACGATCCTGCTGATGGCCTGCATCGCCATGGTCCTCGACATCCGCGAGCGCCAGCGGACGGTCTATCGGGAACGCCTCCGAAGCCTCGCCAACGCTGCCGTGGAGGGCCTGGTGATCTGCCACGGTGGGAGGATCGTCAGTGCCAACGAGAGCTTCGCGCGCCTGACCGGAACCGACGCGCGAAGCCTCACCGGGATGGAGGTGTCGCACTTCCTGCCCGACTTCGCCACCGACGACGTCCTGGCCGGTGCCCCCGAAGACGGTGTCGAGGGACTCCTGCGGTGTTCGGACGGGAGCGAACTGCCGGTCGAATTGATCGCGCGCCCGGTGGCCTACGGCCGCGCGCCGCATCTCGCGATCGCGGTGCGCGACCTGACGGCCCGTCGGCGCGCGGAGCGCCAGATCCGGTACCTGGCCGGCCACGACACCCTGACGGGCCTGTGCAATCGGCAGAACTTCCACGCCTGCCTGGATCGTGAAATCCGGCGGGCGACCGCATCGGGCACACGATTGGCCCTCCTGGCCATCAATCTCGACGGTTTCAAGCAGGTCAACGACCTGTACGGCCACGCCAACGGGGACGCGACCCTCGCGCGGGTGGCCGACTTGATCGGCGATCAACTCGGGAAGGAACAGATCGCGGCGCGGATCGGTGGCGACGAGTTCGCGGTCCTCACGCCGTGCGCCCACGGCGTCGCGGCCGGTCGCCTCGCCGAGGAGATCCGCGCCGCCCTCTACGCCGCCGATGGTCTCGCCGGGGGCGAACCCTTGCCGGAGACCTCAATCGGCATTGCGCTGTTTCCGGACGATGCGACGGATCGCAACGATCTCCTGAACGCGGCCGACGCCGCTTTGCAACTCGCCAAGACCGTGGGGCGCGGCAGCTACCGGTTCTTCGAGGCGGCGATGGGCAAGGAGGTCCGCGAGCGGCGCGTGCTGGAGAAGGCCCTGCGCCGGGCCCTCGTCCAGGGTGAACTGCGCCTCGTCTACCAGCCGCAGATCGCGATCCGAACCGGGGCGGTCACCGGCTTCGAAGTGCTGATGCGCTGGCAGCATCCCGAGCGCGGCTTCGTCTCGCCGGCCCTGTTCATCCCCATCGCGGAGGAGAGCGGGCTCATCCAGGAGATCGGCGCCTGGGCCCTGACCGAGGCCTGCCGCGAGGCGGCGAGCTGGGACGTTCCCCTCAGCGTGGCGGTCAACGTCTCCGGCGTCCAGATCCACGATCCCGCCTTCGCGCCGAGTGTCCGGGCGATCCTGTCCGCGACCGGCCTCGATCCGGCGCGCCTGGAACTCGAGATCACCGAGACGGCCCTGATCCGCGATCCCGACCGCGCCTCCACCAATCTGCGCGAACTCAAGGCGCTGGGCCTGCGCATCGCCATGGACGATTTCGGAACCGGCTACTCCTCCCTGTCCAACCTGCGCCTTTTCCCCTTCGACCAGATCAAGATCGACGGCTCCTTCGTCGCGGCAGTGGATTCCAACCCCCAGGCGGCGGCCATCGTGCGTTCGGTGCTCGGTCTCGGCGCCGGCCTCGGCCTGCCGGTCATCGCCGAGGGCGTGGAGACCGCCGCCGAACTCGCGTTCCTAGACGCCGAGAACTGTCACGCCGCGCAGGGCTACTTCATCGGCCGGCCGGGCCCGATCGCCGCCTTCGCCCGCCATACCCACCGCTTACCCGCGCCGGCCCGTGCGGGGGTCGGTTAAAGCCCGCCTTGCTCCCGGCACCGGCTTGTTCGAAACGGAGCCGCGCACGCGGGTCCTGCGCGCCAGGCAGAGGAGTTCGGGATGAGCGACGCGACGGGACACCGGCCGGGCGAGGCGGCGATCGCCCTGCCCGAGACCTACGATGCCGGGCTCTACTTCATCGGCCGCATCCGTACCCCCTGGGCGACGCGCGGCGAATGCCCGAAGAACGGTCTCAAGACCGACGCGGCCTGCACCCTCGCCGTCGACGCGCCGTTCTCCGAGGCGCTCCAGAACGTCGAGGGCGCGAGCCACCTCATCGTGCTCTACTGGATGGACGAGGCCGCCCGCGACCTCGCGCTGCAGCGTCCCCGCCATGCGGAGGGCAGCCGGGGAACCTTCTCCCTGCGCTCGCCGGTGCGGCCCAACCCCATCGCCCTGTCGGTGGTCGAGCTTCTGGAACGGGACGGGTCGACCCTGCGGGTGCGCGGCCTCGATTGCCGCGACGGAACCCCGCTCCTCGACATCAAGCCTTACTTCGCGACGACGGATTCGCGTCCAGGCGCCACGGTGGACCGCGCCGGAACGGCACCGCGCTGACGCGATACCCCCGCGCGACCTCGGCGATCAGCCCGCGTGCGCCGGCTCCTCGGCGCCGTGGATCTGCCCGTCCGCGCCGTGGACCCTGCGGGGCGTGCCCTTCGGCGGCGCCTTGATCCGGTACCAGCCGACATAGAGGGCCGGCAGGAAGAACAGCGTCAGGAAGGTGGCCGCCAGGATGCCGCCGATCATGGCGTAGGCCATCGGCCCCCAGAACACCTCGCGGGCGATGGGGATGAGGCCGAGGCTCGCGGCGGCCGCCGTGAGCAGGATCGGGCGCATGCGGTGGCAAGTGGCATCCACCACCGCGTCCCAGGGCGGCAGCCCGTCACGCTCGTACTCGTCGATCTGGGTCACCAGGATCACCGAGTTACGAACGATGATGCCGATCAGCGCCAGCACGCCCAGGATCGCCACGAAGCCCATCGGCTTGTTGAAGGCGAGCAGCGCGATGGCGACGCCGATGATTCCGAGGGGCGCCACGCTCGCCACCAGGAAGAGCTTCTGGAAGCTCTGGAGCTGGATCATCAGGAACATCGCCATGGTGAGCAGCATCACCGGCGCCACCGCCGCGATCGGTCCCTGCCCCTTGGCGCTCTCCTCCACGGCCCCGCCCACCGCCAGGACGTAGCCGTCCGGCAGGCTCTTGCTGAACGCGGTGATCTTCTCGTCGAGCTGGCTCACCACCGTGGCGGGCTGGGTGTCGTCCGAGATCGAGGCCCGCACCGTGATGGTGGGCAGGCGGTCGCGGCGCCAGACGATGGGCTGCTCGAGCTCGTAGCCGATGGTGGCGAAGGCCAGCAGCGGAACGACGCTGCCGTTGGCCAGCGGCACCTGCAGGCTCTGGAGCGTGTCGAGGGAGTTGCGCTCCACGGCCTGCGCGCGGGCGACCACGTTGACGAGGTAGATCGAATCCCGGACCTGGGTGATCGCCCGGCCGCCCACGATGCCGTTGAGCAGGCCCGCGATGTCCTCCGAGGTCACGCCGAGCTGGCGTGCCTTGTCCTGGATGATGTCGACCTTGAGCACCTTGCCGGGCTCGTTCCAGTCGAAGGTCGGCACGTCTAGATGCGGGTTGGCGCCGACGATGTTGCCGAGGGCGAGCGCGTAGGCCCGCAGGGTCTGCAGGTCGGGACCGCTGAGGCGGTACTGCACCGGGCGCCCGACCGGCGGTCCGAGGTCGAGGGAGTGGATCAGGAAGTCGGTGCCGACGAATTTTTCGCGCGCGAGCTTGTCGAGCTTCAGCTTCATGCGCTCGCGCGCCTCGATCGACTTCGTCTCGATGACGATCTGACCGAAGAACGCGTTGCCGAGCTGCTGGTCGAGGGGCAGGTAGAAGCGCACCGCGCCCTGGCCCACGTAGGAGGACCAGCGCACGATCTCGGGGTCGCCCACCAGGGTCGCCTCGAAACGGTCCATCTGGCCCTTGGTCTCAGCGATGCTGGCGTTCTGCGGCAGCGTCATGTCGACGAGGAGTTCGGGCCGGTCGGAGGCCGGGAAGAACTGCTGCTGGACGAAGCCCATGCCGACGATCGCCGCGCCGAGCATGCCCACGCAGACGATCACGGTGGTCCAGCGCCAGCGCATGGCGCCCAGCAGCATCCCGGTGAAGATCCGCATCGACCGGCTCGGGGCGTCGTGGTCCTTGTGCTTCATCTGCTTCGGCAGGAGCTTCACGCCGATGAGGGGCGCGAACAGAACGGCCACCACCCAGGAGACGAGGAGGGACGCCGCGATGACGACGAAGAGCGAGTAGGTGTACTCGCCCGCCGACGAGCCGTTGAAACCGATGGGCAGGAAGCCCGCCACGGTCACCAGGGTGCCGGTGAGCATCGGGAAGGCGGTGGAGGTGTAGGCGAAGGTCGCGGCCTTCTTCAGGCTGTCGCCGACTTCCAGGCGCGCCACCATCATCTCGACGGTGATCATCGCGTCGTCGACGAGGAGGCCGAGGGCGATGATCAGCGCGCCGAGCGAAATGCGCTGCAGCGTCACGCCCATGATCTGCATGATCACGAACACGATGGCGAGCACGAGCGGGATCGACAGCGAGACCACGAGGCCGGCGCGCCAGCCCAGCGAGATGAAGCTCACCGCCAGCACGATCACCACGGCCTCGACGAGCGCCTTGGTGAAGCCGCCCACCGCTTCCTCGACGATTTTGGGCTGGTCCGAGACGAGGTGGATGCCGACGCCCACCGGCAGTTCGCCCTCGAGCTTGGCCATCCGCGCCTTCAGATCGTGGCCGAAGGTGAGCAGGTTGCCCGAGGGCTGCATCGCGATGGCGAGGCCGATCGCCGGCTGGCCGTTGAAGCGGAACAGGTCGGTGGGCGGATCGGTGAAGCCGCGGGAGATCTCGGCGACGTCGGAGAGGCGGAAGAAGCGGTCGTTCACCCGCAGGTTCACGGCGCGCAGGCTCTCCTCGTTGACGAACTGGCCGCCGACCCGGACGGAGACCCGCTCGGGCCCGGCCTGGATCACGCCGGAGGGCGCGATGGCGTTCTGCGACTGCAGGGTCTTGATCACCGAGTTGGTGTCGAGGCCGAGGCCGGCGAGCTTGCGTGTGGAGAAGTCGAGGTAGATCACCTCGTCCTGCGCACCGAGGAGCTGCATCTTGCCCGCAGACGGCACCTTCTTCACCTCGGCGCGGACGCGCTCGACGTAGTCCCGCAGTTGGCGCGGGGTCACGCCGTCGGCCGTGAAGGCGTAGACGTTGCCGAACACGTCACCGAACTCGTCGTTGAAGAACGGCCCCTGAATCCCCTGCGGGAAGGTGTTCTGGATGTCGCCGATGCGCTTGCGCACCTGGTAGAAGATCGCCGGAATGGTCTTGGGCGGCGTCGTCTCGCGGAGTTGCACGAACACCGTGGCCTGGCCCGGCGTGGTGTAGCTGCGGCTGAAATCGACGGCATCGATCTGCTGCACCTCCTTCTCGATCCGTTCGGTGACCTGATCGAGGGTGTCGCCGATGGTGGCGCCGGGCCAGCGCGCCTGCACGATCATGGTCTTGATCGCGAAGGGCGGGTCCTCCTCGCGACCGAGGCGCTCGTAGGCCAGGAAACCGGCCACCACCGAGATCAGCATCAGGAACCAGACGAAGGAACGGTGCTCCAGCGCCCATTCGGAGAGATTGAAGTTCTTCAAGGGATTGCTCTCGCCTCACCGGGGTGGCGGCTGATGATGGATGGCAGCGGGGCCCTGCGCGTTCACGGCGCCTGATCGGGCAGGCGCACGGCTTGCCCGTCCTTGAGCGAGTGGACGCCGGCCAGGACCACGCGGTCGCCGGCGTTCAGGCCCGCGCCGATGCTGACGTGGTTCGCGTCCCGGCGCGTGACGGTGACGGGCCGCTTGAGCACGCTCTTCCCGTCAGGCGCGACGACCCAGACGGCATCGCGGCCGTCCTCGGTCAGCACCACGGTGGCGGGCAGGTCGACATGGGGCGGCTCGGCGCGCGCCAGGGTGACGGTCAGGGTCGAGCCGAGGCGGAAGGCCTCCGATGGCTTGATCAGGGTCATGCGGATGCGCCGGGTGCGCGTGGTCTGGTCGGCGAAGGGGGCGATCTCGCGGACACGCGCCGTCGCCGTCACGTCCGGGGCGCTCTGGAGGGAGACCGTGAACTCGGCATCGGCCGGCATGGTGCCGACGAGGTCCTCGGGAATGTCGACCACGGCCTCGCGCTCCTCGGGTCGGGCCAGGGTCGCGACCGCCTGTCCCGCGCTGAGCACCTGACCGACCTCGGCGCTGCGCACCGTGACGACGCCGTCGAAATCCGCGCGCAACTCGGTGTAGCCCATCTGGTCCTGCGCCCGCTGCAGGCTCGCCTCGGCTTGCGAGACCCGGGCCTGGGCCGTGTCGCGGCTCGCCACGGCGGTGTCGAGTTGCGCCTGACTGACATTGCCGCCGGCGAGCAGGCGGCGGCGGCGCGATTCCGTGGCGCTCGCGTTCTCGGCCTGCGCCCTGGCATCGGCGAGCTCGGCCTCGGCCCTGGTCAGGGCGAAGCGCGTCACCACCGGATCGAGCGCGGCGATGCGCTGCCCCTTGTGGACGATGTCGCCCACGGTCACGTCGCGGGCGATCATGCGCCCGGCGATCTGGAAACCGATCTCGGACTGGTAGCGCGGCGCCACCACGCCCGCGAAGGGGCCGAAGACCTGGGCCGAGACCGGCTTTACGACCCGGTAGAGAACCGGCCGCACGGGTGGCGGCGGAGCCGTGCCCTCGGCGGCCTGACAGGCACCGAGCGGAAGCACGAGGGCGACGGCGAGCAGGGCCGGACGGATCATCGCGTGGCCTCCAGGGTCTCGGCGACGGCAACGGTCTGCCCCGGCCGCAGGAGCTGGATACCCGCGATGACGACCTCCTCGCCGGGCTCGACGCCCCCCTTCAGCGCGATGGTGTTGGGCCCGTAGCGCTCGATCGTGACGGTTCGGGGCGAGACGGTGCCGCTGGCGGGATCACGTACCCAGACCGCGGGGCCGTTCTCCCAGCGGTAGAGCGCCGACCAGGGCAGCACGATCGCCTGGCGCGGCCGGAACTTGCCCGTGCCGATGACGACGGCACCGAGGCTCATGGCCTTGGGCGTCTCGTCGAGCCCGACCTTGACCCGCACGGTGCCGGAGGCGGCATCCACGCTGGGGGAGATCTCCCGCACCCGGCCGACCGCCGTAACCCGCGGATCGGCCTGGAGCGTGACCGCGACGGTCTTGCTCTCGGGGGGGGCGGCGAGCACCGCCTCGAAGATGTTGAAGACGGCGTCGCGCGGGCCGTCCTGCGCCATCACCAGCACGGTCTGGCCGGTCTGGACGACCTGCCCGACCTCGAAGGTGCGGCTCAGCACGATGCCGTCCACACCCGCCTTCAGGTCCGTGTAGGAGAACTGCTCCTCGGCGCTGCCCAGGGCCGCCTTGGCCGAGTCCACCGAGGCCTGCGTGGTGCGCAGTTGCTGCTCGGCGTCGTCGTAGCTCGGGCGGGTGGTGTAGCCGCTGGCCATGAGCTGCTCCTGGCGCTTGAAGTTCAGCTTGGCCTGGGTCAGCAGCGCCTCGGCCGAGGTGAGCGCGGCCTGCGCGTTGTTGAGGTTGGCCCGCTGCTCCTGCGGGTCGAGCTTGGCCAGCACCCGATCGGCGGTGACGTGATCGCCCACTTCCACGAGGCGCTTGGCGATCTTGCCGTTGGTGCGGAAGGCGACGTTCACCTGCGATTGGGCCTGGATATCGCCGGTGAAGATGAGGTCGGAGGCGATGGTGGTGTCGCGCGCGACCACCGTGCGGACCACCGCGACCGCGGGGCTCGCGGGCTTTGCCGCCGCCTTGGCTTCTTCCTCGGCATGCGACGCGGACGACATCGCGACGACACAGGCCGCGAGCACCAGGGCCATACCCCCGCACCGGCGCGGCCAAACGGTCAGCCAACTCACCATCGCGTCCTCGAGATTCGAAAGGCCCTACCCTCCGGCGTCACATATCTGCTATCTTACCGACCGTCCAGACGGTTCTTTTTCAGGGATCGTCCTCCCGGCGGAGCGTCTTCGCGGCTCGGCCGTTCCTGGGTATCCCATTGGGGTGATCGACTTTCTTGCCGGTTGCAGCGTTGATCTTTCCCCCCTCGAAATCGCTGACGGACCGGCCAGATTGTCGATGATGAAGGCGCGCACCCGACGCGAAGACCGCCCCCTCGTGATTCTGGACGCTGCCGAACGCCTGATCCGGCGTATGGGCACGCGCACCCTCACCATCGACGCGGTGGCGGCCGAGGCTTCGCTCAGCAAGGGCGGCGTTCTGCATCACTACGCCTCGAAGGACGCGCTGATCTCGGCGCTGGCCGAGCGCAAGCTGCGGGAGATCCGCGAGAGCGTGGCGGCTCACGAAGCCGAGCAGGGGGCGAACGCGGCCGCCCTCCCCCTGGCGTTGATCGCCCATGCGCGGCAGGTCTACGCCGACGAGGACGGGTTTCCCCGCGCCCTGCTGCTGGCCTCCGCCGAGAGCCCGGATGCCTTCGCGGGCTTCAACGCCTTCCTGAAGCAGCGCCTCGCCCAGATGGAGGACGTGGCCTGCTGCCCCGGCGCCGGCGCGATGCTGACCTTCGCCACCCTCGGCCTGCTGCTGACCCGGACCCTCGGCTTCCACTGCCTGGAAGGGGCGGAACTGGAAAAGCTCTTCGACGCGATGGAACACGCCGCCAAGGGTCTGCCGAATTCCGGGAGCCCGACGCCCTGAGTGCGCCTCAGGCGCGGTTGCGGAAGGGATGCAGGAGCTGGCCGGCGAAATCCTTCGGGAAGGTCGGGTCTTCGATCCCGAACCGCTCGGGTCGCTCACCCTTCGGCATGTAGTAGGTCCCGAACATGAGGTCGAGAATCGGGAAGGTCGCCGAGAAATTCTTCGAGCCGCCCTGGTCGATGCCGGTGTGATGCCAGCGATGATAGATCGGGCTGACGATGACGGTCTTCAGGAACCCGAAATCCCAGTTCAGGTCGCTGTGGATGAGAGCGGAATGCCAGACCTGGAACGGCGCCACAAAGGCGATGATCTCGATCGGCATGCCGAGCAGGATCAGCACCACGTCCGGAAGCACGATGTGGATAAGGTCGTCCATCGGGTGGAAGCGGCGCGCCGACATCCAGTGCAACTCCTCGGTCGAGTGATGCACCGCATGGTAGTGCCACAGGGTCATGGTGTGGAACGCCCGGTGGGTCACGTACATCATGATGTCGATGAGGACGATGTACACGATCACGCTCAACCAGAACGGCATGCCGGCGAGCAGAGACACCCCGAGCGACGGAGACGTATCCGTGGCGTCTTGGCCCCGGATCATCGAGAACCAGACCGTACCGGTGATGAGGAGCAGGAGGCTGAGGTAACGGGTGAACAGCGGGGTGGCGAACCACCAGCAGATGTCGGTGATCATATCGGAGGTGCGCCACCACGGCTTGCCCGAAGCTCCGGGAAACAGCGCACACAGGATCGTCAGGACGACCGCCAGGGCCAGCGTCGTCGGCAGGCCCGCGATGATCGCCTCACTGAATTGGGTCACGACGGCCAAGGCCCAATCGGTCATGCGTCAGCCCTCGCGTTCGACACTGCTCCCGTAGAACTGTCAGATCCGCCTTAAGGGGCGGTTATGCGCACCGGGGGAAACCCACGTGATCCGTACCCTGTCCAGGGCGCGCGGACTCAGCGTCCGGCCGCCCGCGCAGCCTCGATCTGCGCAACCGCCGCCCGCACGCGCATGTCGATCAGGGTCCGCCCGCGCTCGGCCGACGCGCGGCTCGGATCACCGCCGGCGCCAGTCGCCTCGGCGCGAAACCCGATTCCCGAAAGGCGGCCGAGGTCGACCCCCTCGGGCCAGATCGCCATGAGTTCGGAGGTGTCCTGGATACCGGCGTGGCGCCCGATCGTCTCCATGGTCTCGCCAGCGGCCCGGAGCCAGTCGAGTTGGGCGGCATCGTCGTAATACGCGCTCACGTCGACGACGCGGACCCCTTGCGAAGCCCATTCCCGGGACAGGCGCTCGGCGACCTCGCGCTGCGGCCCTGTGCTCGCCCCGTGGTCAGCCAGGAAGCCGATCGTCCGGAAGCCCGCGCCCTTCAGGCTGCGGGCAATGCCCTCCAGGGTGCCGGCGAAGACGGCGTCCGGGACGCCGATCGTGCCAGGAAAGCGCAGGTGGCCTTCGGCCGGATCGTAGGCGCCTTGCGGAACATAGGAGATCACGGGGGCGACGAGGGTTTGGCCCAGCCCCTCGGCGATCCGGTGCGCGGCCCAGCCGACGATGCGGTCGTGCTTGCCCGTCACCATGTGGATGCCGTTCTGCTCGATGCCGCCGCTCGGCACGAGCACGGTGGTGGCGCCCCGCGCGACGGCGCCGCGCACCTCCACCCATGTCATCCGCGCGATCTCGACCTCGCCCGAGAGCGGAGCCGTCAAGGGCCGGCCGACGAACACCAGCCCGGCGACCAGGGCCGCGAGGCACAAGGTGCCCCACTTCGCCGCGACGGGTAAGCGGGACGGGTGTCGGGACGGAGGGGGCATCACGGGCTCGGAACGACGGAGGGCGGTGGAAGGCTAGGCCTCGGGCGTTAACGGACCGGTGTCCCCGTCACCTCGGCCATCGCGGTAAAGAGGAGCGCGTGGCGGCCGGCCAGGGCGTCGATGTCGGTGGAATAGCCCCCACCGATGACGCCGACGAGGGGTACCCCGCGCCGCCGGGCCTCGCCGACGACGAACCGGTCGCGCGCCAGGATGCCTTCGTCGGTGAGGGCGAGGCGGCCGAGGCGGTCGTCGTGGTGAGGGTCGACGCCGGCATTGTAGAACACGATGTCGGGTCGAATCGCGTCGAGGAGCGGCCCGACATGGGCCTCCAGCACTTCCAGGTAACCGGCATCGTCCAGGCCATCGGGCAGTCCGACATCGCGGTCGCTGGCGATCTTGCGGGTCGGGTAGTTCTTCTCGGCGTGGATCGACAGCGTGAAGAGGTCGGGCGTCCCGCCGAGGCAGTCGGCGGTACCATCACCCTGGTGGACGTCGCAATCGATTACGAGGGCGCGGGCGATGGTTCCGTCGGCGTGAAGCTGGCGCGCGGCCACCGCGACGTCGTTGAAGATGCAGAAGCCCGCTCCGGTCTCGCGCCGGGCGTGGTGGCTGCCCCCGGCCGTGCTGCCCGCGATGCCGTGCGCCAGGGCCAGCCGCGCTGCCAGCAGGGTTCCGCCCACGGACGCGCAGGAACGAGCCACCACCGATTCGCCCACCGGCAGGCCGATGGTGCGCTCGATCTCGCGCGAGACGTCGTGGGCCAGCACGGCCTCCACGTAGGCGCGGTCATGGGCGACGGCGAGGAGTTCGGCCCCGGCGGGCTCAGGGCGGGCGAAGCCGTTCGGCACCAGGCCCCGCGCCGCCAGGATCTCGGCGAGCCGGCCGTACTTGCGCATGGGGAAGCGGTGCCCCTCCGGCAGGGTCGCCTCGTAGGCCGGATGGAAGACGATGGGCAGGCTCATGCGAGATCCGCCGCCAGCCGCTCGGCCAGGGCAGCGCCGCTGTCGTAGGCGGCTTCGACGCGCGGCCCGAGGCAGGCATCGCCCGCATAGCCGAGGCGCGCGGCCGCATCGTACAAGTAGGGCGCACCGCAGGTCGCGGTCACCAGGGCGTAGCGCCAGCGATGAGCGCGCCGATGGGTCGGGGCGATGGCCATGCCGAGGAGCGCGCCGAGGGCCGCGAGCAAAGCGGCCTCGACCGCCTCGGGGGTCTCCTCCAGGTGTGCCGCCGACCACTCAGGCGAGGCGTGGAGGGTGACGTGGGGCGCAGCCCCCGAGCGGCCAGGCTTCGCGCTCTCCCGGAACACGGCCGCGATCGGCCCCTCGCCCGGCCGGAGCACATCGCCCGCGAAGGGAAGCTCCTGCGGGACAGCCAGCATCAACGACCAGCACGGCGCGTAGGCGGCCTTGCGGAGCCCCGCGAAGCCCGGCGCGCCGAGGCCCGGCGCCATCGAGTCGATGAGACGCTCGGCCTGGGGGGCCGGGGGCGTGAGCACCAGCGCGTCGAACACCCGGGCCTCGGACGCCTCGGCGAGGGCGAGGCGCCAGCCGGCGGCATTCCGCGTCAAGCCGGTCACCGTGCGCCCCACATGGACTTCGAGGCCGGCGAGAAGATCGCGCACGGGGGCCGTCATGTCGGGCACCGCCGCGTGCGTGCCCGGCGCGTCCCAGGGCGCCACGATCCCGCGCGCGCGCCAAGCGTCGAGGCGGTGCCGAAAGGCCGGCCCATGGGCACGCAGGACCTGTGCGCCGTGGTCGAAGCGAAGACCGGTCTCGCGGTCGCGGCGGCTCGCCATGCGGCCCCCGACCTGGCGCCCCTTGTCGAACACGCTCACGGCGAACCCGGCATCGGCGAGGCGGCGCGCCGCGCTCGCCCCCGCCATTCCGGCCCCCACGATCGCCACCTGCGCCGGCCTGGCCAAACCCCGTCTCCCTCACGACACCGCTGCCCTGTCATACGCCTGAAGCATCCGGGCTGTTAGGGGCGCTGATGCGCGAAGCACCGCGACCCCGTGTCCGGCGGGCCGGCGCGCGACGGGTGCCGCAAGGCCCGCCAGGGAAGAGGTCACGGATGTGGGAGGGGCCGATGTGGAACGCGGCGATGCGTGACCTGGGCGCGACCGGCACGCTCGTCGCCCTCGCCCTCTGCGGCGCCCTCACCCTGATCAACCTCGCGGGCATCGCGATGGCGGCCCGCCGGATCGGACGCGGGCAGAGCATCGGTCTGGTTCCGGCGGGCGCGCCGGTCTCCCTGGTCCGGCCCGTCTGCGGCGTCGAGGCGTTCAGCGAGGAATTGCTGACGCGGGGATTCCACCTCGCCTATGCGGATTACGAGATCCTGTTCTGCGTGGCGGACGCGGACGACCCGATCGTGCCCCTGCTCCGCCGCCTGATGGCCGCGCATCCCGGAATCTCCGCCCGCCTGATCGTCGGCGACGAGCGCATCAGCGACAACCCGAAGCTCAACAACTGCGTGCGGGGCTGGGAGGCGGCCCGGCACGACTGGGTGGTGCTCGCCGATTCAAACGTCGCGATGCCGCCGGACTACCTGCAGCAGCTCCAGGCGGCCTGGGGCCCGGATACCGGCCTCGTCTGCTCGACGCCGATCGGCGCCCGGCCGGACGGCCTGTTCGCCGCGGTGGAATGCGCCTTCCTCAACACCCTCCAGGCGCGTTGGCAATACACCGGCGAGGCCCTCGGCCTCGGCTTCGCGCAGGGCAAGAGCATGCTCTGGCACAAGCCGTTCCTGGAGGCGCGGGGCGGCATCCGGGCCCTGGCCGCGGAGATCGCCGAGGATGCGGCGGCCACCAAGCTGGTGCGCGCGGCGGGCGCCCGGGTCCACCTCGTCGCCGCGCCCTTCGACCAGCCCCTCGGCCGCCGCACCCTGTCGGAGGTCTGGTCGCGTCAATTGCGCTGGGCCCGCCTGCGCCGGGTCACGTTTCCGCTCTTCTTCGCCCCCGAAATCGGCTGCGGCCCGCTCCTGCCCTTCGGCATCGCGCTTAGCGCCGCCCCCTCCCTCGGCCTCGCGGCGATCCTCTTCGGCCTCACCACCCTCTGGTACGGGGCCGAGATCGGCCTCGCCCACCGGGCCGGATGGTATCGCCGGCCGCGGCTCCTCCTCGCCTTCCTCATCCGCGACACCCTGATCCCGGCCCTCTGGACCTGCGCCTGGATGCGGGGCGCGATTCTCTGGCGTGGCAACGCGATGGACATTCGCCCCAAGGCCGGCGGTTTCGATCCGGCCCCGCCCCGGTCCTGGCGGCGCCCGCGCGCCAGCGCTGCCTGAGGGCCGCGCCCTTCCCGTCCACCGAGGGCCGTTGACAACCGGCGAAGGGGATGGCGCGATGCAAGCGGGGATGGACCCCACAGGAGTCTCGACGCCGTCCACCTCTGGGGTGTCGCGGTCGGCCTCGTGATCTCGGGCGCGTATTTCGGCTGGAGCTCCGGCTGGGCTCGGCTATGGGGTGCGCATGAGAATCGCGATCCTCGAAGCGGGCGCACCCCCGGACCGGCTGGGGGGCCGCTATCCCGGCTACGGACGGATGACGGCCGACTTCCTCGGGGCGGGACATGTGGGCACGATCCACGCCATCACCCGCGGCGAATGGCCGACCGGCCCGGAGCGTTACGACGCCGTCATCGTCACGGGGTCACCCGCAGGCGCCTACGATCCTCACCCCTGGATCGCGGACCTCTTCGATTTCCTGCGCCGCCTCGACCGGGCCAAGCCCCTGGTGGGTATCTGCTTCGGCCATCAGGCCATGGCGCAGGCCTATGGCGGGCGCGTGGAGAAATCCGCGAAGGGCTGGGGACTCGGGCTTCATGCCTACGACATCCACGAGCAGGCGCCGTGGATGGACGGCACGGCCACGGTGTCGGCTCCGGCGATCCATCAGGATCAGGTTATGGCGTTGCCGCCCGGCGCCCGCACGCTCGCCGGCAGCGCCTTCACCCCGCACGGCATCCTGGCCTATGCCGACCGGCGCGCGATCTCGTTCCAGTTCCATCCGGAATTCGAGGCGGATTACTCCCGTGCGCTGATCGCCGGCCACCGGCCGGGGGACCTCGATCCGAAGCAACGCAGCGACGCCCTCGCGTCCCTTGAGAGACCGGGTGACGGCGCCCGCGTCAAGCGATGGATCGCGCGGTTTCTCGACACGGAATGAGGAGCGGGACGGTGGCGGAGCAGCATCGTCGCTGGTGCCCGCGGAGGGACTCGAACCCCCACGCCTTTCGGCTTCCGATTTTGAGTCGGACGCGTCTACCATTCCACCACGCGGGCACGCGCCGCATGTCCTGCCGCGCGGGCCTGCGGCTGTCAACCGATCCCCGAAACGGAGACCGCCCCGTGTCCGCCTGCGGATCCATTCGGGCGGGCTCGTCGGGCTATGCGGCCCCGGGGCGCTCGCCAGCCGGGGCACGGTGTGGTCAAAGGGCGCCCTTCGCCGTTCTCAAGCCATCTCGGACCCATTCATGATCCGTCGCCTCTACGAGTGGATCCTCGCGCTGGCGGGTAAGCCGTCCGCGCCCTATGCCCTCGGTGCCGTCGCCTTCGCGGAAAGCTCGTTCTTCCCCGTACCGCCGGACGTGATGCTGGTGCCGATGGCGGTGAGCCGGCCGGACCGGGTCTGGTTCTACGCCCTCGTCACCACCCTGGCCTCGGTGGCGGGCGGCGTGCTCGGCTACGCCATCGGGGCGCTGCTGTTCGATTCGATCGGGCAGTGGGTGTTCCGGGTCTACGGGCTCACCGACAAGGCGGCGACCTTCCAGGCCTCCTATGCGCAGTACGGACACTGGGTGATCCTGCTCAAAGGCCTGACGCCGATCCCGTTCAAGCTCGTGACGATCACGTCCGGCTTCGCGCATTACGACCTGTTCTGGTTCGTGGTGCTGTCGCTGCTCACGCGCGGCGCACGCTTCTTCCTGCTCGCGGGACTTCTCGGCCGCTACGGCGTTCAGATCCGTGGGGTGCTCGATCGGCACCTCAACGTCGTGGCGGCGATCTCCGTCGCGGTGATCATCCTGGGCTTCGTTCTGTTCAAGGTGCTTCTGTAGAGATGGACTACGCTTCGCTCCTCCGCCTGCGCCGGGCTGCCCTCCTCGTTCTCGTCGGCTCCGTGCTGACGATCGCGGGCGCGTTCTATTTCCAGTGGGGGCTCGGCTACGTGCCGTGCAAGCTCTGCCTGCAGGAGCGAATTCCCTATTACGCGGCGATCCCCCTGGCGCTCCTCTGCCTGTTCGTTCCCGCCTGGGCCACCCGTCTCGTCCTCGGTCTCGCGGCCATCGGCCTGCTCTACGGAGCTGGCCTCAGCGTCTATCACGCGGGCGCCGAATGGGCGCTCTGGGCCGGGCCCACGGATTGCGGCGGCGGCGCGGGCGCGAATCCGAAGGAGATCGGCGACTTCCTGAACACCCTGCAGACCACGCGGGTTGCGGATTGCTCCACCGCCGCCTGGCGCCTCCTCGGGATTTCCCTGGCGGGCTGGAACGCGCTCATCGCCTTCACGCTCGCCACGGTGGCCGGCACGGCGGCACTCAAGCGCTAGGCATCGTTCGCCGATACGGCGAGAAAACCTGGGGCGGAGGCCTGGATATCAGTGCCGGTCGTCGAGGGCCGGCGGCAGTGGCGCGACGTCGATGCCCTCGTCGATGAGGGCCCGCGCCTCGTCGAGGCTGGCTTCCCCATAGATCGCGCGGGTCTCCACCTCGCCGTAATGGATGCGGCGGGCCTCCTCGGGAAAGCGCGCGCCGACATCGTCGGCGTTCCGGACCACCTCGGCACGCAGGGCCTGCATCAGCGCTCGCAGGCGCTGCTCGGGCTCGCTGGCCGCGAGTTCCGGCGTCGACGCCACCGACGGAACCGGCAGAGCGGGCTCGGAGGACGCTTCGGCGGCGGCCCCGCGCGGGCCCCGGTCGGTACGGGCGACGGAGGGCGCCATCATGCTCTTACCGACGCGGGCCGATCCGCAGACCGGGCAGGTGACCAGCCCGCGCGCGGCCTGCGCGTCGTAGGAATCACTTGACGGAAACCAGCTCTCGAAGCCGTGCCCGGCCTCGCAGGCGAGGGTGTAGCGGATCATGGGACCGAGTTTCGGGGAACGAGGGTCAGGCGGGACGTCCGACACGCTCGACGGTGAAGGGGCGCGCGTGCTCGAGGGTCGGGATGCGGGCGCGGGCGTCTGTGACGCGGGACAGGTCGACCTCCGCCAGGATCACGCCGGGCTCGGAGCCGCCGGCATCGGCGAGCACCTTGCCCCAGGGATCGACAATGAGCGAGTGCCCATAGGTGTCGCGCCCGTCCTCGTGATGCCCGCCCTGCGCGGCCGAGATCATGAAGGAGCCCGTCTCGATGGCGCGGGCACGGTGGAGCACGTGCCAGTGGGCCTCTCCGGTCTGCTGCGTGAAGCAGGCGGGCGCCGTGAGGATCGCGCCCCCCGCCTCGGCCAGCGCCCGGTAGAGGGCGGGAAAGCGGATGTCGTAGCAGATGGCGAGCCCGATCGCCGCCCAGGGCGTGTCGGCGACCACCGCGCAGGCACCGCCCGTATAGGTGGCGGATTCCCGCCAACGCTCGCCGTTGGGCAGATCGACGTCGTAGAGGTGCAGCTTGTCATAGGACGCTGTGATCGCGCCCTCGGCATCGATCAGGAAGGCGCGGTTGGCGATCTTGTCGCCGTTGCGCACGGCGAGCGAACCGATCTGGATCACGATCCCGCGCGCGCGCGCGACCTCGCGCAGGGCCGCCAGGGTCGGGTCGTCGTCCTGCCCCGTGACCTTCTCGAACAGGCTGGTCCGGCTGCGCTCCACCAGAGAGGTCATCTCGGGCGTCTGCACGTAATGCGCGCCCGCATCGGCGGCCTCGCGCACCAGGGACACGGCGGCATCGCGGTTGGCGAGCGGATCGCGCCTGGAGCGCATCTGCACGCAGGCGGCGGTGAACCGGGGCGCGGCGCTCACGCGGCCACCATCGGGTCGAGCTTGCCGGCGCCGTTCAGGGCGTAGAGGTCGTCGCAGCCGCCCACATGGGTGTCGCCCACGAAGATCTGGGGCACGCTGGTGCGCCCGCCTGCCCGCTGCACCATCGTGGCGCGCGAGCCGGAGGTTCTCTCGACGTCGATCTCGGTGAAGGCGATGCCCTTGTCGCGCAGGAGGCTCTTGGCCGCCGAGCAGTACGGGCACCATGCGGTTGTGTAGATTGTGACCGGCTTCATCGTCGTAACGCCCCACCCCAATCCAACCAGCATATAGGCGAGCGCGACCGCACTTCCTACTACCGGTCAGCCGGCGACGGGGCGAGAATTGCTCAGGCCGCCAACAGCTTCTCGACCTCGTTGACGAGATCGCGCAGGTGGAACGGCTTGGACAGGACCTTGGCGTCCTTCGGGGCCTTGGAATCCGGGTTCAGCGCCACGGCGGCGAAGCCCGTGATGAACATCACCTTGATGTCCGGGTCGAGCTCGGTGGCGCGGCGCGCCAGCTCGATACCGTCCATTTCGGGCATCACGATATCGGTGAGGAGCAGTTCGAAGGGCTCTTCGCGCAGGCGGTTGTAGGCCGACAGGCCGTTGTCGAACGACAGCACGTCGTAGCCGGCGTTTTGCAACGCCTTGGCCAGGAAGCGGCGCATGTCGTTGTCGTCTTCCGCCAGGAGGATTTTCATCGCGCGGCGTCCCGTACCATTTGATTCGTTGTGTTCTTTTCACAAAGCACCGGCTTGGTAAACAGAACGTTGCCAAGCGCTCCGGCCGGGGTGTCCAACGGCACCCGTAGCGGCTTCGCGGCGCGCCCATGCTGCTGGACAGGCCAGCCGGCAAACCGCAAAGTGAGCGCATGCGTTGTTCCGTCCGCACCGAGGCGCCCACGCCGCGATGACAGAGTCGTCCCAAGCCCCCGAGGCGTCCGGAGCGGCGGCCTTCGATCCGCCCTTCACGGTGGATGAGCCGACCGAGCACACCCTCCCCTTCGTGTTCAACGCACCCCATTCGGGCGCAGTCTATCCGCCGGCCTTCCTCGCCGCCTCGCGGCTCGGGGGCCTCGCGCTGCGGCGCTCGGAGGATGCGCATGTGGACCGGCTGTTCGCACCGGTGGTCGATCTCGGCGCACCCCTGATGCGGGCGCATTTCCCGCGCGCCTTCCTCGACGTGAATCGGGAGCCCTACGAGCTCGATCCGCGCATGTTCGACGGGCGCCTGCCGGCCTTCGCGAACACCCGCTCCATGCGGGTGGCGGGCGGCCTCGGCACCATTCCGCGCCTCGTGGCCGACGGGCAGGAGATCTATCGCGGGCGCCTGCCCGTGGAGGTCGCGGTGGAGCGGATCGAGTCCCTCTACAAGCCCTATCACCGCACCCTGCGCGGCCTCATCCAGCGCACGGCCCGCCGGTTCGGGCACGCGATCCTGATCGATTGCCACTCGATGCCTTCGTCGAGCCTCGGGCGCGACGAGGCGGCACGGGCCGACGTCATCCTGGGCGACCGCTTCGGCACCGCCTGCGCGCCGATCCTGATCGACGCCTTCGAGCACCACCTGAGGGCGCGGGGCTACCGCGTGCTGCGCAACAAGCCCTACGCCGGCGGCTTCATCACCGAGCATTACGGCGAGCCGAACGTCGAGCGCCACGCCCTGCAGATCGAGATCAACCGGGGCCTCTACATGAACGAGGCGACCCTCGCGATCACCCCGGGGTTTTCGGAACTGGTCTGGCACCTGCGCAGCGTCGTGGCGGCCGTCGCCGCCGAGGTGCAGGGCCTCTCGCCGACGCGGATGGCTGCCGAATAAGGTCTCGGTCCGCGAAACCTCCGCGGGGGCGAAGAACGTGGAGCCGAGCACGTGAGGCCAAGAAATCTTTGCGGCGTCCCCGAAAAGATTTCGCCGGTCCGCGCGGGAAAGTGACGGTTTTGCCGCCCCATCCCGCGCAAGTCCGGTTAGGAGTAGCCCAGACCGAGCGCGTACCTATAATGCAGGCACGCTGCCGCCGCACGAGCCAGAGCCCATGACGTCTCGCATCCCCGACTTCGCGACCGTTCCGTACGCGGCCGACGCCGTTCCGGCCCCGGTGCCGCCCATCGGCGACCCCTGGATGACGCCCGAGGGCATTCCGGTGAAGGGCGTCTACGGTCCGCAGGACCGCGAAGGCATCGAGTTCCTCGACACCTATCCGGGTGTGGCGCCCTACCTGCGCGGCCCCTACCCGACGATGTACGTGACCCAGCCCTGGACCATCCGGCAATATGCCGGCTTCTCCACGGCGGAGGATTCGAACGCGTTCTACCGGCGCAACCTCGCCGCCGGTCAGAAGGGCCTGTCGGTGGCCTTCGACCTCGCCACCCACCGGGGCTACGACTCCGACCACCCGCGCGTCTCGGGCGATGTCGGCATGGCGGGCGTCGCCATCGACTCGATCTACGACATGCGGACCCTGTTCTCCGGCATTCCGCTGGACGAGATGACCGTCTCGATGACGATGAACGGCGCGGTGCTGCCGATCCTCGCCCTCTACATCGTGGCGGCCGAGGAACAGGGCGTGCCTCCGGAGAAGCTCGCGGGCACGATCCAGAACGACATCCTCAAGGAGTTCATGGTCCGCAACACCTACATCTACCCCCCGGCGGGTTCGATGCGGATCATCGGCGACATCTTCGCCTACACTTCCAAGAACATGCCGAAGTTCAACTCCATCTCGATTTCCGGCTATCACATGCAGGAAGCCGGGGCGACGAACGACCTCGAACTCGCCTACACGCTGGCCGACGGCGTCGAGTACATCAAGGCGGGCCTCGCGGCGGGTCTCACCATCGACCAGTTCGCTCCGCGCCTGTCCTTTTTCTGGGCCATCTCGACGAACTTCTTCATGGAGATCGCCAAGATGCGGGCCGCGCGCCTGATCTGGGCCAAGCTCGTCAAGGAGTTCGAGCCAAAATCCGACAAGTCCCTGCCGCTGCGCACCCATTCGCAGACGAGCGGCTGGTCGCTGACCGCCCAGGACGTGTTCAACAACGTCACCCGCACCTGCATCGAGGCGATGGCGGCGACGCAAGGGGGCACCCAGTCCCTGCACACCAACGCCCTCGACGAGGCGCTGGCCCTGCCCACCGACTTCTCGGCCCGCATCGCCCGCAACACCCAGCTCTTCCTGCAGCAGGAAAGCGGCACGACGCGCATCGTCGACCCGTGGGGCGGCTCCTACTACGTCGAGAAGCTCACTCAGGATATCGTCGCCCGCGCCTGGGAGCACCTGCGCGAGGTCGACGAGTTGGGTGGCATGGCCAAGGCGATCGAGGCCGGCATCCCGAAGCTGCGCATCGAGGAAGCCGCCGCCCGCGCCCAGGCCCGGATCGATTCCGGCCGCCAGACCATCGTGGGCGTCAACAAGTACAAGCCGGACGACGACCGCGCCATCGAGCTGATGCGCGTCGACAACGGCAACGTCCGCACCCTTCAGATCGACAAGCTGAAGCGCCTGCGGGCCGAGCGCAGCCAGGCCGACGTCGACGCCGCGCTCGCCGCGCTGACGGCGGCGGCGCAGGGGACGGGCAACCTCCTCGAACTCGCCGTCAGCGCGGCACGGGCCAAGGCCACGGTGGGCGAGATCTCGGACGCTCTGGAGAAGGCCTGGGGCCGTCACCGGGCCGAGATCCGCTCGATCTCGGGCGTGTACAAGCGGGAGGTGGGTGGCATGTCGCCGGTGGTCGAGACCGTTCGCAAGCTCGTGGAGACCTTCGAGGAGAACGACGGGCGCCGCCCACGCATCCTCGTCGCCAAGATGGGCCAGGACGGGCACGACCGCGGCCAGAAGGTCATCGCCTCCGCCTTCGCCGATCTCGGCTTCGACGTGGATATCGGACCGCTGTTCGCGACCCCCGCCGAGGCCGCGCGGCAGGCGGTGGAGAACGACGTGCACATCGTCGGCGTGTCGTCGCTGGCCGCCGGCCACCTGACCCTGGTGCCCGAGTTGAAGGCGGCGCTGACGGAGCAGGGCCGCGGCGACGTGATGATCGTCATCGGCGGCGTGATCCCGCCCGGCGATTACGACGCCCTCTACGCCGCCGGTGCCTCGGCGATCTTCCCACCCGGCACCGTGATCGCGGAGGCCGCCGTGAAACTGATCGAGGAGCTCAACGGGCGCCTCGGCTACGCCGCCCGCCAAGCCGCCGAGTAGGCCGTCCGCGGATCGGGGAGGGCTTCGAAAGCCGCGATTCTGTCGTCGAAGGGCGCCGCGAGCGATGGCGGTTCCAGCCGTGACACGGTAGGACCCTCAGCAGATGCGGGTTGTACGCAATTCGGCGTGCATGATCACTTGAGGGGAGAATGTCATGTCAGAGCGGTCCGGCGATCTGATCCATCCGGTGATCCTATGCGGTGGGTCGGGCACGCGGCTTTGGCCGGCCTCCCGCGAGAGCATGCCCAAGCAGTTCACGCCGCTGATCAATCCCGATAGTTCCACCTTCCAGGACACGGCCCGCCGTCTGACGGATGCGAGCGTCTTCGCCCGCGCCACGGTGCTCACCAGCAGCGATGCGCGCTTCATCGTCGCCGAGCAGCTCGCCCAGGCCGGCATCGCGGCCGACATCATCCTGGAGCCCGATCGGCGCGACTCGGCCGCCGCGGTGGCGGTCGCCACCCTCCACGCGGCCGCCCAGGACCCGCAAGCCGTAGTGCTGATCATGGCCGCCGACCACGTCATCGGCGACACGCGGGCCTTCGTCGAGGCCGCCCGGGCCGCCGCCGCCGGCGCGCGGGCCGGACAGATCATGACGCTCGGCGTCACCCCGACGGCACCGGCCACCGGTTACGGCTACATTCGCGTCGGCGAGCCCCTCGACGACGCCTCCGGGAATCACCGGGTCGCGCGCTTCGTCGAGAAGCCGGACCGGGCCGGGGCCGAGCGGCTGATCGCCGAAGGCGCGCTCTGGAACTCGGGCTACTTCCTGTTCCGCGCCGACGTGATGCTGGCCGAACTCGAAGCCCACGCCCCGGAGATCCTGGAGGCCACCCAGGCCGCTCTCGCGCGCGCGGTCCGCGACCTCGACTTCGTGCGTCTCGATGCGGCCGCCTTCGGCCGGGCGCCCAAGACCTCCATCGACTACGCCGTGATGGAGCGCACCGAGCGGGCCGGCGTGCGCCCGGTCTCCTTTCCCTGGTCGGATGTCGGGACCTGGGACGCGGTCTGGGAGGTGCTGCCGCACGATGCGGACGGCAATGCGCTGCGCGGCCGGGTCGAGACCGTGGATACCCGTGGCAGCCTGATCCACAGCGAGGGCGAGCACCTGACGACGGTGGTGGGCCTCGACGACGTGGTGGTGGTGGCGACCGCCGACGCGGTCCTGGTGACGTCGAAGGCGCGAGCCTCACAGGTCAAGGACCTCGTCGCGAACCTGCGCGCGAAGGCGTATCCGGAGGCCGATGCCCATCGCCGGATGTACCGGCCCTGGGGCTGGTACCAGCGCATCGACATCGGCGAGCGCTTCCAGGTCAAGCGCATCATGGTGACGCCGGGGGGACGGCTCTCGCTCCAGAAGCACTTTCATCGTGCCGAGCACTGGGTGGTGGTCAAGGGCACGGCGGAGGTCACGCTCAACGACGCGGTCGTACTGGTGCACGAGAACGAGGCGGTCTACCTGCCGATCGGCTCGATGCATCGCCTGACCAATCCCGGAAAGATCCCCCTGGAGCTCATCGAGGTTCAGGTCGGCTCCTATACGGGCGAGGACGACATCATCCGCGTCGAGGATATCTACGGTCGGTAGGACCGCGACGATCCGGCCCGTCCGATGGCGTCGGACGGGCCGGGACGACCCCATGGCGACGGCTTCGGGCGCGACCGTGCTCTGGGCGCGCCTTCAGATCCGCTCCAGAAACTCCGCGATCGGCGTGGCCAGGACAGCGGCGAGGTGCGCGCAGCGGTGTGCGGTGAAGACACAGGCGGAACGGGCCTTCGCCGCCGCGCGGGAAACGCGCCAACGGGCGCCACGCCCCACGGCGAGACCGCGCAGGCGATTGCTGATCGCGAGGCTGTTCCGGTCGAATTGGGTCTTCACGGTGTCGGCGTAGAAGGCGGAGATCTTGTCGGCGTCCATACCCGGCGTCGCGAGCCAGGCCGGCACGTACTCCCGGCAGAGGCGCTCCACGTCGATCAAGGCCTTGTGCATCCCGGTTCCGGAGACGGGGCACGAGGTGCAGTAGGCGTCACCGATCAGGACCACGCCGGCGCGTTCGTGCCCCTGCGTCTGGCGAAGGTCGATCGGACGGATATCGAGGTTGCCCGCGATCTCGATGGGTCCGCACACCCGCTCGAGGTTCGGGAGCGTCCGCCGTAGGGTCTCGGTGGGATCGGCGCGGAACGCCTGCATCCAGGGCTCGTCGTGCTCGCGATACACGAACAGGTTGGCGCGCATGCGCGACCCGATCGGGAACAGCGAGATATAGGACACGCGGTCGTTCCAGCGCTCGCCGTAATAGACGATCGACTCGAAGGGGAAGGCCGCCGGGGGCGCCTTCAGGTAGAACCCGATGCAGATCGAGTGGTCGCGCTGGGCATCCACGATGTCGATCCCGACGCGCCGATGGATGGCGGCCCCCGGCCCCGTCGCGACGACGAGGAGGCGGCCCTCCACCACGGAGCCGTCGTTCAGGGTGACGCGCTGGAGATCCGCTCCGCTGGCGATATCGGTGACGCGCCCATACCGGAGTTCGGCCCGCTCCGGCAGCACCGCCCGCAAGGCGGTGACCAGGTCCTTGTAGGCGAAAGCGTATTCGCGCCGGGTCCGGCGCGTCATGACGCGTCCGAACCGGGCGATCCACACGCTTGAGATCGGTGTGGCCGCGGCCCGCACCGTTTCGCCGAGCCCGAGCCGATCGAACAGGGCGAGGATGGGGGTTCCGAGCTTTTCGGCCCGCAGGCTGGGAGGCACGACGGCCGCGGCGTCGATGATCACGACATCGATGCCGGCCCGCGCCAGGGTCGAGGCCGCGACGTTCCCGGCGAGACCCGCCCCGATGATGACGACATCGGTCCGCCGGACAGCGCGCGCCGCCTCCGACGAAGGCTCGCACGCAGCGTCCTCGATGGGCACGGGGATGGTTTCTTGGCTCAGCATAAAACCTCACGGTCGCGAGGGATTAATTTTCAGATTCACTCGCAGCAATCCGACAAGATGGAAAGCCCGCAGGACCGGAAGAAAGCCGGAATGTCGCCGGCTCAGTACTCGTTACGCAGATCGACTTGCTTCACTCGAAGAGATGGCCTGAGTTTTTATAGTTAACGGCCCATCGTCTCCACATCGCGCCTGCCTGCGAGACGCTTTCATCGCCGGGTCGGCCCTGACGAATCACACCTGCGCCGGCCTCTCCGCGCGACCCCGATAGGACAGCGCTTCGGCGAGGTGGATCCGGCGCACCCTGGCCTCGCCGTCGAGGTCGGCGAGCGTGCGGGCGACTCGCAGGGTGCGGTGGAAGCCGCGGGCCGAGAGGCGCATGCTCTCGGCGGCGGAGCGGATCAGCGCCGCCCCCTCCGGATCGGGGGCCGCGACGGCCTCGATCACCGATGCGGGACAGGTGGCGTTGGTGACGACGCCGGTGAGATCGTAGGCCGCGTAGCGCGCATCCTGGAGCGCGCGGGCGGCCGCGACCCGGGCCGCCATCTCCGCCGAGCCTTCGGCGGGCGGCGGCAGGATGAGATCGGCCGCCGTCACCGCACCGACCTCGATGCGCAGGTCGATACGGTCGAGGAGCGGGCCCGAGATGCGGGCACCGTACTGAGCGACGCAACGCTCGTTCGGCCCCTTGCGGCAGGCATAGCCCGGCTCCAGAGCCTGACCGCAGCGGCAGGGATTCATCGCGGCGACGAGCTGGAAGCGGGCCGGATACGTCACCCGGTGATTGGCGCGCGCGATCATCACCGAGCCGGTCTCCAGGGGCTGGCGCAGGGAATCGAGCACCTGAGGCGTGAACTCGGGCAGTTCGTCGAGGAACAGCACGCCCCCATGGGCCAGCGAGGCTTCGCCGGGGCGGGCGTTGATGCCGCCGCCGACGAGGGCCGCCATGGAAGCGGAGTGATGGGGTTGCCGGAACGGGCGCCGGTTCGAGAGGGCGCCCCCCTTCAGTTCCCCCGCCACCGACTGGATCATCGAGACCTCCAGCAGTTCCCGGGGACCGAGGGGCGGCAGGATGGATGGCAGGCGCGCGGCCAGCATCGACTTGCCCGCGCCCGGAGGTCCGTTCATCAGCAGATTGTGCCCCCCGGCCGCCGCGATCTCCAGGGCGCGCTTGGCGCCCTCCTGTCCCTTGATGTCGCGCAGGTCCGGCAGGGGGCCGCCGGCCGCCGCGATGGCGGGTTCCGGCCGGGCCATGACCTGCGTGCCCTTGAAGTGGTTGGCGAGCTGGATCAGGGAGCGGGGCGCCAGAACGTCCATGTCGCCGCCCGCCCAGGCGGCCTCGGGCCCGGTGGCGGCCGGGCAGATAAGGCCGAGGCCGCGCGCGTTGGCGGCCATGGCGGCGGGCAGCACGCCGGAGACGGGCGATATGGTGCCGTCGAGGGCGAGTTCGCCCAGCACGCAGTAGCCCGCCAGGGCGTCCGCCGGCAGGGCGCCGATGGCGCCCATGACCGCGAGCGCGATGGGGAGGTCGTAATGCGAGCCCTCCTTCGGCAGGTCGGCCGGCGCCAGGTTGACGGTGATGCGCTTGGCCGGCAGCGCGAGGCCCGAGGCGATGAGGGCGGAGCGCACCCGCTCGCGGGATTCCGCCACGGCCTTGTCGCCGAGCCCGACCACCGTGAAGGCGACGATGCCGGGGGCGATCTGCACCTGGACGTCCACGGCCCGCGCTTCGATTCCCTCGAAAGCGACGGTGGCAACGCGGGTGACCATGCTGAACCGCCCCTGGGGTCGACGCTCCCGCGACCGTAGGGGGCAGGCGAGCGCGACACAACCTTTGCGCGTGCGCCTTTTCCCGCCGGGGCTGGAACCTCGTCGGGCCTCGACGGTTCGGTGGGCGTCGGAAGACGGACTCCACCACCCACGGGAGATGACATGTCGATCAAGTTCACGGGCCTCGCCGCCCTCGCCCTCGGCCTCGCCTTCACCGGTTCGGCCTTCGCGGATCGGGCGCCCACCCCCGAGGAGCAGACCAAGATCGAGGCCGTCCTGAAGCAGGAAGGCTTCACGAAATGGAAGAAGATCGAGGTCGAGGACGATGAGATCGAGATCGACGACGCGATCGACGCGAACGGCAAGCAGTTCGACCTCGAGCTCGACCCGAAGACCTTCGCCATCGTGAAGCGCAAGGCCGAGTAGGTTTCGGCTTCCGCGGGCGGTCCGGCCGTGACGCCGGATCAGCCCTGGCGGGAGAAGTAGGTCCCGGCGGGCGGGCTCGCCCCCGCGCCGCTGGGATTGAGGCCCCGCCACTGCGTCAGGAGGCGGCCCGCGCCCCGGCGCATCTCGAAGAGCGGCGCTCCGACATCGTAGAGCCGGGTGCCGTAGGCGTTCACGGTTCGCCCATCCCCGAAGGTATGAAAGCCAACCGCGACCGCGTCGTCCCCGCCGCTGAGCTTGCAGACGATGGTCTCGTCGGTCTGGAAGCCCTCGATCCGCAGGAGGCAGTCCCGGTTGCCGCGCCCCGCGGCGATATCGAGCCGATAGGTGACGATGATCGGCGAGCCGCCGACCGTACGGCCCGCATCGTGCTCGTAGTGATAGCTGCCGGCCCACGCCCGCGCCGCCTCCGTCGCGGCGGTGGCGGCCAACGCCCCGAGGCCCGACAGGGCCAGCAGGCTCAGGCCGAAACGTCCCAGCATGCGGCATCTCCTCATCCGTTCACAGGTGGGTTTCGCCCAGCCTCGCGCCCGGATCGGGCAATTTGCGGGCACCCTCCGGCGCTTCGCGATGCGTTCCGCGACTTCGGCGCGTGCGGCGCGTCCGGTTCGTGGCGTCATTGGCTTGCATCCGCGACGGACCCCGGCCATATAGCCCTCGGGAGGTTGGCGAGGGACGTTTCACTCGCCAACCGGGTCAGGTCCGGAAGGAAGCAGCCCTAACGAGACCGAGCGGGTCTTCGTCCAGCCTCCCACCTCGATCGATGCCTTTCGGCTCGCGTGGCGGCATCCTCCGACCGGAGCCGCTCCGAACCCAGCTAAGGCGGCATGGACGCGACCTCCGGTCTACCGAGCGATGCCGGGTTCCTGCCCGGCCTTCCCGAGCCAGCGCCGGCCGCGACGCCCTACCGGGTGCTCGCCCGCAAGTATCGCCCCCAGAATTTCGAAGACCTGATCGGCCAGGGCGCCATGGTGCGCACCCTGGCCAACGCCTTCGCGGCGAACCGCATCCCGCAGGCCTGGATGCTCACGGGCGTGCGCGGAGTCGGCAAGACCACCACGGCCCGAATCCTGGCGCGCGGGCTCAACTACGTCCGCGACGGACATCCCGACACCGGTCCCACCATCGCGATGCCGGAACTCGGCCGTCACTGCCGGGCGATCATGGAATCCCGGCACATGGACGTGCTGGAGATGGACGCCGCCTCGCATACCGGCATCGACGACGTGCGCGGCATCATCGACGGCATCCGCTATGCGCCGACGGAGGCGCGCTACAAGGTCTACATCGTCGACGAGGTCCACATGCTCTCGGAGAAGGCGTTCAACGCCTTCCTGAAGACGCTGGAGGAGCCGCCGCCGCACGCCAAGTTCGTGTTCGCCACCACCGAGATCCGCAAGGTGCCGGTGACGATCCTGTCGCGCTGCCAGCGCTTCGACCTGCGCCGCGTCGAGGCCGAGACCATGGTCGGGCACCTCGCCCGCATCTGCACGGCCGAGGGCGTGGAGGCCGATGCCGAGGCCCTGGCGGCGATCACGCGGGCGGCCGAGGGCTCGGTGCGCGACGCGCTCTCGCTCCTCGATCAGGCCATCGCGCACGGGGCCGGCATCGTGAGTGCCCAGAGCGTGCGCGACATGCTGGGGCTGGCCGATCGCGGCCGTATCGTCGACCTGTTCGAGGCGGTGATGCGCGGCGACATCCCAGCCGCCTTCGCGGAGGTGCGCGGGCAGTACGAGGCCGGCGCCGACCCGGCGGTGATCCTGTCGGACCTCGCGGGCTTCACTCACCTCGTCACCCGCCTGAAGCTCGTTCCCGACGAGGCCGCCGCCGACCCGACCTTGAGCGAGGCGGAGCGGGTGCGCGGCGGCGATTTCGCCGGCAAGCTCTCCGTGCGCGTGCTCTCGCGGGCCTGGCAGATCCTGCTGAAAGCAATCCCCGAGGTGCAGACCGCGACGCGTCCCCTGGCGGCGGCCGAGATGGCCCTGGTGCGTCTCGCCTACGCGGCGGACCTGCCGACCCCTGACGAGGCCCTGCGCCAGATGAAGGCCCAGGCGCTGGCAGGCTCGGCGTCCGGATCTAGCGCCGCACGGGCGGTTTCCGCCCCGGGATCGATCTCGGCCGAAGCCCGGCCGGCCCTGCCGCCGATACCGACCTTTTCCGCCGAGGCGCCCCCGCCCCGCCCTGCCCTGTCCATGGCGGCCAACGGCGGCGGTTCGCGCCCCGCCCTCGTGAATTCCGGGCTCGC
>NZ_JAIEOF010000293.1 GCF_019750675.1 Methylobacterium sp.
TGGAAGTGCCCTCCCCCCAGGCAAGGGGTATGCCGCGCGGGCCATGCCGCATGCAGCGCCGCCCCCGGGACGATCCCCTCCCCCCGCGCTGCGGCGAGCCGATACGCAAAAAGGCCCGACTTTTCAGCCGGGCCAGTCCGCATGTCTCGAAGAAATCGGGCTTTGAACGATCCGGGCTCGAAGGCGAGCCCGGATCGCTCGTGGTGTTTGGGCTTAGAAGTCGCGCTGGACGCGGGCGCGCAGCTGGAAGGTGTCCGAGGCGGTGACCGTCCGGAGGCTGGTGGCCTGGGCCGCCGTGAGGGCGTTCACCTGGGCCGCCGTCAGCGTGCCGTTGTTGAACTGATCGATGACGCGACCGTTCTGGACGCCGACCTTGGTGTAGAAGCCCTCGAGACCGATATCGAGGTCCTTCACGGGCGACCAGATGATGCTGCCGCCTGCGACGAACTGGTAGTTGTCGCGCAGGGCCGGGCTGAGAGCGAAGGCACGCGAGCCCGGCGCGCCGATGAACGCAGCGGAGTTCACACCCGGCGCGAAGGCCGAGCCGGCATAGGCGGCGGCGTTGGCTTCACGCGCGCCACGAGCGAAGGACATCTCGCCGTAGCTGCCGAACACGGCCGAGCGCCACTCGGGAGCCCAGTAGTGCAGGAACGAACCGACCACCGTCCAGCTGGTGGAGAGGTCGATCTTGCCCGTGATCGGGTTCAGCGTGGCATCCGACATGTAGGGATCGAACGCAGCGCCGTTGATGATGCTGACCGAACGCGCGTAGCTGCCGTTGTACGAGGAGTAGCCGGTGTAGAGGGTCGCGCCCTCGCCGTAGGCGCCCTGCAGGTACAGGGTGTCGCCGGGGGCGATGAAGGGCATGTTGATCTTCACGCCACCCTGGACGGCCCAACCGTACTCGCTGGAGACGCGGGCACCGGGACCGACGATGCCGGGAGCGAAGAAGTTGTTCTGGAGGCCGACGATGCCGGCGACGTTGGCGCTGCCCGTGCCGATGACGTTGCTGGTGTTCAGCTCCTTGACGGCGGCGGAGAGCTGGGCCGAACCCCAGGCGGCGTCGTAGCGGAGCACGCCGACGAAGTCGGGCATACGGTTGCGCTGCGAGACTTCGATCTGCTGGAAGGTCGGAACGCCGAGGGCGTTCGTCGACAGCAGGACGCGGGAGAGGGCACCGGCAGCGGTGGATTCCTGCGAGTTGATCGTGTTGCGGCGGAAGGACGGATCTTCGAGCGAGACCGTGGCCGACAGGCCGCCGTCGCCGAGCTTGCTCGTGTAGGCGAGCAGGTTGGTCGACTGCAGGTCCGAGTTGGCAGTGGCGCCGGCGAACTCGAAGTCGTGGGCGTAGAAGTCGAAGAACGAGGAGGCGCGACCGGCGGTGAGGCCGGCGAACTGGATGAACGCCTTGTCGGTGTTCACGAACTGCTGGACGCGTCCGCCCTGGTCCTGGCCGGTGGCGGCGAAGGCGTTGCCGATGCGCTCCTGGGTGCCCGAGCGCAGACCGCCGGTGGCGCCGGTGCGCGAGGCGAACTGGAGACGCACGAAGGCGCGCAGGGTGCCGTAGCCGGTCTGGGTGCGGGCGTCGACGTTGATGCGGGCGAGGCCGATGTAGCCGGTGGTGTCACCCGCCGAACCGTTGTTGGAGCGGGCGTCGGTCGGCTGGTAGCCGACGTCGAGGCGGGCGCGGCCCGAGAGACGAATGCAGGTATCCGTGCCGGGGATGTAGAAGAAGCCGGCGCCGTAGGCGGAGCAGACGCGGACGTACTCGATCGGCGCAGCCTTCTTGACCGGAAGGTCGGCTGCCTGTGCTCCGGCGACCGCAGCAAACCCTGCTGCGGAGGCGAGAAGCGAGCTCTTCAAGAGCTTCATTGATATCTCCAAAAGCTTCGAGACCCGAGGGAAGGCATACTGCGCCCGAGATCTTCGAGGACCTCGATATCGCGTCACCCTTTGTTTTTGAATGACCGAGCGTTGACCGCTGGAAATTGCATCTCTGCCCTGGCGTTGCCCCCAGTGCGAAAACACTCTGTGCGAGCGGGTTAACGGCGGCAACTCGGAATCGTGATCGGGGTGGCGGTTCCCCGATGCTGTTGCTGCCGTGCAACGTTGCACAGGTGGCTAAGTGCCTGTCCGAGAGGCACGTTTCGGCCCGCCGGCCCGATGTCGGCCGCCCTGGCGCGTCGGCCAAGTCATAGGAAATACGGAATAATCCATGATTCACGACACATTCCTGACCTGTGCTCAGGGAATGAGCCGTGCCGAAGCGTGCCCCATGGACCTGCGCGCACGCCGTCTGACGCTGGTATGCCAATCTGTGGAGAACCGCGTCCGCCGACGCGCCGCGTGATCGAATCAGGGGGCCGCCGGGGACATGGGCGGACCTTGCGCGCGCCGGGGAGGCCGCGTTGCGGCGTCTCGCGGCGGCGCCGTCTCGCGAAGTCCAGTCAGTCCTGGAGCCCGATTCTCTGGACGTTGGTGTGGAGATCGTCGGAGATCGGCACATCCAGCGCAGTTCGCGCGATTCGGCCGGGCGCTGGAAAGTGACGGTGACGAGGCAATTGCGTTGCGGGTCGTCCTCGCGGACCATCAGCCCGCAGGAGGCGAAGGAAAAGCGGCGTGCTGTAGGCCTCGGCGATGAGCATGACCGCGAAGGCGCAGGGCATCGTCGCGCCGTCGTGCTCGGACGCGTCGTCCATCGCCGGCCACGACCGAACGCGGCGGCGGCCGGCGGGGACCGGGCCTACGCCCGGGCGCCTCAGGCGGGACGCAGGCGGCTCGCCGCCTCGGCCGCACGCCGGATCAGCGCCGCGTCCGGCGCGCCGGGCGGGACGACCCAGCTCCCGCCGACGCACAGGACCGGCTTCAGGGCAAGCCAGTCCGGCGCCGTCGCCTCGGAGATGCCGCCGGTCGGGCAGAAGCGGACCTGGCCGAAGGGGCCCGCCAGGGCCTTCAGGGCCTTGATGCCGCCGGCCGCCTCGGCGGGAAAGAACTTGAAGCGGTCGAGGCCGTGGTCGAGGCCGCGCATGATGTCGGCGGCGTTGGCGACCCCCGGCAGGTAGGGGATGCCGCGCGCGATCGCCGCCTTGGTGAGGGGGTCGGTCAGGCCGGGGCTGACGATGAAGGTCGCCCCCGCCTCCATCGCGGCGTCGAGGTCCCGCGCGTTGAGCACAGTCCCAGCTCCCACCACGGCGCCCTCCACCCGCGCCATCGCGCGGATGACGTCGAGGGCGGCCGGCGTGCGCAGGGTGACCTCCAGCGCCGTCAGCCCGCCCGCCACCAGGGCGGCGGCGATGGGCTCGGCCTGGGCGACGTCCTCCACCACGAGGACGGGAATGACGGGAACGGAGCGCATCAGCGCGTCGATGGAGGTCATGGGCAGTCTCCTTCGGATCGGGGGGCGGATGTCAGAGACCGGCGGCTGCCAGCATGGCCGAGGCGCCCTGCTCCGCCCCGTCGGCTCCGTGCCGCATGAAGGCGAAGAGCTCGCGGCCGGTGCCGAAGGCCGGGGGCGGGGCCGTGGCGTCGTCGCGGCGCGCCCACTCGGCCGCGTCGACCAGGGCCTCCAGGGTCCCCTCCTCGGCGCTGAGGCGAACGACGTCGCCGTCGCGCAGCTTCGCCAGGGGACCACCACCGAGGGCCTCGGGGCTGAGGTGGATGGCGGCCGGGACCTTGCCGGAGGCGCCCGACATGCGGCCGTCGGTGACGAGGGCGACGCGGAAGCCGCGATCCTGCAGCACGCCGAGTTGCGGCGTCAGCTTGTGGAGTTCCGGCATCCCGTTGGCCCGCGGCCCCTGGAAGCGTACCACCACCACCACGTCGCGCTCCAGTTCGCCCGCCTTGAAGGCCGCCATGACGTCGTCCTGGTCGTCGAAGACGCGGGCCGGCGCTTCGACCGTCCAGCGCGCGGGATCGACAGCGCTGGTCTTGAAGGTGGCGCGCCCGAGATTGCCCTTGACCAGGCGCATGCCGCCATCGGGCTGGAAGGCGTTGGCGGGGGTGCGCAGGATGCTCTCGTCGTGCGAGCGCTCGGGAGCGTCCTCGAAGACGAGCGCGTCGTCGATCAGCTTCGGGTCGCGGGCGTGGTCGCGCAGGCGCGTGCCCGCCACGGTGAGGATGTCGTCGTGGAGCAGGCCGGCATCGATCAGGCTGGCGATGACGTAGGACATGCCGCCGGCCGCGTGGAAGTGGTTCACGTCGCCCGAGCCGTTCGGATAGACCTTGGCCACCTGGGGCACGACGGCCGAGAGCCGGTCGAAATCCGCCCAGTCGAGGACGATGCCGGCCGCCCGCGCGATGGCCGGCAGGTGGATGGCGTGGTTGGTGGAGCCGCCCGTGGCCAGGAGCCCGACGACCGCGTTCACGATCGCCTTCTCGTCGACGCAGTGGCCCAGCGGCCGGTAGTCGTTGCCGTTGGCGCCGATCTCGGACAGGCGGTGCACCGCCGCGCGGGTCACGGCCTGGCGCAGCTTCGTGCCCGGATTGATGAAGGAGGCGCCGGGCATGTGCAGGCCCATCACGTCCATCATCATCTGGTTGGAGTTGGCGGTGCCGTAGAAGGTGCAGGTGCCGGCCCCGTGATAGGAGGCGGATTCCGATTCCAGAAGCTCGTCGCGCCCGACCTTGCCCTCGGCATAGAGCTGGCGGATGCGCTGCTTCTCCTTGTTGGCCAGCCCCGAGGGCATCGGGCCCGCCGGGATCAGGATCATCGGCAGGTGCCCGAAGCGCAGCGCGCCGATGAGCAGGCCCGGCACGATCTTGTCGCAGATGCCGAGGAGCGCCGCGCCGTCGAACATGCCGTGGCTGAGGGCGACCGCCGTGGAGAGCGCGATGGTGTCGCGGGAGAACAGCGACAACTCCATGCCGCGCTGGCCTTGCGTGACGCCGTCGCACATCGCCGGCACGCCGCCCGCCACCTGCGCGGTGGCGCCGACCTCGCGGGCGAACAGCTTCATCTGCTCGGGGTAGCGGCCGTAGGGCTGGTGCGCCGAGAGCATGTCGTTGTAGGCGGTGACGATGGCCATGTTCATGGCCCGGCCGGACTTGATCACGGCCTTGTCCTCGCCGGACGCCGCGAAGCCGTGCGCGAGGTTTCCGCAATTCAGCATCGGGCGATGGACGCCGGATTCCTTCTCGCGGGCGATCAGGTCGAGATAGGCCTTTCGCGTCCGCGCCGAGCGCTCGACGATGCGAGCCGTGACGGCGGCGATCTCGGGGTGAAGCGCGCTCATGGCCAATCTCTCCTCGCGTCGGCGCGGCGGCCGCCCGCCCCGATACGGGGCGAGCGCCGGCCGTGCCTCTCTTTCGTAGCGCAGGCGCATGACGATTGCGCGCCCGAGCCCTGATCTCGGCCGGACACGCGGGCCGTCAATGGCCCCGCGCCCGCAACCCTGGCTCGCAGTCCTGCAGATCCGAATCCTGCAGATCCGAGTCCTGCAGATCCCAGGCCAGCGGATCGCGGGCCGGATCCGATCCCGCGCCGTTTCCCTAATGCCCGCCGGGCGCCAGGGCCATGCCGGGCTTCTGGTGCGTGCCCAGGCGTTCGACCATCGAGGCGGTGGCGGGGTTCATGCCGGTGATCTCCACCGGGACGCCGTGGTGGCGGAACTTGAGCACCACCCGGTCGAGGGCGTTCACCCCCGTGATGTCCCAGAAATGGGCCGCGTTCAGGTCGATCACGATGCCGGTCAGCCCCGCCTCGCGGAAATCGAAGGCGTCGTGGAAGGCCTGCCCCGTGGCGAAGAAGATCTGCCCCGTGATGCGGTAGGTCCGGAGCGTGCCGTCGCGCTGCGATGTCACCGCGAAGAAGCGCGTCACCTTGTGGGCGAAGAACAAGCCGCTCAGGACGACGCCGAACAGCACGCCCTTGGCCAGATCGTGCGTGGCCACCACCACCGCCACCGTGCCGAGCATGACCACGCTCGAACTCTTCGGGTTCGTCAGCAGGGTGCGCACCGAGTTCCACTGGAAGGTGTTGATCGAGACCATGATCATCACCGCCACCAGGGCCGCCATCGGGATCTGCGCCACGTAGGGCCCGAGCGCGACGATGAGGAACAGCAGGAAGGCGCCCGCCCACAGGGTCGAGAGGCGTCCACGCCCGCCGGAGGAGACGTTGATCACCGACTGGCCGATCATCGCGCAGCCGGCCATGCCGCCGAAGAGACCCGCGCCGATATTGGCGAGCCCCTGGCCGGCGCATTCGCGGTTCTTGTTCGAGCCGGTATCGGTCATCTCGTCGAGGATCGCCGCCGTCATCAGGCTCTCGAGGAGGCCGACCATGGTGAGCGTCAGCGCGTAGGGCAGGATGATCCGCAGGGTCTCGAGGGTGAGGGGCACCTGCGGCAGGGCGAAGGCCGGCAGTTCGGTGGGCAGCGCGCCCATGTCGCCGACCTTGTGGATCGGCAGGCCGAGCGCCATCGAGGCGCCCGTGAGGAGGACGATGGTGACGAGGGGCGAGGGTACCGCCTTCGTGAGGTAGGGCAGCCCGTAGATCAGCACGAGGCCGAGCGCCGTCATTCCGTAGACGATGCTCCCCTGCCCGATCAGTTCGGGCATCTGGGCGAGAAAGATGAGGATCGCGAGGGCGTTGACGAAGCCGGTCACCACCGAGCGCGAAACGAAGCGCATGAGGTTGCCGAGCCGCAGCGCTCCGGCCACGATCTGGAACACGCCCGTCAGCAGGGTCGCGGCGAAGAGGTAGCCGAGCCCGTGCTCCTTGACCAGGCTGACCATGACGAGGGCCATCGCCCCGGTGGCGGCGGAGATCATTGCGGGCCGCCCACCCGCGAAGGCGGTGATCACCGCGATGCAGAAGGAGGCGTAGAGGCCGACCTTCGGATCGACCCCCGCGATGAGGGAGAAGGCGATCGCCTCCGGAATGAGCGCGAGGGCGACCACGGTGCCGGCGAGGATCTCGCGCGTGATATCGGGAGCCCACTCGCTCCGCAGATTCGTGACTGTCATGGGATGTGTCGATCCAGTCGTCCCGGCGCGCGAAGCGCTGGCGGGGACAGGAATGGGAAGCGGCGGCCGCCGCAACGGCGGCACCGGAATCGGAACGGGGAGTGTCTTCTCGGAGAGCGGCGGCTACGGCGGCGTCGGCCGTGCGTACAATCTGGCTCGATCCTTCAGCATGCCTTCTCTTAGCAGGATCAGGCGGCCTTGCAACGTCGGGCCGGTCTTCGTGAGACGGCTCGCGGCTCGATCCGGGTCGGGACGATCAGGGACTTCCGATCCGCGATATGACGCGAAACAGCTCAAAGCCCGCGCGTTTTTACGATCCGAAAAGGATAGATTGCCTAAAACGAGACCTGTCATCTGGCGAAGGAACCGATGTCCGATCCGAACGAGAGCCTGATCGAGGCCGCCCGGCGCAGACCGTGGTTCCGCCTGCGTCTCCCGGGTGCCCTCGAGGCCGCGTTCCGTTCCACCACCCGGGTCTCCCCCGGCGGCTACCTCCAATCCTGGCTGCTCGTCTTCATCGCGTTCAACGTCCTCTCCCTCAAGATGGACTTCGACGTGTTCGGGGCCGAAGGCTTCGTGGTCCCGGCGTTCCTCACACTCGGGGTGTTCACACCGATCACCGTGGCGGGAATCCTCGCCCTTCACGGCTCGCCCAGCACGGACCGGCAGGCGACGGTGGTGATCGGGACGGCGCTCATCGACATGACGGTGGTGCTGACCAGCGCGCAGACCGCGCCGGTCGGCCACGCCGATTCGTACCGGATCCTCGCGGTGGTGGTCCCCCTCGTCGTCGGGATGATCGCGCCCCTGTCGTTCCGGCACTGCCTGATCTTCTGCGGCTCCGCCTTCGCCCTCTACGTGGGCTACGTGACCGCCTTCGTCCTGCCGCAGGATGCACCGACGGGGCTACCGCTGCTGATCGCCAGCCTCGTCCTCGTGCCGCTCAAACTCGCCTATTCGCGGGAATGGACGATGAAGGAGGCGTTCCTTCTGACCCTCGAGAAGGCACGCCGGGACACGGACCTCGCCGAGGCGAACGCGCGCCTGACCGTGCTGTCCGAGACCGACGCCCTCACGGGTCTGTCGAACCGGCGCTCCTTCACGGCGAACCTGCGCACGGACTGGCTCGGCGCTCTCGACGCCGGAGACTGGATCGCGGTGGCGCTGATCGACATCGACGCCTTCAAGCGCCTGAACGACACCGCAGGGCACCTCGAAGGCGACCTTTGCCTGCAGCGGGTGGCCGACGCCCTGCGGGAGACCGCCGAGGCCGAAGGCGCCCGCATCGCGCGCTATGGCGGGGAGGAATTCGGGGTCCAGATCCCATCCGCTGACCTGATTCGGGCTCGCGTGATCGGCGAGCGCCTGCGCGCGGCCGTCGCCGCGCTGGCGTATCCGCATCCGGGCCTGGGCCGGAGCGGGCACGTGACGGTGAGCGTCGGCATCGCCGCGGCCCACGGAAGCATCGCGGCCTTCGGGATCAGCGAGCGAGATCTCCTGAAGGCCGCCGACGACGCCCTCTACCGGGCCAAGCGCGGCGGGCGCGACCGCGTCGAGGGTGCCCTGCTCACCCTGGAATCCGCCAATTCCGATGGACGACCGACCCCCCTGCATCAGGACGCCGGCTGACCGGCGGCCTCCCGGTGCTCGCGCGGTGTCGTCGCGTATCGCGCCCGGAAGCGGCGCGAGAAATGGGCAGCACTCGTGAAACCGCAGCCATACGCGACGGTCCCGATCGTCAGGTGCCGGGTTCCGGGATCGGTCAGGCGTTCGGCGGCCACCTCCAGGCGGCGCTGCCAGATCCAGTCGGAAATGTGATGTCCCTGGGCGTGGAACAATTCCTGAAGGCGCCTCAACGAGACCCCGATCGCTTCGGCGAGCCGGCGCGGATCGAGGGTCGGGTCCCCGAGATGGGCCTCGATATAGGCCTTCGCCCGCTGGACCACGACCGTCCCGTGGAGCGGGCCGGGAACGTCGCGGGCGAGGCGGTCGGCGATGCTGGCGATGACGAGGTCGGTTGCGATGGTGGCCATCCGGGCGGCGCAATCCGGATCGAGCTGCCCGCCCAGACGAACGAGATCCCGGATGAACGCCGTCGCCAGCGCCGTCGCCGGCCGGTTCCCCTCGATCGTCAGGGCGGTGAACAGCCGGCTCGATCCGAGCATCACCTCCAGGCGCTCGCGCGGGACTTCGAGCACCAGCATCGCGTCCCCCCGGCCTGCGACGTGGAGGTTCGGCCTGCCGCCCAGCACCGTGATGTCGCCGGTCCGCTGGACGGCCTCACGATCGTCCTGTGCCGACATCGAAACGCCGGCCTGCTGGATCAGGACGAAGAGCGAACCGGGCTCGTCGCGCCGGCGAAGGGTGGCGGGCGTCACCCGACTCTGGACCGCGCTCTCGATAACCCGCGTCAACCGGAGCGGTCCGACGTCGAGGGCTTCGACCAATCCGTCGAACGGCTCCGCGCTGAGATGCGCCTGTTCGATCGGACCGACGCGCTCCTGGACGAAGTCCTGCCAGAGGCGGAAGCGATCCTTCCCCCTGAAGGCTGCGGTCGAAAAGATCGTCTGCACCGCTGGCTTGTCTCCTCGTAGAACGTGTCCTGCTCGATCCGACGTTGGCGCCTCGCCGAGGACCACCGCGCGACACGGACACCATCAGAGCGCGAATGTCCGGAATCCCTCGAGCAGAGGTGGCCGGCTGCACGCCTGGTCAACTGTTCGCGCGCTCTTGGTCAAGACAAGCGCATGGAGTCGGGAAGATCAACGTGTATCTTTTGTTTATCGCTTCCAGCAACCCTTGCACATGCAGCATCGGAAAGAACCCTAGTGCTCATATTGCGTCGCTCGGAAACGTCAAGAAATAAACTTAAAGTTGAAAACTTCGATCCTTGCTGGCTGTGATGGTTTTTTACCCGAACATTCCGACGTCGGGATCCGGACAGACGGGTCGAGCGGTCGAACCGAATGCGCCGCAGAACGCGAAGACGTGCGCTCGGGATCTGCCGCCGGAGCCTTCGCTTCCGACCGACTTCGAGGGGGTGGTCCTCGGTTGTCATCTGCGCGCCGCGCGCGCGCTCCTCGACTGGCCCATGCAAACCCTGGCCGGGTCCAGCGAACTCTCCATATCGACCGTCAAGCGCCTGGAGGACGGCGAGGACCCCCATCCCAGCCGCTCGCGCCGCAAGGCCATCGGCGCCCTTCATCGCGCCGGAATTCGCTTCCTCATGCTCAACGATGGCTCGGTGGCGGTGGCCAGGATCCCGGCCACCAAAATCCCGACCCTCGGTTGACGCGGCAGCCAATTCCGAGAGGGGTCGAGGAGCAGGCGCGAAGGTTGGGGAGCGCGCTGGTGCGGACGGCGGGACTCGAACCCGCACAGCCAAAGGCCGCAAGATTTTAAGTCTCGTGCGTCTACCGGTTTCGCCACGTCCGCTTACCCCGATCAGCGGTAGCGGGACGGGCCAAGGAGATCAAGGCGTCCAGCCGTACAGCCAGGCGTAGCGGCGGTTCATGCCATCCGGCCCGAGGCGGCGCATCACGGCGTCGCGCACGCGGCCGACGAGGGCGCCCGCGTGGTAGGTGCGTCCGTTGGCGCGGGCGGCCGCGCGCACGCGGGCGACGCGGGCGGTCCGGGCACGCCGATAGGCTTCCAGCGATGCGGGCAGATCGCGCGCGGAGCCCGCCGGCCCGAGGGCCATCGCCAGGACGGCGCTGTCCTCGATGGCGAGGGCCGCGCCCTGGGCCAGGAAGGGCAGGATCGGGTGGGCGGCATCGCCCAGGAGGGCGAGGCGCCCGCGCGCCATCACGCGCGCGGCGGGACGGTCCTCGAGCGACCAGACGAGCCAGGAGTCCGGCACCGCGAGCAGAGCCGCGAGGGGGGCGGCGGCATCCCGGAATCGGGCGCGCAGCACGGCGGGCTCGCCAAGCTGGCCCCAGCCCTCGCTTCCCGTACGCTCCGGAACGACCGCCACGACGTTGACGTGCTGGCCCCCGCGCAAGGGGTAGTGCACCACGTGGCGCCCCGGGCCGAGCCAAAGTCCGGTGGCCTCCGCGTCGAGCTCCGGCGGCATGGCCTCGCGGGGGACGATGGCCCGCCACGCCGCCGCGCGACAGGAGCGCAGCGGCTGTCCGTCGAGATGGGCGCGCAGGCGCGAACGGACGCCGTCCGCCCCGACGACGAGGTCGGCCGCGAAGGTCTCGGGCCGTCCACCGCTGGTGCTTTCCAGGGTCAGGTCGGCGCCGTCGGCCCGCTCGGCGTAGCCGGTCACGTCGCGGCCGACGAGGAGGCGGATGTTGGGGCGCCCGCGCACGGCGTCGAGGAGCAGGGTCTGAAGGTCCGCCCGGTGGATCACGTAGTAGGGCGCGCCGAAGATGTCGCGGTGGCTCTGTCCCAGCGCCACGCCGCCGATCGCCTGGCCGCCGCGCAACGACCGGACCACCACGCGCGGCGGCTCGCTCGCCGCCCGCCGCAGGGCCGCTCCGAGGCCGAGCCCGATGAGAACCCGGCTCGCGTTCGGCGAGACCTGGATGCCGGCCCCGACCTCGCTGAAGCCGGTGCGCCGCTCGATCAGCGTGACCGCATGGCCGGCCCCGTCGAGGGCGAGCGCGGCCGTGAGACCGCCGATCCCGGCGCCCACGATGGCGATGTTCAGCCCCGGCACGGGGACGGTCCGCTCCAAGACGTCAGGCGGCGGCCGAGGCCTGGTTGTCCCAGACGCAGATCGCCGGATCCGCCGTCCCGGCCGCGAGGTTCGGCCGGTAGCGGAACAGCGTGGAGCAGTACTGGCAGATGGTCTCGTCGTCGGTGCCCATGTCGAGGAAGATGTGCGGATGGTCGAAGGGCGGCTTCGCGCCGATGCACATGAACTCCTTCGAGCCGACATGGATCACGGCCACGCCGGGGTCGTTGTGGAAATGCGGCACCGCCTTGTCAGCCATCGCCTCGTCCTGCCTGCCGGCCCGGGGGACATGCCGTCCGCGCGGGCTCCATGTGAAGGGTCTGCCGATCCCGTCTCTAGCGGCTCGCACGGCGCACGCCTAGTGCATCGCGGGAAGGCCGGCCGCAGGGTTGGCCTCATGCCCGCGCCACCGTACATAGGGATCGAGCCGCTCCGGCACCCGCACGAAATCCGCCCATGACCCAGACCGAACAGGCCGTCTCCGAGAGCGGCCGCCGCACGCCCCAGCCGCCGATCCACGGCCCGGAGGCTTTCGAGGGCATGCGCAAGGCGGGCCGGCTCACCGCCGAAGCCCTCGACGTCCTGATGGAGGCCACCGCCCCCGGCGTCACCACCGAGCACCTCGACAAGCTCGCCTACACCTTCGCCATGGATCACGGCGCCTACCCGGCCTCGCTGCTCTACCGCGGCTACCCGAAGTCGATCTGCACGTCGATCAACCACGTGGTCTGCCACGGCATTCCCAACGACAAGCCCCTGCGCGAGGGCGACATCGTCAACCTCGACATCTGCCTCATCGTCGACGGCTGGCACGGGGATTCGAGCCGCATGGCCTATGTGGGCGACGTGCCGCGCAAGGCCCAGCGCCTCTGCGAGATCACCCACGAGTGCCTGATGCGCGGCATCGCGGCGATCAAGCCCGGCGGCTCCACCACGGATATCGGCCGGGCGATCCAGGCCTACGCGGAGGCGGAGCGCTGCTCGGTGGTGCGCGACTTCTGCGGCCACGGCCTCGGGCGCAGCTACCACGACGCGCCGACCATCCTGCATTACGTCGAGCCGAGCTACGACGTGCGGTTCCAGCCCGGCCAGTTCTTCACCGTGGAGCCGATGATCAACCTCGGCCGTCCGGCGGTGAAGGTGCTCTCCGACGGCTGGACCGCGGTGACGCGGGACCGCTCGCTCTCGGCCCAGTTCGAGCACACCGTGGCGGTGACGGAGACGGGGGCCGAGATCTTCACCCTGTCGCCCAAGGGGCTGCACCAGCCGGTTCCCACGGCCGGCTGACGTCGCCCCCCCGTGAGCGTCCCGCCCCCGCCCCGTCCCGACCCTATCGACGGCGCGAAGGAGGCCGAGCCGCATTATCTCGGCCACCGCGACCGCCTGCGGGCCCGCTTCGCGCAGGCCGGTGCCGACGCCCTGCCGGACTACGAACTCCTCGAACTCGCGCTGTTCCGTGCGATTCCGCGCCGGGACGTGAAGCCGCTCGCCAAGGCCCTGATCCGGCGCTTCGGCAGCTTTGCCGAGGTGCTGAGCGCCGAACCCGCCCGACTTGCTGAAATCGAAGGCATCGGCGCCGGGGTCATCGCCGACCTGAAGCTCATCGAAGCGGCAGGTCACCGCCTGGCGCGGGGCGCCATCGCCGAGCGGCCCCTGCTCTCCTCCTGGAGCGCCGTGCTGGAATACTGCCGGGCCACCATGGCCTTCGCGCCCCGCGAGCAGTTCCGCGTGCTGTTCCTCGACCGGCGCAACCACCTCATCGCCGACGAGATCCAGGGGCGGGGGACCGTGGACCACACGCCCGTCTACCCGCGCGAGGTGGCGCGCCGGGCGCTGGAACTCTCCGCGACCGCGATCCTGCTCGCCCACAACCACCCGTCGGGCGATCCGACCCCCTCGGCGGCCGACATCCGGATGACCCGCGAGATCATCGGCGTGCTCGATCCCCTCGGGATCATCGTCCACGATCACATCATCCTGGGGCGTGAGGGACATGCCAGCTTCAAGGGCTTGAAGTTGATCTGATCGTGCTACGGTGCACGTCAGGGCGGTAGGGTTGCGACCGCGGGGCTCGACCGCTGGCGCGCCTCTTGCCTGGATCGTGGCGTTTCAAGGGGGAGGCGCGAATGGCGCTCGCTGCATTCGACGAGATGACCGGCCTGCCCGATGGGGCGCTGAACGACCCCGGCGTGCGCGAAGCCTATAACAGCCTCAAGACCTGGCTCGACACGACGCCGCCCGAGCACTTCAACACCCGCCGAAGCCAGGCCGAGATGCTGTTCCGGCGCATCGGCATCACCTTCGCGGTCTACGGGGCGAACGAATCGACCGAGCGCCTGATCCCGTTCGACATCATCCCCCGGGTCATCACCAAGCCGGAATGGGGTTTCCTCGAGCGGGGCCTGAAGCAGCGCGTCACCGCGATCAACGCCTTCCTGAAGGACATCTACGGCGCCCAGGAATGCATCAAGGCCGGGGTGATCCCCGCCGACCTCGTCTACCGCAACCCGCATTACCGCATGGAGATGCGCGCCTTCCGGGTGCCGCACGACCTCTACGTGTACATCGCCGGCATCGACATCGTGCGCACCGGCGAGAACGACTTCTTCGTGCTGGAGGACAATGCCCGCACGCCGTCGGGCGTGTCCTACATGCTGGAGAACCGGGAGGTGATGCTGCGCCTCTTCCCCGAGCTGTTCTCGCGCCACCGCGTGGCCCCCGTGGAGAACTACCCGGACGCCCTTCTGGCCACCCTCCGCAGCCTCGCGCCGTCGACCGCCACCCGCGACCCGACCGTGGCGCTGCTCACCCCCGGCCGCTACAACTCGGCCTTCTACGAGCACTCGTTCCTGGCGGACAAGCTCGGGGTCGACCTCGTGGAGGCCTCCGACCTCTTCACCAAGGACGACGTGGTCTACATGCGGACCACGGAGGGGCCGCGCCGGGTCGACGTACTCTATCGCCGCCTCGACGACGACTTCCTCGACCCCCTGGTGTTCCGGCCCGATTCGGTGCTCGGCGTGCCCGGCATCATGAACGCCTACGAGCGCGGGACGGTGACCCTCGCCAACGCCGTCGGGACCGGCATCGCCGACGACAAGGCGGTCTACAGCTACATGCCCGAGATCGTGCGGTTCTTCACCGGCGAGGAGCCGATCCTGCACAACGTGCCGACCTATCGCTGCCGCGAGAAGGACGCCTTCGCCTACGTCATGGACAACCTCGGCGACCTCGTGGTGAAGGAGGTCAACGGCTCGGGCGGCTACGGCATGCTGGTGGGCCCCCACGCCACCAAGCGCGAGATCGAGGAGTTCGGGCGCAAGCTCAGGCACGCCCCGGACGGGTTCATCGCACAGCCGACGCTGGCGCTCTCAACCTGCCCGACCTTCGTCGCCTCCGGGGTCGCGCCCCGGCACGTGGACCTGCGCCCCTTCGTGCTGTGCGGCTCGGACGAGATCCGCATCGTGCCCGGCGGCCTCACCCGGGTCGCCCTCAAGGAAGGGTCCCTCGTCGTCAATTCCAGCCAGGGCGGCGGCACCAAGGACACCTGGGTCCTCGACGCCTGAGACAATGCCGGGTCTCCGCCGCGCGGATCCGCGCCGGGGACCTTCCCAATCGATTGCCGCCCACGGCATAGTCCCTTCAGCCCAGCGGCCGGCGCTTCCAAGCCCGGCCGGCGTCTCAACGGAACCCCATGCTGTCCCGGACCGCCGACAACCTGTACTGGCTCTCGCGCTACGCCGAGCGGGCTGAGTTCGTCGCCCGCATCCTCGATGCGGCGCTGCGGCTGGCCGCCCTGCCATCCAGCTACGGCGGCGGCGAGACCAACGAGTGGGCCTCCGCCCTGGCCTCGGCGGGCGACCCGGAAGTGTTCAAGCCGCTCTACGACAGCGTGACGGAAGCCACCGTCTGCGACTTCCTGGCCTTCAGCCCGCACAACCCCTCCTCGATCCGCTCGTGCATCGAGACCGCGCGCGAGAACGCCCGCAGCGTGCGCACGGCCCTGACCACCGAGATGTGGGACGCGATCAACGGCGCCTGGCTCGAACTGCGCAACTACGAGGGGCGCGAACTCAACCGCGACGAGTTCACCCGCTTCCTCGACTGGGTGAAGGGCGTCTCGCTCGCCTTCGACGGATCGGCCTACCGGACCATGCTGCGCAACGACGCGTACTGGTTCACGCGCCTCGGCACCGCCATCGAGCGGGCGGACAACACCGCCCGCATCCTCGACGTGAAGTACCGCATCCTGCTCCCCGCGACGGAGAAGGTCGGGGGCAGCCTCGACTACTTCCAGTGGACCACGATCCTGCGCGAGGTCTCGGCCTTCAACGCGTATCACTGGGTCTACCGGGAGAGCGTGAAGCCCCTGCTGGTGGCCGACCTCCTCATCCTCAACCGGCAGATGCCGCGCTCCTTCAGCAACTGCTACGGCATGCTGGTGGAACACCTCGACCTCATCGCCGACGCCTACGGTCGGCGCGGCGCGAGCCAGCGCCTGGCCAGCAACACCCTGGCCCGGCTGGAGGGCGAGAACATCAACCGCATCTTCGCCTCCGGCCTGCATGAGTTCGTGACGGAGTTCATCGTCGAGAACAATCGCCTCGGCGCAGCGGTGATCGAGCAATATCTGGTATAGGGCCGACCCCAGCCCGACGCCGCGCAAAGGCCGCCGCATGCGAATCCGCGTCTTCCACGAGACAAACTACACCTACGAGCAGCCGGCCCGTGGCCTGATCCAGGTTCTGCGCCTGCGCCCGCGCGACCATGACGGCCAATATGTCCGGCGCTGGCGCATCGAACCCTCGGTGGACGGGCGGGTGAGCGAGCGCGAGGACGGCTTCGGCAACGTGGTGCACTGGTTCACCGCCGACGAGCCGGCCGAGGCCCTCTCCATCCGCGTCACCGGCGAGGTCGACACGATCGAGATGCACGGCATCGTGCGCGGGACCATCGAGCGCCTGCCCGAGGTCTTCTACCTGCGCGATTCCGACCTCGCCCTGGCCAACGACGCGATCCAGGTCTTCGCCCGCGAGGTCGCGGCCGCCGGGGATCCGGCGCCCCTGCCCTGCCTGCACCGGCTCCTGGCGGCGGTGCACGCGCGGGTCGCCTTCGTGCCGGGGCCGGCCAGTGCCAGCACCAACGCGGCCCAGGCCTTCGCGCAGGAGAAGGGGGTCTGCCAGGACCTGACCCACCTGTTCATCGCGGCCGCACGGCACCTCGAGATCCCGACCCGCTACGTCTCGGGCTACTTCCATCATTCCGACGGCGAGACGGACCAGGGGTCCGGCCACGCCTGGGCGGAATCCCTCGTGCCGGGCCTCGGCTGGGTCGGCTTCGACGCCGCCAACGGGATCGCCACCACGGAGGCGCATATCCGCGTGGCGGTCGCCCTCGACTACCTCGGCGCGGCGCCGATTCGCGGCAGCCGCATGGGCGGCGGAACAGAGACGCTCGACGTGACGCTGCGCGTCGAGCAGGCACAGGCTACCGTCCAGTCCTGATCGCGGACGGACGCGGGAAAGACGAAGTCATGACTTATTGCGTCGGCGTCCTCGTGGAAGAGGGCTTGGTGATGATCGCCGACACCCGGACGAATGCCGGGCTCGACGATATCTCGACCTATCGCAAGCTCCACCACTTCAACGTTCCGGGCGAGCGGGTGATGATGCTGGCCTCGGCCGGCAACCTCTCCATCACCCAGTCGGTCCTCAGCCTCCTGTCCGAGGGTGTCGAGGGCGATGCCGGGGAGCCCAAGATGAAGCTCGTCGAGGCGCCGACGATGTTCCAGGCGGCGCAGCTCGTGGGCCGCGCCATCCGCCGCGTGCGCGAGATCGAGAAGGCAGGCTTCGAGGCGGCCAACCTGCGCTTCTCGGTCTCGCTGCTGTTCGGCGGGCAGATCGGCGCGGAGCCGATGAAGCTCTACCTGATCTATTCGGCCGGCAACTTCATCGAGTGCAGCGGCGACGCGCCCTTCCTGCAGATCGGCGAGCACAAGTACGGCAAGCCGATCCTCGACCGGGCGGTGAAGTACGAGACCGACCTCTACGATGCCCTCAAGGTCGGCCTCGTCTCGATGGACTCGACCATGCGCTCGAATCTCGGCGTCGGCCTGCCCATCGACATCGCGGTAGCCCGCCGCAACGCCCTCGACCTCGAGGTGAACCACCGGATCGAGGCCGGCGAGAGCTACTTCCACGATCTGCGCGAGCGCTGGTCTGCCGCCCTGCGGGCCGCCCACCGGGCGATACCGCGGCCGCCCTACGGACCGCCGCCGGCCGCGAAGTAGTCAGGGCCTCAAGGCCTCCCCGAGCGCGATGGCGTCCTCGGCGTGACGAAGCGGCACCCGCCGGCTCGGCGAGGTGCCGGAAGAGGTTCGGGTTCGAGGGCCGGTCGGTCCGCGCCTGGACGGCTGCCATCCTGGTGCGTACGCCTGCCCGCGTCGGAGCGGCACAGGCCGAGGGAGCGGAAGCCGCCCGCCCCGGCGACCGCGACGAGATCGGGAAAACGGTCCCGACCCACATCGACTCATCCTCTTCTTTTCAATCCGAGCGTGGTGCCGCGTCCAGGCACGCGAGGTAGCGCCGCGCCTCCGACGCGGGGTGTGGGCCGCGCATCAGCGTGCCCATCACGGCGATACCCGCCGCCCCGGCACGCATGCAATCGGCGACGTGATCCGGCGTGATGCCCCCCAGCGCGATCACGGGGCAGCCGAATGCGGTCGCGCGGCGCAGGGCAGCTGGACCGAGGGCCGGACCGTAACCCGGCTTGCTCGCGGTCGGGAAGATCGGGCTCAGGGTGACGTAGTCGGCGCCTGCGGCTGCGGCGGCCCGGACCTCCGCGATCCCGTGTGCCGAGACGCCGAGCAGCCCCTTCGGCAACAGGAGACGCGCCCGCTCGATCGCGGCGGACGAGGTGCCACCCGGCAGATGCACGCCATCGGCGCCCAGTTCAGCCGCGAGGGCGGGATCCCCGCCGACGGTGAGGGTCCCGCGATGCGCGCGCACGCGCTCGGCCACCGCCTTACCAAGGACCCGACGCGGCTCGGATGCGAGGTCCCGCTCGCGGAACCAGACCCAGCGGATGCCGGCCTCCAGGAGGCGATCGAGGGTCCCCAGGAGGGCTTCCCCCGATCCGCTCGCGTCATCGGAAGGCCGGTCCGTCACGGCGAGCAGGGGCGCCGGCAGCCCGCTCATCCGCGCGTTGCCGGCGCAGGGCGAAAGCGCGACCTCACGAGCCCACGAGGCCGAGTTGCGGGCTCGACGGTTCGGCGCGACCCCGCTTCGGAATGCGTCCGGCGCAGTGGGCGTCGCGGCCCGCCTGGACCGCGGACCGCATGGCCCGGGCCATGCGCACGGGATCGTCCGCCTTGGCCACGGCGGTGTTGAGGAGGCAGCCGGCGGCACCGAGTTCCATGGCGATCACCGCGTCCGAAGCGGTGCCGATGCCCGCATCGACGATGACGGGCACGGGGGAGCGCCGGCAGATCAGTTCGAGGTTGGCCGGATTCGCGACCCCCATACCGGAGCCGATCAGCGAGCCCATCGGCATCACGGCCGCGCAGCCGAGATCGGCGAGGCGCTGGCACACGACGGGATCGTCGTTGCAATAGGGCAGCACCGTGAAGCCGTCGTCCACGAGGTGCCGGCAGGCTTCGAGCAGTTCGGCCACGTCCGGATAGAGCGTCTCGCGGTCGCCGATGACCTCGACCTTGATCCAGGTCGTGTCGAGGGCCTCGCGGGCCAGTTCCGCCGTCATGATCGCGTCGCGGGCGGTCTCGCAGCCGGCGGTGTTCGGCAGGAAGCGGTGCCCCTTCAGCCGCCGCAGGGTGTCGGAGCCGTGGCCCTGGAGGGAAACCCGCCGGATCGAGGCCGTGACGACCTCGGCGCCGGAGGCCGCGACCGCGTCGAACAGGATGCTCTGGGTCGGATAACCGGCCGTGCCGATGAACAGGCGCGAGCGCAGGGGAATACCGGCGATGACGAGGGCATCGCCCGGGATCTCGGTCTGGGTCTCGGTCATGCCTTCAGCCTCCCTGCATGGCGCGGACGATCTCGACGCGGTCGCCCTCCGCGAGGGGCGTCGCCGCCCAGTCCCGGCGGCGGACGACCGAACCGTTGAGCGCGATGGCGATGCCCTGCGGGCTCTCGATGCCGGTCTCCTCGGCCTCGGCGCGGAACAGCGCGTCGAGATCGGCGGCCGCGCTCTCGCGGGGCTCTCCGTTGACGGTGAGCTTCATGCGGAGGCCCTCCGCTCGGCGGCCTGCCCGAACCGGGCGAGACCGAAGGCCCGGGCATAGCCGGGCAGTTCCCCCGCCCCGATGAGGTCGGCCACCGCGTCGGCGGTGGCGGGTGCAAGCAGGTAGCCGTTGCGATGGTGCCCCGTGGCCACGACGAGCCCCGGCGCCAGGGTGTCGATGATCGGCGCGTCGTCGTCGGATGTCGGGCGGAAACCGCTCCAGAGGGCTTCGACCGCCATCTCCTCGATGCCGGGCAGGACGCGGCGCGCGCCTTCGAGCAGGGCGTAGAGGCCTCCGGCGGTGACGCCGGGGACGTAGCCGCAATCCTCCACCGTGGCCCCGACGATGAGGTGGCCGTCGCCCTTGGGCGCCATGTGGACCTGCTCGGTCCAGACCATGTGGTTCAGCGTGCCGGTCCGCGCCGTGGTGCGCAGGGCGAGCGACTGGCCGCGCAGCGGGCGCACCGGAAGGGCCAGGGATTCCGGCAGGAGGCCGCCCTGCCCGCTCCAGGCCCCGGAGGCGAGGAGCACGACGTCCGCCCGCACGGCCCCCCGGGCGGTCCGGACGCCGGTGACGCGTCCCCCGCTCCAGTCCAGGGCCTCGACGGGGCAGGCCTCCACGATGGTGATCCCGGCGCCGAGACAGGCCCGCACGAGGGCGGCCATGACGAGGCTCGGATCGACCTGATGGTCGTGCGCGCAGTGGAGGCCGGCGCTGATCCCGGGGCGCAGACCCGGCTCGCGGGCACGCACCTCGGGGCCCGAGAGCCAGCGAGCCTCGAGGCCGGAGCGCGTCTGGAGATCGTGGCGGAAGCGCAGGCGCTCGACCTCGTCGCGGCCGATGGCGAGCACCAGGGTGCCCTCCTCGCGGTAGTCGATGTGGAGGCCGGACGCGGCCTGGAGGTCATCGCGAAAGCCCGGCCAGCGCGCGAGGCTCTCCAGAGCCAGCGGCAGCAGCGGATCGGAGCCGGGCTCGTGCTCGGCGGCGGGTGCCAGCATGCCGGTGGCGGCCAGGCTCGCGCCGGCGCCGACGGTCTCGCGTTCCAGCACGGTCACGGTCCGGCCACCCTGCGCGAGGCGCCACGCGGCCGACAATCCGATGAGACCGGCGCCGACCACGACCACGTCGCTGCGCGCCGGCAGCGTCGCGGCGGTGAGCGCATCGCCGCGCGTGCGGCGCAGGTTCAGGGGGGAATTCGGGGGCACGTCCAACACAATCTCCGCGAGCGGCGCCGAGATTGGTGAGGCTGCAGCTTCATCGTGAGAAGCGTGCCGGGCTCGTGACGGAAACCCGCGGTCCAATCCCTACGCCGGTATGAACCGGGTCAGGTTCGAAGGATTTCCGCGCCGCCATCCGCGAACGGAGAGCTATCGGTTTCTCAGCCCCTTGCCGGGGATCTCCCTGGAACGCCCCTGATGTGGGCCGCCGGCGCGCTCCGGTCAATCCCCGTCGCGACGTTCAGGCCGTGGCGGGCGGTCGCCCGGGCCGGTAGACGCCCATCGGCTCCGCGAAACCGTCGAGGACGTGGTCGCCGAGGGGTTCGGGCATGTCCCAGAGGAAATCGACGAAGGGCTTCGACATCAGGATGGGCTCGCCGAGCGTCCGGTTCAGGCGGGCGACGCGGCTCGCGAGGTTCACGTCGCGGCCGATCACCGTGAAGTCGAGCCGCGCGCCGGAGCCGACATTGCCGTAGGCCGCCTCCCCGTGATGCAGGGCGATGCCGGCCGCCACCGGATTGGCGAAACGCCCCAGGGCATTGGCCTCGGCGAGCGCCGCCATGGCACTCTGAGCGGCGGTCAGGGCCCCCTTGGCGGCGCCTCCGAGATCGTCCCCCCGCTCGCGGAAGATCGCCAGCAGGCCGTCACCGAGATATTTCAGGACCTCGCCGCCCTCGCGCTCGATCGCCGGCACGAGGCAGTCAAAGAAGATGTTCAGGAGATCGACGGCCTCCTCCGGCGTCATGTCGGCGGAGATGCGGGTGTAGTCCCGCATGTCGGCGAACAGGATGGCCGAGCGGATGCGCTGGACGTGACCGCGCCGGATCGAGCCCCCGAGGATCGCCTTGTGGGGCTCGTCGCCCACGTAAATCCGCAGCACGTGGTCGAGCTGCTTGTTGACGCTGCGCATCTCCATCACGGCGGCGAGCGTCGGCATGACGAAGCGCAGGATCGCCACGTCCTCGTCGCGAAACCCGGCTTCCGCGCGGGTGGCGAACGAGATGCCGTTGCGGGTGCCGTTGGTGAAGAACAGCGGCGCGACGATGTAGTGCCGGTAGCCCTCCGCCTTGAGGTCCGGGATCACCGCGAAGGCGTCGTCCGGCGTCTCGGGCAGATCGAGGAACAGCCACTCGCCGGTCTCGTGGACACGGAAGAACGGGCTCTGGCGATAGGCCTTCTCGGAGGCCTCCCCGTGCGGGAAGAGCCGCACCGTGGAGCCGGCCTCGCGGGTCCAGAACCGGCCGACGCCGGAATATTCGGAGTGCAGCGCGTCGATGGCGGTGGTGGCGCGATCCACCGGAACGTCGAGGGCGATCAGGCGCTCGGCGAGCCCCGAGAGCAGGTCCTCGGCCTTGGGCATCCGCGCGCCTTCGCTGAGCAGCCAGTCCCGCAGGGCGACGCATTGCTGAAGCGCGCCGAAGGGAACGTCGGCCGCCTCCGAGCCGTCGGCTTCGGCGGTGGGCTGTGGCTGGGGCGGGCCGCGGTCAAGCATATGGCCAAGGTGGGTTCGGGCTCGGGATACGACAACCGGTGCGAAACGCCCGGCGTGGTCCTTCCCATGACGGAAAGGACCACGCCGGGTTCTCGAACCCGCCGGGCGAAACGCCCGGGGGCGCCATCATCCGGCTCATCGCGATGATCGCTGGCGTCGCTCCGGGATGAGAACCCGGGCCGGCATCGCCCGCGACAGGCTCAGTTGTCGAGGAAGCTGCGCAGCTTGCGCGACCGGCTCGGATGCTTGAGCTTGCGCAGGGCCTTCGCCTCGATCTGACGGATACGCTCGCGCGTCACCGAGAATTGCTGGCCGACCTCTTCCAGGGTGTGGTCGGTGTTCATGCCGATGCCGAAGCGCATGCGCAGCACGCGCTCCTCGCGGGGCGTGAGGGAGGCGAGCACGCGCGTGGTGGTCTCGCGCAGGTTCGACTGAATCGCCGCGTCGATGGGCAGGACGACGTTCTTGTCCTCGATGAAGTCGCCGAGGTGGCTGTCCTCCTCGTCGCCGATGGGCGTCTCGAGGGAGATCGGCTCCTTGGCGATCTTCAGAACTTTTCGAACCTTCTCCAGCGGCATGGCCAATTTCTCGGCCAGTTCCTCGGGCGTGGGTTCCCGTCCGATCTCGTGGAGCATCTGGCGCGAGGTCCGGACGATCTTGTTGATCGTCTCGATCATGTGCACCGGGATGCGGATGGTGCGGGCCTGATCGGCGATCGAGCGGGTGATCGCCTGACGGATCCACCAGGTGGCGTAGGTCGAGAACTTGTAACCGCGCCGGTACTCGAACTTGTCCACCGCCTTCATCAGGCCGATGTTGCCCTCCTGGATCAGGTCCAGGAACTGCAGGCCGCGGTTGGTGTACTTCTTGGCGATCGAGATCACGAGGCGCAGGTTGGCCTCGATCATCTCCTTCTTGGCCTGACGGGCTTCGCGTTCGCCCTTCTGGACCATGTTGACGATCTTGCGGTACTCGCCGATCTCCAGGCCCGTCTCCGAGGCCAGGGTCAGGATCTGCTCGCGCAGGCGGGCGACCTCGCCCGACCCCTTCTCGACGAGGTTCTTCCAGCCGCGGCCGCCGAGGCTGCCGACGCGCTCCATCCAGTTCGGGTCGAGCTCCCAGCCCTGATAATGGCGCAGGAACTCGTCGCGGGCGACGCCGTGGCTCTCGGCGTAGCGCATCAGGCGGCCCTCATGCGAGATGAGGCGCTTGTTGATGTCGTAGAGCTGTTCGACCAAGGCCTCGATGCGGTTGGCATTGAGCGAGAGCGACTTCACGTCGGTGACGACGGCGTCCTTCAGCTCGTCCTGCTTGCGCTCCTGGGCATCGGTGCGGGTGCCGCCCGAAGCCTTCAGCTCGGCATGATCGATCTGCAGCTTGCGCAGCTTGCGGTAATTGTTGGCGATGTTGTCGAACGTCTCGAGGACGCGCGGCTTGATCTCCGTCTCCATGGCCGCCAGGGAGACGTTGTTCTCCATGTCGTCCTCGTCGTCGCCCTCGGGCGGCGCCGGGGCCTCGGACTCGGCTTCCTCGCCCTCCTCGGCGCCATCCGCGATCTGCATCGCGTTCTTGGCGTCGGGGCCCGCGTAGGTGGCCTCCAGATCGATGATCTCGCGCAGCAGCACCCGGCCGTCGACGAGTTCGTCGCGCCAGATGATGATCGCCTGGAAGGTCAGGGGGCTCTCGCAGAGCCCCGCGATCATCGCCTCGCGACCGGCCTCGATGCGCTTGGCGATGGCGATCTCGCCCTCGCGGGACAGGAGCTCCACCGAGCCCATCTCGCGCAGGTACATGCGCACGGGATCGTCCGTGCGGTCGGTGGGCTCCTTGGCCGTCGTCTCGCGGACAGCCAGGGGCTTGGCCGGCGCGATCTCGGCGACCTCGGTGCCCTCGGCGCCGTCCTCGTCATCGGCCTCGCCGTTGGCCTTGGCCTCCGTCGTCTCCTCGGTCTCTTCCGCCTCGACGACGTTGATGCCCATCTCCGAGAGCTGCGACAGCACGTCCTCGATCTGGTCGGGATCGGACTGGCCGTCGGGCAGGACCTCGTTGATCTCTTCGTAGGTGATGTAGCCGCGCTTCTTCGCGAGCTTCACCATCCGCTTGACGGAGGCATCCGTCAGATCGAGGAGCGGCCCGTCGGTCTGTTGCTCCGGCGCAGCATCCGTCTCGTCCCGTTCCGTTGCCTTCGTCGCCATGGTCCGCCTATGGTTGTCGTGTCAGTGTCGCGCGGGAGCGTGTCGCTCACTCCGCGTCGTCGACGCCGAAATTCATGTGATGTGCGGACCGTCGAGATGACAGCCGCGTCGATGTCAGATCCCGGTATGCAAGCGAGACGCTTGACCGATTGTTAACCATGCGCCGCCGATGGCGGCCGAATTCATTCCGGGCGTACGCTTCAGGGTGTCGATGCCTCGTCCGCATCGGGCACCACCTCGTCCGCCTCCGCGCCTGCGATCACGGCCATACGGGCCTTCACGTCGCACAGCCAAGCGAAGTTCGCCTCCGTCTCGTCCTCGACCAGGGCCCGCTCAGCCAAGCGGAGTTCGCTATTTAGCGCTCCAGCCTTGCGGTGCAAGATCACGGCCTGACGCAATGCGTCTTCGAGACGCACAGGATCGGCATGCGCGTCAAGGGTCCAGCGGTCCCCCGGCCGCACATGGCTGGCCAATCGGGCCGCCGCTTCGGTGAGCCCGGCCCGCTTGAGACGGCTCTCCAGAACTTCGACGCCGGGCAGATCCGCATCGGCGTGGCTGTCGAGCAACAGAGAGCGCAGGGCCTGCGCGTCCGGGTCGCCGAGTTCGAGCTCGGCGAGGTCCTCCGCCTCGATCCCGAGGAGTTCGGGGTGGACGAGGAGGCTGCAGACGATCATCGCCTCCCGGTCGCGGAAGGCCACCGGGCCCGATGCGCTGGTCTCGCCGGCATAGAGCGGGTTGAACTTGGTGGTGATTCGCGGCGAGGGCGGTGGATCGCCCGGACGGGGCTGGCGCTGGAAGGCTGGCCGCTGACCGCCGCCACCTCCCCCGCCACGCGGCTCCCAGGCGCGCCGGCCCTGGCTCGCCTGGGGCGACAGCGCCCGCAGCCGCCCCTCGATCTCATCGCGATAAAAGCCGCGCACGGTCTCGTCGCGGATGGAGGCGACCATCTCGCGCAGGGACTTGGCGAGGCCGGCCCGGCGCTCGGGGGTATCGAGGGGGGCCCCGTCGGTGGCCCGCGACCACAGCACCTCGACGAGGGGGCGCGCCGCGTCGAGCACCCGGTCGACGGCCGCCTTGCCCTCGGCGCGCAGGAGATCGTCGGGGTCCTGCCCCTCGGGCAGCATGGCGAAGCGCAGGGATTTGCCCGGCGTCAGGCCGGGCAGCGCCACGTCGAGGGCCTTGAAGGCCGCGCGTTGGCCGGCGCCGTCGCCGTCGAAGCACAGGATCGGCTCGTCGGCGTTGCGCCAGAGCAGGCCGATCTGCTCCTCGGTGAGCGCCGTGCCGAGGCCCGCCACCGCGTTGGGATGGCCGGCGAGTGTCATGGCGATGACGTCGACGTAGCCCTCAACCGCGATGATGACGCCGCGGTCATGGGCGGGCTTGCGGGCCTGATGCAGGTTGTAGAGCAGCTGCCCCTTGTGGAAGAGCGGCGTCTCCGGCGAGTTCATGTACTTCGCCTTGGCGTCCTTCTGCATCGCCCGGCCGCCGAAGGCGATGACGCGCCCGCGCGAATCGCAGATCGGAAACATCACCCGGTCGCGGAACTTGTCGTAGGGCACGCGGATGTCCTCGCCGGCCACGAGCAGGCCGAGCTCGATCATCAGGTCGCGGTCGACGTCCTTGGCGGCGAGGTGGTCGCGCAGGGCGTAGCGGTCGCCGGGTGCGTAGCCGAGGCGGAAGCGGGTCCGGGTCTCCAGGCCGAGCTGGCGCCGGTCGAGATAGGCGCGGGCTTCCGTACCGGCGCGGCCGCGCAGCTGCTCCTCGAAGAAGGCGGCGGCCATCTCCATGACCTCGAAGGCCCCGGCGCGCTTGGTCTCCTGCTCGCGGGCATCGGCGCTCGGCGCCGGCAGGGACACGCCGGCCTCCGCCGCCAAACGCTCCACCGCTTCCGGAAAGCTCAGGCCCTCCGTCTCCATCAGGAAGGTGAAGACGTCGCCGTGCTTGCCGGAGGAGAAGCAATGATAGAACTGCTTCTGGTCGTTCACGTAGAAGGACGGCGATTTCTCGGCATTGAACGGCGACAGGCCGCGCCACTCGCGGCCCGCTTTCTTCAGCCGCACGCGCCGCCCCACGATGTCGGAGGCGGGCAGGCGCGCGCGGATCTCTTCGAGGATGTGGGGCGGGTAACGCACGGCTGGAACCGGACCTCTGCGGCCGTCGAGACTAGCAGCCCGGGCTTAAGGAGTCCCCAACGCCGATGCGCGGCGCCGGGACGCCCTCAGGCCTTGGCGTTCAGCGCGTCCTTCACGAGGCCGCTCGCCTTGGCGAAGTCCATCCGGCCGGCATAGGCCCCTTTCAGCGCGGCGATGACCTTGCCCATGTCCTTGGGGCCGGCCGCGCCCGTCTCCTCCACGGCCTTGTCGATCGCCGCCCGGGTCTCGGCCTCGTCCATCTGCTGGGGCAGGAAGCCCTGGATGATCGCGACCTCGTTGCGCTCGTTCTCGGCGAGTTCGGGCCGGCCGCCCTGGTCGTACACGGCGGCCGATTCGTTGCGCTGCTTGATCATCTTCTGGAGGAGCGCGAGGATGTCCTCCTCGGAGGCCGGTTCCTTGCCGAGGCCGCGCGCCTCGATGTCCTTGTCCTTCAGGGCGGCCTGAATCATCCGGACGGTGGCGAGCTTCGCCTTGTCGCCGGCCTTCATGGCTTCCTTCATCTCGGTGGTGAGACGGGCGCGCAGCATGGTGTGACTCCTGAAAAAGCGGGACCCCGGAGGGCGGATCGACGGCGTGGTCTGCGAATTGCTGCGCGAACCGGGGTTCTTGAGACGCGCCGACGCCGGGGCCACATTGACCCTGACGCGGCGCGCTCGCTATGAGCGCCGCACGACAAGCCGCCCGCACGCGCCGCTGAACGGCGCCGGGATCGGCCGGACATAAGCGAGATCACGCCGATGCTGCAAGATGAAGGCGTCCACACGCCTGCCGTGCCCGCGCCCCCGGCTCCCTGGGCGGAGCCCCTGGTGACCGCCCTCCTCGTCCTGGCGGACGGAACCGTGCTGGAGGGATTCGGCATCGGCCAGACCGGTGTCGCCGACGGCGAGGTCTGCTTCAACACCGCGATGACGGGCTATCAGGAGATTCTGACCGACCCGTCCTATGCCGGCCAGATCGTCACCTTCACCTTCCCGCATATCGGCAACACCGGCACCAACGACGAGGATCTCGAGAGCCTCGACGCGGCCCCGGCCTCGGGCGTGCGCGGCACCGTGATCGCCTCCGCCGTCACCAACCCGTCGAACTGGCGCTCGTCGAGCCACCTCGATGCCTGGCTCAAGGCCCGCGGCATCGTCGGCATCACCGGCGTCGACACCCGCGCCCTGACCGCGCTGATTCGCGACCACGGCATGCCGAACGCGGTCATCGCCAACGATCCGGGCGGCCATTTCGACCGCGAGGCCCTGAAGGCCCGCGCCGCCGCGCTGGCACCGATGGAAGGCCTCGACCTCGTGCCGCCGGTGACGAGCCGCGCGCGCTCGGAATGGTCGCAGACCACCTGGGGCGTGAAGACCGGCTACGGCGACCGCAAGCCCGGCACCGGCCTCAAGGTCGTGGCGATCGACTACGGCGTGAAGCGCAACATCCTGCGCTTGCTGGCGGAAGCCGGCTGCGACGTCACCGTGGTGCCCGCCACGACGAGCGCCGAGGAGATCATGGCCATGAAGCCGGACGGCGTGTTCCTGTCGAACGGCCCCGGCGATCCGGCCGCCACCGGAGAATACGCCGTGCCGGTGATCCGGGCGCTTCTCGAAGAGAAGGTCCCGACCTTCGGCATCTGCCTCGGGCACCAACTCATGGGCCTCGCGCTCGGCGGCCGCACCGTGAAGATGGCCCAGGGGCATCACGGCGCGAATCACCCCGTGAAGGACAAGACCACCGGCAAGGTCGAGATCGTCTCGATGAACCACGGCTTCGCCGTGGACCCGGCGAGCCTGCCCGAGACCGCGCTGGAGACCCACGTCTCGCTGTTCGACGGCTCGAATTGCGGGCTCACCCTCACCGACCGGCCGGCCTTCTCGGTGCAGCACCACCCCGAGGCCTCGCCGGGCCCGCGCGACAGCCACTACCTGTTCGAGCGCTTCGTCGCCCTGATGAAGGCCGGCAAGCCCGAGACCCTGGTCACCAGCGCCGACTGATCCCGCGAACGCCGGGCGGGCCGTATCGCCGTCCGGCGGCGCTCCGGGCGTAGGCCTGCCCTGCACTCCGAAAATGCCAACCGCGAAATGGTTCCCGCGCGGTCACAAAAAATCCGGCATTTCCCGGCATCTCCGTCCCCGTCAACGACCCGTTCACCACGACCTCCGAGGATCGTGGCGGGTTCGCATCCGGATACAGGCGGGGATTTCCACATGACGTTCGACGACGCGCGCGACGACTTCTCGCGCCTGCATCGCCTCTTCACGTTCCATCTCGGGGTGGCGGTCGGCCTCGCCTGGATGACCGCCTTGTTCTCGGCTTGCTACGCCCCCTGGGTCCGCAACATCCGGGCGCTGATCGACCCCGCGACCGGCCTCGACCGCGTGGAGAGCACCTGGTCCTTCCTGTTCGCGATGCCGGTGGTGATGACGCTCGCCTGGATCGGCCTGTATTTCGGCCGCGAGATGCTGCGCCGGAGCCAGACCCTCTCCAACGCGGCCCTCGAATTCGCCGCCGCCGCGCTCGTCGCCTTCGGAGTGTTCTACCTGTCCATCGACCGCGCGGTCTCGGCCCTCTATCTCGGCTTCTGAGCCCCGTCGGCGCTCCACCGTCGGCCCACGCCCTTCCAATGGAAGCGGGCTGCGTGTAAGTGCCAAGATCAACGACAATCCACGCCGCTAGCGCCCCCAGGCCCGTGCCGCTCCGGCACAGTGCCCGGCCGGGCGCGCGTGCTTGCAGCCAAGGCGCCCGATGCCGAAACGCACCGACATCTCCTCGATCCTGATCATCGGTGCGGGGCCGATCGTCATCGGTCAGGCCTGCGAGTTCGATTATTCCGGGACCCAGGCCTGCAAGGCCCTCCGCGAGGAGGGCTACCGGATCGTGCTGGTGAATTCGAATCCGGCCACGATCATGACCGACCCGGACATGGCCGACGCCACCTATGTGGAGCCGATCACGCCCGAGATCGTGGCCAAGATCATCGAGAAGGAGCGCTACGCCGTTCCGGGCGGGTTCGCCCTGCTGCCCACCATGGGCGGCCAGACCGCGCTGAACTGCGCCCTCTCCCTCAAGAAGATGGGCGTGCTCGAGAAGTTCGACGTCCAGATGATCGGCGCCACCACCGAGGCGATCGACAAGGCGGAGGACCGCCACCTCTTCCGCGACGCGATGACGAAGATCGGCCTGGAGACGCCGAAATCGGCGCTCGCCAACGCCTCCGCCGCCAAGAAGGCCGACCGCGCGAAGTACCTCGCCGAGATCGCCCGCATCGAGGCCGCGAACGAGGGCGAGGCCCGGACGGCCGCCCTCGCCGCCTTCGAGAAGACCTGGCACCGGGGCGAGTCCGAGCGGCGCAAGCGCTACGGCGAGCACGCCATCGGGCAGGCGCTGATCGCGCTGGCCGAGGTCGGCCTGCCGGCGATCATCCGCCCCTCCTTCACGATGGGCGGCACCGGCGGCGGCATCGCCTACAACCGCGAGGAATTCCTGGACATCGTCGAGCGCGGCATCGACGCCTCGCCGACCAACGAGGTCCTGATCGAGGAGTCGGTCCTCGGCTGGAAGGAATACGAGATGGAGGTCGTTCGCGATAAGAACGACAACTGCATCATCGTCTGCTCCATCGAGAACATCGACCCGATGGGCGTCCACACCGGCGATTCCATCACGGTCGCGCCGGCGCTCACGCTGACCGACAAGGAATACCAGGTGATGCGCGACGCGTCGCTCGCGGTGCTCCGCGAGATCGGCGTCGAGACCGGCGGCTCGAACGTGCAGTTCGCCATCGACCCGGCCACCGGCCGGATGATCGTCATCGAGATGAACCCGCGCGTCTCGCGCTCGTCGGCGCTGGCCTCCAAGGCCACCGGCTTCCCGATCGCCAAGGTCGCGGCCAAGCTCGCCGTGGGCTACACCCTCGACGAGATCGCCAACGACATCACGGGCGGCGCGACCCCGGCCTCGTTCGAGCCGTCGATCGACTACGTCGTCACCAAGATTCCCCGGTTCGCCTTCGAGAAGTTCCCCGGCGCCGAGCCGACCCTGACCACCGCCATGAAGTCGGTGGGCGAGGCCATGGCGATCGGCCGCTGCTTTGCCGAATCGCTCCAGAAGGCCCTGCGCTCCCTGGAGACCGGTCTCACCGGCCTCGACGAGATCGAGATCGAGGGGCTCGGCAAGGGCGACGACCACAACGCGATCAAGGCGGCCCTCGGCACGCCGACGCCCGACCGTCTGCTCAAGGTCGGCCAGGCGCTGCGCCTCGGCGTCAGCCACGAGGAGGTCCATGCCTCCTGCAAGATCGATCCGTGGTTCCTGGAGCAGCTCCAGGCGATCATCGACCTCGAGAACCGGGTCAAGGCGCACGGCATCCCGAACACCCCCGGAGCGCTGCGCCATCTCAAGGCCGCCGGCTTCTCCGACGCGCGCCTCGCCGTGCTCGCCAAGACCGACGAGGACAGCGTGCGGGCCGCCCGGCGGGCGCTCGGCGTCCGCCCCGTCTTCAAGCGCATCGACACCTGCGCGGCCGAGTTCCAGGCCCCCACCGCCTACATGTACTCGACCTACGTGGCGCCCTTCGCCGGGACCGTCGTGGACGAGGCGCGGCCCACCGACGCCAAGAAGGTCATCATCCTCGGCGGCGGCCCGAACCGGATCGGCCAGGGCATCGAGTTCGACTATTGCTGCTGCCACGCCTGCTTCGCGCTCTCGGAGGCCGGCTACGAGACCATCATGGTCAACTGCAACCCGGAGACGGTCTCGACCGACTACGACACCTCCGACCGGCTCTATTTCGAGCCGCTCACCCAGGAGGACGTCCTCGAGATCATCGAGACCGAGCGCCAGGCCGGTACCCTCCACGGCGTCATCGTGCAGTTCGGCGGCCAGACCCCGCTGAAGCTCGCCCGCGCCCTGGAGGCCGCCGGCGTGCCGATCCTCGGCACCTCGCCGGATGCCATCGACCTCGCCGAGGACCGCGACCAGTTCAAGCGCCTCCTCGACAAGCTCGGGATGAAGCAGCCGAAGAACGGCATCGCCTACTCCGTGGAGCAGAGCCGCCTCATCGCCTCCGATCTCGGCCTGCCCTTCGTGGTGCGCCCGAGCTACGTGCTCGGCGGCCGCGCGATGGCGATCATCCGCGACGAGACCCAGTTCGCCGACTACCTCCTCGACACCCTGCCGAGCCTGATCCCCTCCGACGTCAAGGCGCGCTACCCCAACGACAAGACGGGGCAGATCAACACGGTGCTGGGCAAGAACCCGCTGCTGTTCGACCGCTACCTCTCGGACGCCACCGAGATCGACGTCGATGCGATCTGCGACGGCACCGACGTGTTCATCGCCGGCATCATGGAGCACATCGAGGAGGCGGGCATCCACTCGGGCGATTCCGCCTGCTCGCTGCCCTCGCGCTCGCTCTCGCCGGAGATCATTTCGGAATTGGAGCGGCAGACGAAGGCCATGGCCCTGGCGCTCAAGGTCGGCGGCCTGATGAACGTGCAGTACGCCATCAAGGACGGCACGATCTACGTGCTGGAGGTGAACCCCCGCGCCTCGCGCACGGTGCCGTTCGTGGCGAAGGTCATCGGCGAGCCCATCGCCAAGATCGCCGCCCGCGTCATGGCCGGCGAGCCCCTCGCGAGCTTCGGCCTCAAGGCCAAGGATCTCGACCACATCGCCGTCAAGGAAGCGGTGTTCCCCTTCGCGCGCTTCCCCGGCGTCGACGTCCTGCTCGGACCGGAGATGCGCTCCACCGGCGAGGTCATCGGCCTCGATTCGAGCTTCGGCGTCGCCTTCGCCAAGAGCCAGCTCGGCTCCGGCACCCTGGTGCCGAAGGGCGGCGCGGTCTTCGTCTCGGTGCGCGATGCCGACAAGGAGCGCATCCTGCCGGCCATCCGGCTGCTGTCGGAGCTCGGCTTCACCATCGTGGCCACCAGCGGCACCCAGCGCTACCTGGCGGATCAGGGGGTCGCGACGGAGCGGGTGAACAAGGTGCTGGAGGGCCGGCCGCACGTCGTCGACTCGATCAAGAACGGCGACATCCAGCTGGTGTTCAACACCACCGAGGGCGCCGGCGCCCTCTCGGACTCGCGTTCACTCCGGCGTGCGGCCCTCTTGCATAAAGTGCCGTACTACACCACTCTTGCCGGAGCGATGGCGGCGGCCGAAGGGATCAAGGCCTATCTCGGGGGCGATCTCAAGGTCCGCGCCTTGCAGGAATACTTCGCGGCCTGAATTTTGGCGCGGCTTCCGACTTGATCGGGGGCCGTGCTGTCTGCGGTTCAGGAGTTTCTTACTCTGGCCCGGAGGGAGCACAGTGCTCCTGGCCGGGCCTATTCATTGTGGCGCGAGACGATGACGATAGACAAGGTTCCGATGACGGTGCGCGGTTACGCAGCGCTGGAAGAGGAGTTGAAGCACCGCCAGCAGGTGGAGCGCCAGCGGATCATCCAGGCCATCGCCGAGGCCCGCGCCCTCGGCGACCTGTCGGAGAATGCCGAGTACCATGCCGCCAAGGAGGCGCAGTCCCACAACGAGGGCCGCGTCCTCGAACTGGAGAGCATGATCTCGCGCGCCGAGGTGATCGACGTCTCGAAGCTTTCGGGCACGAAGATCAAGTTCGGCGCCACCGTGAAGCTCCTCGACGAGGACACCGAGGAGGAGAAGACCTACCAGCTCGTCGGCGAGCCGGAGGCGGATGTCCGCTCGGGCCTGGTATCGATCACGTCGCCCATCGCCCGTGCGCTGATCGGCAAGGGCGTCGGCGACACCGTCGAGGTGACGACGCCGGGCGGCGGCAAGTCCTACGAGGTGGTCGCCGTCCAGTACGGCGGCTGATCCGCCGATGCGGCCGGTGACGCTGCGCGCGGCCGGGGCGACGCTCGGGCTCGCGGTCCTGCTCTGGACCGGCGCCCCGGGGTCGGCACGGGCCGAACCGCCCGCCGGCTTCGCGGCCGCCGGGCTCTCCGGCATCCGCGTCGACGTCCAGCCCCTGCTCGCCCAGGGCGGCGGTGCGCAAGCCCTGGCCCTGCGCGACGACCTGACGGCGGCCCTGCGCACGGAGTTCGCCGACCGGCTCGGCGGCGCCGGGCCCGTGCTGGTGGTGCGGATCAAGGGCCTTACGATCAACCCGTACGCGGGTGGCGAGGGCGGGCGCGGACGCTTCGGCGGGGGCGGACAGACGGACTACCTCGACGGGGACGCCCTTCTCGTCGGGCGGCGCGGCGAGGTTCTGGCGCGCCATCCCCAGCTCTCCGCGACGCCCGCGAGTTCCGGCGGCGCCTGGTACGACCCCGAATCCGAGCGGCGGCGCGTCGCCGCCATCGCCGGGCACTACGCGGGATGGCTGCGCCGGGCGCTCGCGCGCGATTGAGCGCTCACCGAGCGACCACCGGGCGGTCGGTTTTTCCAGGAGCGATCCTCCTGGTGGATTGACCGCTCCTAAAGGATTGACCTGGATCGTCCGATGTCGGCAGCGTCCGCAATGACCTCCGCTTCCGGCGCGGCCGCGCCGAACTCACTCCCCGACCTCGCCCGGGCCCGAACCTGGATCATCACCGACGGCAAGGCCGGCGACGAGAACCAGTGCGTCGCCATCGCGGAAACCCTCGGCGTCGCCTTCGAGCGGCGGCGCGTGACGCCCCGCCCGCCCTTCGGCTGGATGGCGCCCTGGGGGCCGATCGACCCGCGCGACCAGCCGGGCGGGCGCAAGGGCGCCCTCGCGGGTCCGCTGCCCGACCTGCTGATCGCCTCGGGCCGGCGCGCGGTGCCGTATCTCCGGGCCGTCCGGCAGGCCTCCGGCGGGCGCACCTTCACGGCCTTCCTCAAGGATCCGCGCACGGGGCACGACACGGCCAATTTCGTCTGGGTGCCCGATTACGACGATTTGCGCGGCCCCAACGTCTTCACCACCCTCACCCCCCCGCATCCGGTCTCGGCCGCCCGGATCGAGGCCGCGCGCAATGCGCCCGATCCGCGCCTCGTCGACCTGCCCTGGCCCCGCGTCGCCGTGCTGGTGGGCGGCGACAGCCGGCACCTGAGCTACCGCGCCGCCGACATGCGCCGCCTGCTGGCCGAGCTTACGAAGCTCGCGGATGGCGGCTGCTCGCTGATGGTGACGGTGTCCCGGCGCACGCCGGAGAACCTGCGCAAGGCGTTGCGCGACCTCGTGGCGGCCAAGGGCGGCTTCTTCTGGGACGGAACCGGCGGCAACCCGTATGTGGGGATGCTGGCCTTCGCCGAGCAGATCGTGGTCACCTCCGATTCGGCCAACATGGTCGGCGAGGCCGTGAGCACGGGGGCGCCCGTCCTCCTGTTCAACCTGCCGAAGACCTATATCCGGCACAGACGGCTCTTCGCGGGGCTCGCGATGGCGGGCGCCCTGAAGCCCTTCATCGGCCGCCTCGAGGAAATGCACTACCCGCCCATGGATGCGACACCCGCCATCGCCGACGCGATGGCCAAGGCCTACGCGGATCACCGCGCGAACTGGGCCTGAAGGAGGACGGACACGATGGCCCATACGCATGCCAAACTCATCATCATCGGCTCCGGTCCCGCCGGCTACACCGCGGCGATCTACGCGGCCCGCGCCATGGTGGAGCCGCTGATGATCTCGGGCTTCCAGCCCGGCGGCCAGCTCATGATAACGACCGACGTCGAGAACTATCCGGGCTTCGCCGAGGCGATTCAGGGGCCCTGGCTGATGGAGCAGATGCGCGCCCAGGCCGAGCATGTCGGCACCAAGATCGTGTCCGAGTACATCACCAAGGTCGATTTTCAGGTCCGGCCGTTCCGGCTCGAGGCCGATTCCGGCGAGACCTACTCGGCCGACGCGGTCATCATCGCCACCGGCGCCCAGGCGAAGTGGCTGGGCCTGCCGTCCGAAGCCCGGTTCCAGGGCTTCGGCGTCTCCGCCTGCGCCACCTGCGACGGCTTCTTCTTCCGGGGCAAGGAGGTGGTCGTGGTGGGCGGCGGCAACACCGCCGTGGAGGAGGCGCTCTACCTCGCCAACCTCGCCGCCAAGGTGATCGTCGTCCATCGCCGGGGCGAGTTCCGGGCCGAGCGGATCCTGCAGGAGCGCCTGTTCAAGCATCCCAACGTCGAGGTGGTCTGGCACCACGCGGTGGAGGAGATCTGCGGCGGCGAGAAGCCCCCGTCCGTGACCCATGTCCGCCTGAAGGACACCCGCACCGGCGAGATCACCGAGCGCAAGACCGACGGCGTCTTCATCGCCATCGGGCACCAGCCCGCCACCGCGATCTTCGAGGGCCAGCTCGCCATGCGCGACGGCGGCTACATCGAGACCGCGCCGGGCACCACCCACACGGCGATCCCGGGCGTCTACGCGGCGGGCGACGTCACCGACGACGTCTACCGTCAGGCGATCACCGCCGCCGGCATGGGGTGCATGGCTGCCCTCGACGCGGAGAAATACCTCGCCGCCCTCGAAGTCGGCGAAACGCCGCAGCAAGCGGCCGCCGAATAGCAAGAATCCGGCGGATGCAAGAATCCTACGGATGCAAGAATCCGGCGGATGAACGCGGCCTGCGCCTTGCGCGGGACGTCAAGACAATCGCAAGGTCGTTCCCCTAACCTAAGCGCTGGCGGCATGAGCCGTCGGCGCTTGCCGCATGACTCTTCCTCCGATTCCCCACCGATGCGCGGGTGACCGGAGCCGGGTCCGCCGGGACCTGGCCGCGACGTTCATGGTGCGGGGCCAATCGGCGTCGGGTTGCGTACGGGAGTGGTCGCCTTGGACTGGGACAAGATCCGCATCTTCCTCAACGTCGCGGAGGCCGGCAGCTTCACCCGCGCCGGCGACGACATCGGCCTGAGCCAGTCGGCGGTGAGCCGGCAGATCAGCGCCCTCGAGCGCGAACTGAAGGCGCCGCTGTTCCACCGCCATGCCCGCGGCCTGATCCTGACCGAGCAGGGCGACCTCCTGTTCCGCGCGGCGCGCGACATGAAGCTGCGGCTGGAGAACACCAAGGCGCGCCTCGTCGAGACCAGCGAGCGGCCGACCGGCGACCTCAAGGTGACGACCACGGTGGGTCTCGGCACGGCCTGGCTCGCCCAGCGGATCGCCGAATTCCTCGACCTCTACCCGGATGTCCGCGTCGAGCTCATCCTCACCAACGAGGAGCTCGATCTCGCCATGCGCGAGGCGGACGTGGCCATCCGGATGCGGCGCCCGGCCCAGCCGGACCTGATCCAGCGCCGCCTGTTCACCGTGCACTACCACGCCTTCGCGTCGCAGGATTACGTGAAGCGCTTCGGCGAGCCGAAATCGATCGCCGACCTCGACAACCACCGCCTCGTCTCGTTCGGCGGCAACGAGCCGTCCTACCTGCTGGCCACGCACTGGCTCTCGACGGTGGGCCGCGAGGGCCAGGAGCGCCGGACGATCCATTTCACGGTCAACAACATCACCGCCCTGCAGCAGGCCATCGACACCGGCGCCGGCATCGGCATCCTGCCCGACTACGCGGCGGAGGGTCAGACCGGGCTCGTGCAGGTCATGCGCGAGACCGAGATGCCCCACATGGAGAGCTATCTCGTCTACGCCGAGGAGATGCGCACCGTCGCCCGCGTGCAGGCGTTCCGCGACTTCCTCGTCGCCAAGGCCCAGCGCTGGACCTACTGAGGCCAGGGGACGGGGCGGTGGTCCGCCGCCCCGGCCCTCCCCGCCCGCGTCGGTCAGACGAACAGGCGCTCCTTCTCCAGCCCCTTGTAGAGGCCGGCGACCTGCTCGCCGTAGCCGTTGTAGATCAGCGTCGGCACGCGCTGGTCGGTGCCGAGCACCCGCTCCGTCGCCTGGCTCCAGCGCGGATGCGACACCGCCGGGTTGACGTTGGCCCAGAAGCCGTACTCGGCGGCCTGCAGCCCTTCCCAGAAGGTCTTCGGCCGCTCGGCCACGAACGAGATCTTGGTGATCGATTTCACCGACTTGAAGCCGTACTTCCAGGGCACCACGAGGCGGATCGGCGCGCCGAACTGATTGGCGAGGGGCTTGCCGTAGACGCCGGTGGCGACGAAGGCGAGGTCGTTGGCCGCCTCCTCCAGGGTCAGGCCCTCGGTGTAGGGCCAGGGATACAGGAACGACTTCTGCCCCGGCGCCATCGCGCGGTCGAGGAAGGTCTGCATCTGGATGTATTTCGCGCCCGCGGTGGGCTTGGCCAGGGCCACGAGCTTCGCGAGCGGGAAGCCGGTCCAGGGCACCGACATCGACCAGGCCTCGACGCAGCGGTGCCGGTAGAGGCGCTCCTCCAGGGGCATCTTGCGGATGAGGTCGTCGATCCCGAGGGTCATCGGCTTCTCGACGAGACCGTCGATCGCCACCGTCCAGGGCCGGGTCTTCAGGGCGTTGGCGGCCGGAAGGACCGATTTCGAGGTGCCGTACTCATAGAAGTTGTTGTAGTCGGCGCTGAACTTCTCCGGCGTCAGCGGGCGGTCGAGGGTATAGGCCTCGTTGCGCTTGGCCGGGTAGAGATCGGCGGTGGGGTCGGAGGCCGCCAGAGCGCGCTCCGTCCCGACGAGGGAGGCCGCCGCGAGGCCGGCCGCGCCGCCGAGCAGGCGTCGCCGGTCGAGGAAGACGCTCTCCGGCGTCGCGAGATGTTCGGGCATCTCCCATGCCCGGTTTCGCCTGATATGCATGTCGGTCCCTCCCTGCGGCGCGGATCGCTGCGCGCCGGCCTGTTGCCAGGACATTTCGCCCTCTGACATCGGCCGGACGCGGCAGGCGCGCAAGCCGTCGCGATGTCACCCTTCGCCGGCGGACCGCCGAAGGTTACGGGACCCGGACATCAGGGAGGGGGGGAATCGTCGCGCAGCGCCCGGCGCAGCACCTTGCCGACATTGGTCTTGGGCAGGGCGTCGTGGAAGACGACCCGGCGCGGCACCTTGTAGCCGGTGAGCTGCGAGCGCGCGAAGGTCCGCAGCGCGTCGGTGGTCATCGCCTCGTCCTTGCGCACCACGTGGGCCACGACCATCTCGCCGGTCTCGTCGTTGACGGCCCCCACCACGGCGCATTCGAGCACGCCCGGATGGCTGGCGAGCACGTCCTCGATCTCGTTCGGATAGACGTTGAACCCCGAGACCAGGATCATGTCCTTCATCCGGTCGACGATGCGGACTTGCCCATCGGGGTTCAGCACCGCCACGTCGCCGGTGCGGAAGTAGCCGTCCGCCGTCGTCGCCCGGGCGGTCTCGTCCGGGCGCTTCCAGTAGCCGGCCATGACCTGGGGCCCGCGCACGCAGAGTTCGCCGGGCTCGCCGATCCCGACCGCCTGCCCGTCGAGCCCGCGCACCGAGACGTCGGTGGAGGGAAGGGGATAGCCGATGGTCCCGCTCCATTCGGGGAGGTCCGGCGGGTTGACGCAGACCACCGGCGAGGTCTCGGACAGACCATAGCCCTCCACGATGGCGGAGCCGGTGATCGCCTTCCAGCGTTCGGCGACGGTGGCCTGCACCGCCATGCCCCCCGCGATGACGAAGTCGAGGTTCGAGAAGTCGACCTCGTGGATCTTCGGGTGGTTGATGAGCAGGTTGAACAGGGTGTTCACCCCGGAGAAATGGGTGAAGCGCGTGCCCTTCAGCGTCTTGATGAAGCCGTCCGCGTCGCGCGGGTTGGCGATCAGCAGGCAGCAGCCGCCGACCTTCATGAAGAAGAAGAAGCAGCAGGTCAGCGCGAAGATGTGGTAGAGCGGCAGCGCCGTGACCATGACGCGCATCCGGCCGTCGTCCGCCGAGACGCGGAACCAGACCCGGCTCTGCTCGACATTGGCCATGATGTTGCGGTGGGTGAGCATCGCCGCCTTGGCGACCCCCGTCGTACCGCCGGTATATTGCAGGAACGCGAGGTCGTCCTGGCCGACGGGCACGCGGACCTTGGGCTTGCCGGTACCCGCGCGGATCACCGCCTCGAAGCGGAGGGCGAGCCCGTCCGGAAACCGATAGGGCGGCACCGCCTTCTTGATGTGGCGGGAGACCAGGGTGACCAGCCGCCCCTTCAGGCCGAGGCCGTCGCCGGGTCCGGCCAGGACGATGCGGTCGAGGGCGAGGTCCGGCAGGGCCTGCATCACCGTATGGGCGAAGTTCTCGAGGACGAAGAGGACGCGCGCGCCCGAATCATTCAGCTGCGCCGTCAGCTCGCGCGGGGTGTAGAGCGGGTTGACGTTGACGACGGTGCAGCCGGCGAGCAGCACGCCGAAGATCGTGGCCGGATAGGCCGCCACGTTCGGCATCATGATCGCGACGCGGTCGCCCTTGGCGAGGCCCTGGCCGGCGAGCCAGGCAGCGACGGCTTCGGCGGATGCGCCGAGGGCCGCGTAGGAAACCTGGACGCCGAAACTCTCCAGGGCGGGACGTGGCGCCGGGCGCGCCATGCAGTCGTCGAACAGGTCGACCAGCGTGCCCAGGCGGTCGATGTCGAGGTCCGCCGGAATGCCCGGCGGATAAGCGGACAGCCACGGGCGCGCGGCGCTCCGGGTTTCGGCCATGTCATCCTCCCTGTGATGTGACCCGGCGGCTTCCTGCCCCCTTAGTTCACATCTAAACCATCCTCGGCCATCCCGGCGGCCGGATCAAGTCGCGGCGTGGAGACGGCGGGAACGATCCCGCCGCGTCGTCAGTCCGGTGCAACCCAAACGGGTGCAGGCGACGTGCGGCAGAAAGGCGATGGCCGCCAGGGCCACGGCCAACAGGGCGTCGCCCGCCGTCATCGACCGACGCGGCCAGATCCCGAAGCCCGCCGCATGCGCGAGGCCGAGGACCGCCAGGGCGAACCAGAGGGCGAGGGTGCGGACGAGCGCCTCGCCGAGGGCGCGCAGCCAGCGCCGGGGGCGCTGCGCCGTCCGGTTGCCGATCAGCAGGGCGCCGACGCCGAGTGCCGCGGCGAACACCATGGCGGCCAGCGCCGAGCCGAGGGCATAGGCCGCCGGCATCGCCTGCTGCGTGAGGAAGGCGGTGCCGCCGCTGGCGAAGGCGAGGCGCAGGGTCACGCCGCCGAAGGTGGGGTAGAGGCAGACCGCGAGGAACAGCGCGAGGGCGAGCGCCCCACCGACGAGGCGGCGGGGCCAGCCGGCCGGTCCCGGCCGGACGATGCGCAGACCGAGACAGGCGAGCCCGTAGACGATCGCGATCGCGAAGAGCGGATAGCGATCGAGGAAGAAGCCGTAGAACCGGGCGTCCAGTTCGGGCGGTAGGGCCCACCGCTGGTCGAAGCCCGTGGCGAACGCGAGGGCGACCGCCAGGATCGCGGCCGCCAGCGGGATCACGGCCGCCAGCATGCGGCTCAGGCCTCGTAGTGATCGCGCACCAGGCGGTCGAGCATGCGCACGCCCCAGCCCGCGCCCCAGCTCCGGTTGATCTCGCTCGCCGAGGAGGACATCGCGACGCCTGCGATGTCGAGGTGGGCCCAGGGCACGTCATTGACGTAGCGCTTCAGGAACGAGGCCGCGGTGGCCGCCCCGCCGTGACGGCCGCCGGTGTTCTTCATGTCGGCGAACTTCGAATCGATCGCCTTGTCGTAGGCCGGGATCAGCGGCATCCGCCACACGGCCTCGCCGGTCGCCTCGCCGGCCGCCGTGATCTTGGCCGAGAGGGCGTCGTCGTTGGAGAACATGCCGGCGATGTCCTGGCCCAGGGCCACGATGATGGCGCCCGTCAGGGTGGCGAGATCGATCATGAACTTCGGCTTGTAGGCGCTCTGGACGTGCCAGAGCACGTCGGCGAGGACGAGGCGCCCTTCCGCGTCGGTGTTGATGATCTCGATGGTCTGGCCCGACATCGAGGTGACGATGTCGCTCGGCCGCATGGCGTTGCCGTCCGGCATGTTCTCGACGATGCCGATGGCGCCCACCACGTTGACCTTCGCCTTGCGGCTGGCCAGCGCGTGCAGCGTGCCGACGACGCAGGCCGCGCCGCCCATGTCGCCCTTCATGTCCTCCATGCCGCCGGCCGACTTGATCGAGACGCCGCCGGAATCGAAGCACACGCCCTTGCCGATGAAGGCGATGGGCGCCTCGTTCGGATCGGTGGCGCCGTTCCAGCGCATCACCACGACGCGGGCCTCGCGCGTCGAGCCCTGGGCCACGGCCAGCAGCGCGCCCATGCCCAGCGCCTCGAGCTTGCCCGGGCCGAGCACCTCGACCTCGACGCCGAGCGCCGTCAGCGCCTCGGCGCGGCGGGCGAACTCCTCCGGGTAGAGGACGTTCGGCGGCTCGTTGATGAGTTCGCGGGCCAGGATGACGCCGTCGGCGACGGCCTCGGACACCTTCGCGGCGGCCTCGGCGGCGGCGACGTCGGCCACCATCAGGGTCAGGGCGGTGCCCTTGGCGTCCTCGCCCTCGGGCTTCTTCTTGGTCTTGTAGCGGTCGAAGCTGTAGTGGCGCAGGCGGGCGCCGAGGGCGAAGTCGGCCGCGTTCGCGGCGGTGACGTCGAGGCCGGCGGCGATCAGCGCCACTCCGGCGCTGCGCCCGGAGACCTTGCCGGCGGTGAAGCCGCCCAGCGCCGGCCAGTCGATCTTGGCGCGGTCCTTCTCCGAGCCAAGACCGATGACGAGCAGACGGTCGGCCTCGAGGCCGGCCGGGGCGGGCAGCGCCAGGGCCGACAGGGACTTGCCCTTGAAGCGCTCGCTGGCCGCCGCGCGGGCCACGAGATCGGCCACCCCGCCGCCGATGGCCTGGGCGACCGCCGGGGCCAGGGCGAGATCGTCGCCGACGAAGAGGACGACGTCGCCCCGGCCCACCGGCCCCAGGGGCCCGAACGCGATCGTGATTCCGTCCGCCATGACGCTGCTTTCCGAGAATTTGGCTCGAACGATGGAATCCGTTCGATCGATGGTGCGCGAGAAATCGTGTGCGGAGCGGCACGCGCTGGGACGCGCCGCTCCGAGGGCTTCTGTGTACCCGTTGAGGCAGAGAACGCAACGCGATCACGATGCCGCGAAACCGCCCGAATTGGCGCGCCCCGGTCGGAGTCGACCGCCGGGGGGTGGGCGGCTAGAGAGACGGACGGGGCGTCGACGCGCCCTGGCCGATGCGGGGGGCAATTCCGCATGACGCCGATCCACGAGAACCGATGACGCAGATCGAGCGCTACATCTTCAGAATCGCGCTTGGGGCGTTCCTGGCCTGCCTGGTCGGCCTGACCGGCACGATCTGGGTGACTCAGGCCCTGCGCGAGCTCGACCTAATCACCGCCAAGGGCCAGACCCTGGTGATCTTCTTCCTGATCACGGGCCTGTCGCTGCCGACCCTGATCACCGTGATCGCGCCGGTGGCGCTGTTCATCGCGGTGGTCTACGCGCTCAACAAGCTCAACGGCGATTCCGAGCTCATCGTGATGTCGGCCGCCGGCATGCGACCCCGGCAGATCCTGCGCCCCTTCCTCAGCCTCGGCCTCGCCGTCAGCCTCGCGGTGGCGTTCCTGACGATCCAGGTCATGCCGTCCTCGTTCCAGGAATTGCGGGACGTGCTCACCCGCGTGCGCGGCGACTTCATCGCCAACGTGGTCAAGGAAGGCCAGTTCACCAGTCTCGACAGCGGCATCACCTTCCACTTCCGCGAGCGCGGGCCCGGCGGGGCCCTGCTCGGCCTGTTCATCCAGGACAAGCGCGAGGCGGGCAAGTCGGTGGTCTACCTCGCCGAGCGCGGCCAGGCGATGGAGTATGGCGGCCAGAGCTACCTCGCCCTGCAGAAGGGCAGCATCCACCGGCAGCAGAAGGGCTCGCGCGACGCCTCGATCATCACCTTCGAGCGCTACACCGTCGATCTGGCCGCCTTCACGCCGCCGGATGCCGAGCTCGTCTACAAGCCGCGCGAGCGTGCCACGATGCAGCTCCTGTTCCCCGACACCAGCGAGACCTACTACCGGCAGCAGAAGGGCCGCTTCCGGGCGGAGCTGCACGACCGGCTCTCGTCCTGGCTCTACCCCCTCGCCCTCACCTTCATCGCCTTCGCGGCGCTCGGCGATCCGCGCACCACGCGCCAGGGACGCGGCCTCGCGGTGGCGGGCGCCGTGCTCGCCGTGGTGGTGGTGCGCATCGGGGGCTTCGCCGCCTCGAGTGCGGCCGCCCGCAGCCCGGGCGCGGTGGTGGCGGTCTACGCCGTGCCCCTCCTGGCGATCCTGATCTCGGCGGTGATGATCTTCAACGGCGCGGCGGTGCGGGCCTGGAACGCGCGGGTGGCCCGGGCGATGAGCGGGCTCGCGGGCCGCCTCGGCCGGCGTCCGCGCCTCGGCGTGCAGTGAGGCGGAGCGCGCGGCCATGCTGATCGGTGCCACCCTCGGCCGCTACTTCGCCATGCGCTTCGTGCGCACGATCCTCGGCGTGTTCCTCACGGTGTTCACCCTCGTCTACACCCTCGATTTCGTCGAGCTCCTGCGTCGCGCGGGGGATGCCGAGGGTGCGTCCACAGGTTTGATGGCGCAGCTCTCGCTCTACCGCACCCCGGCGGTGGCCGAGGGCGTGCTGCCCTTCGCGATCCTGTTCGGCTCGATGGCCACCCTGCTGCAGCTGTCGCGCAAGCTCGAACTCGTGGTGGCGCGCGCCGCCGGCATCTCGGCCTGGCAGTTCCTGCAGCCGGGTGCGTTCGTGGCGCTCGCGATCGGCGCCTTCACGGTGGGGGTCTACAATCCGGTCTCCGCGCTGATGAAGCAGCGCTCCACCGAGATCGAGGCCAAGATCTTCTCGCGGTCCACCAAGGCCAATTCCGGCAAGGACCTGTGGATCCGCCAGCGCGGCCTCGACGGACAGGCGATCCTGCGGGCCGACACCGCCATCGAGGGCACGACCACCCTGGCGGGCGTCTCGGTCTTCACCTTCGACGATGCCGGCACCTTCACGGCGCAGATCGAGGCGGCGCGGGCGACCCTGCACGACGGCTACTGGGCGCTGAGCCAAGCCCGCGTGATGGCGCTGGGCGAGCCGGCGGAGAGCTACGACACCTACCTCATCGCCTCCACCCTGGTGCCCTCGCAGGTCCGGCAGCGCTTCACGCCGCCGGATTCCGTGCCTTTCTGGCAACTCCCCGAGACGATCTCGCGGTTCGAGCGGGCCGGCCTCGATGCCACCCGCTACCGGCTCCAGTACGACGTGCTGCTCGCCCGGCCGGTGCTGTTCCTCGCCATGGTGCTGGTGGCGGCCAGCGTTTCCTTAAGGTTCTTCCGCTTTGGTGGGGTGGGCAAGCTGGTGCTGGGCGGCGTGGCGGCGGGGTTCGTGCTGTATGTCGCCCGACAGGTGCTGGAAGGCCTCGGTGCCTCGGGAATCGTGACGCCGACGGTGGCGGCGTGGTTCCCGGCCGTGGTAGGGAGTCTCCTCGGTACGCTCACGCTTCTCTATCAGGAGGACGGCTGATGCCGGACTCCACGGTGGGGACGGAGCGGGAACCTTGGCAGGAGTTGGGACTGGCGTTGCGTAGGGTCGCCGACATCGCGTTCGCCACGGGCTTCGTGGCCCTGGTCACGGTCGCCGCCCCCGCGGCGCTCGGCGGCGGAGCCCTGGCCCAGGGTGCGGCCGGCTCCGGCCAGAAGGCCGGCGCGGCCCAGAAGCCGGCCGAGCGCCTCCTCGTGGAGGCCGCCGAGCTCATCTACGACAACGACCGCAACACGGTGACGGCGCGGGGCAACGCGGAGCTGCATTACGGCGCCCGCACCCTGCAGGCCGACCGGGTGACCTACGACCGCAACGCGAGCCGCGTCTTCGCGGAGGGCAACGTGCGGCTGACCGAGGCCACGGGCGCCGTGCTCACCGGCGAGAAGATGGAGCTCACCGACGACTTCCGGAGCGGCTTCATCGATGCCCTGCGGGTGCAGCAGACGGTGGAGCTGAACGGCCAGCCCGTGCGCACCCGGTTCTCGGCACCCCGCGCCGAGCGGATCGAGGGCGACACCACGAGCTTCGAGTACGGCACCTACACGGCCTGCGAGCCGTGCAAGAACAACCCGGAGACGCCGCCCCTCTGGCAGATCCGCGCCACCAAGATCGTCCACAACAACGAGACCCACACCGTCGCGTTCGAGGAATCGACCCTCGAGATCGGCGGGATCCCGGTCGCCTACCTGCCGTATTTCGAGACCGCCGACCCGACGGTGAAGCGCAAGACCGGCTTCCTGACGCCGCGCTTCCTCACCTCGACGGCGCTGGGCTCGGGAATCGCGACGCCGTTCTTCGTGAACCTGGCGCCGAACTACGACCTCACCCTGTCACCGGCCTTCCTGAGCAACCAGGGCGTCCTCGGGCAGGCCGAGTTCCGGCACCGCCTCGAGACCGGCTCCTACAACCTGCGTCTGTCGGGCATCTTCCAGACCACGCCGAGCGCCTTCCTGCCCGGCCCCCTCGGGGCGGGCGACCGCGACTTTCGCGGCTCGATCGAGTCGAAGGGCCAGTTCTACATCAACGACCGCTGGCGCACCGGCTGGGACGTGGTCGGGGTGACCGACAAGTGGTTCCTCGACAACTACCGCATCCGCAACCAGAGCATCACCACGGACTACTTCCGTGAGGCGGTCTCGACGGCCTACCTGATCGGCCAGGGCGACCGCTCGTGGTTCGAGGCCCGGGGCTACTACTTCAAGGGCCTGTCGAGCTTCGACTGGCAGAAGGAGCAGCCCTTCGTCGCGCCGGTGATCGACTACGACAAGCGGATCAACGGTCCGGGCCAGCTCGGCGGCGAGGTCCGGTTCGAGGCGAACATCACCAGCCTCACCCGGCAGGCCACCGACTTCCAGGCGGTCCAGAGCCCCACGGGCTACCTGCTCCAGCCCACCATCAACGGCCGCACCTACAACCTCTACGAGACCTGCACGGTGTTCGAGCGGGGCCGCTGCGTCGTGCGCGGGTTGGCCGGCACCAACACGCGGGCCTCGGCGCAGCTCTCCTGGCGGCGGTCCTTCATCGACGACATGGGCCAGGTCTTCACGCCCTTCGCCTACCTGCGCACGGATGCGTTCTTCGTCGACCCGCGCAATTCCGGCTACCAGAACGCCCTGGTCCAGAACATCGCCCGGCAGGACGCCGACTTCTCCGGCCGCGTGCTGCCGGCCGTCGGCATCGACTACCGCTATCCCTTCGTCAGCAATTTCGGGCCCTTGGGCGTCCACACGATCGAGCCGATCGCGCAGGTCATCGCGCGCCCGAGCGAGACCCGTATCGGCCGCCTGCCGAACGAGGACGCGCAGAGCCTGATCTTCGACGACACCTCGCTGTTCGAGTGGGACAAGTTCTCGGGCTACGACCGGGTCGAGGGCGGCGTGCGCACCAATCTCGGTGCCCAGTACTCCGTGGTGACGCCGGCCGGCTGGTACGCGAACGCCATGTTCGGCGAGTCGATCCAGATCGCGGGCGTGAACTCGTTCCGCCGGGGCGACATCGCGAATGTGGGCCTCGATTCGGGGTTGGAGAACCGCCGGTCGGACTTCGTCGGCCGGGTCCAGGTCTCGCCGAACCAGAACATCACCTTCATCACGCGCGGCCGTTTCGACCAGGCGGATCTCGGGGTGAACCGGATCGAGACCGGCGTGATCGCGCGGCTCGCGCCCTTCGCGCCGATCGACCTCTCGGCCTTCTATTCCTACTACAAGGCGCAGCCGGCCCTCGGCTTCGCCAACCGCCGCGAGGGCCTGACCGCCTCGGCGACCTACCACGTGACGCCGAACTGGTTCGTCACGGGCTCGGCCCTCATCGACATGTCGCACTACCTCGACGTGCGCGACAATTTCAAAACCGCCTACGCCTCCTACCTCGCCAACCCGGTCGGCGACGCGCCGGTCTATTCCAACCCCGGGCGCTTCTACCTCTCCGGCATGAGCATCGGCGGCGGCTACCAGGACGAGTGCACCACGGTGTCGGTGAACTACATCGTCTCCCCCACCGCCGCCGCGCTCGGCACCAGCGAGCGCAACCGCACCGTGCTGCTGCGGCTCGAACTGAAGACCCTCGGCGAAGCCGATTTCCGCCAGAACCTCGGAACCGCGGTCACGGCCGACGGCATCTCGACCGTCCGTTGAGGCGCCTTCGCGTTCCGGGACGAGGAAACCGGCGATGACCCGACGACTGGCACCGATCGCCCTCACCCTCGGCGATCCCGCCGGGATCGGCCCGGAACTCGCCCTGATGGCGTGGCTTAGGCGCGATGCCGGGCCCGGCCTCCCGACCTTCTTCCTCATCGGCGATCCCGACTTCATCGAGCGCCGCGCCAGCGCCATGAACCTGCAGGTCCCGGTCGCGGATGTCGGCCCGGACCTCGCCGAGGAGGTCTTTCCCCGCGCCCTGCCGGTGATGCCGCTGCCCAGCGGCATGCGGGTCGACGCCGAGCCCGGCCGGCCGGACTCGGCCTCCGCCGGGGCGATCCTCGAATCGATCACCGCCGGGGTGGACCTCGTCACGCGCGGCGTCGCCGCCGCTTTGGTGACCAACCCGATCGCCAAGTACGTCCTGACCCAGGTGGGCTTCGCCCATCCGGGCCACACCGAGTTCCTCGCCGCCCTCGCGGTGGCGCCCGGCGAGACGCCGCCGCTCCCCGTGATGCTGCTGTGGAGCGAGACCCTGTCGGTGGTGCCGGTGACCATCCACGTGGCCCTGCGCCGCGTGCCAGACCTCCTGACCCAGGACCTCGTGGTGCGCACGGCCCGCATCGTCGCCCACGACCTGCGCCATCGCTTCGGCCTGGAGCGCCCCCGCCTCGTCCTGTCGGGACTCAACCCGCATGCGGGCGAGAACGGCACGATGGGCAGCGAGGACCGCGACGTGCTGGAGCCGGCGGTGATGCAGTTGCAGGGGGAAGGCATCGACATCCGGGGGCCGCTGCCCGCCGACACCCTGTTCCACGAACGCGCCCGCGCGACCTACGACGTGGCCCTGACGCCGACCCACGACCAGGCGCTGATCCCGATCAAGACCATCGCGTTCGACGACGGCGTCAACGTCACCCTGGGCCTGCCCTTCATCCGGACCTCGCCCGACCACGGCACCGCCTTCGACATCGCCGGCCGGGGCATCGCCCGGCCCGACAGCCTGATGGCCGCCCTGCGGCTCGCCGCCCGCCTCGCCAAGGGGTCGAGCCTCGCCAAGGGCACCCACCTGCGCGAAGGGGCCGGCGCGTGAGCGAGGAACCCGGCCTCAGCGCGGACGGCCTGCCGCCCCTGCGCGAGGTGGTGCGCCGGCACGGCCTCGAGCCCAAGAAGGCCCTCGGCCAGAACTTCCTGTTCGACCTGAATCTGACCGGCCGGATCGCCCGCTCCGCCGGCCCCCTCGACGGCGTCACCGTGGTGGAGATCGGCCCCGGCCCCGGCGGCCTGACCCGGGCGCTGCTGGCCGAGGGCGCGGCCCGGGTCGTCGCCATCGAGCGCGATCCCCGGGCCCTGCCCGCGCTCGCCGAGATCGCCGCACATTATCCGGGACGCCTGGAGGTGGTGGACGCCGATGCCCTGCACTTCGATCCCGCCCCGCTGATCGGGCCGGGGCCGGTCCGGATCGTGGCCAACCTGCCCTACAACATCGGCACCCCGCTCCTCGTCGGCTGGCTCGCCGGCGCGGCCTGGCCGCCGTGGTGGGAATCCCTGACGCTGATGTTCCAGCGCGAGGTCGCCGAGCGCATCGTCGCCGACGAGAACGACCGGGCCAATTACGGGCGCCTCGGCGTCCTCTGCGGCTGGCGCACGCAGGCCGACATCCTGTTCGACGTCGCCCCTTCGGCCTTCGTACCGCCCCCGAAGGTCACCTCTTCCGTCGTCCGCCTGACGCCGCGGCGCGATCCCCTGCCCTGCTCGGTGCAGGCCCTGGAGGCCATCACCCGCGCGGCCTTCGGGCAGCGCCGCAAGATGCTGCGCCAGAGCCTGAAGGCCGCCGTTCCGGACCCGGCCCGGCTCCTCGACGCCGCCGGCATCCCCGAGACCGCGCGGGCCGAGGAGGTCCCGGTCTCGGCCTTCGTGGCGATGGCGCAGGCGCTGAAGGGCATCTGAAACGGTTTCGGGCGGAATCGTTCGGTTTCTGGCGCGGGTCCCCTCTCCTGGAAGGAGAGGGACAGGGTGAGGTGTGTGACCTTTCCGGAGATGGACCACACCTCAACCCCAACCCTCTCCTTCCAGGAGAGGGAGCGCGTCGCGTACAGGATGACCGAAGCCATCAACTGGAAACCGTATGAGATGGAAAAGGGGCCGCGCGGATCTGTCCGCGCGGCCCCTCTCGTTCGATCTTGGGTGAACCCT
>NZ_JAIEOF010000008.1 GCF_019750675.1 Methylobacterium sp.
GGCCTCGCGGGCGAGGGCATCGACAAGTTGATGCAGGCGGTCATCAGCGCCGAGGAGACCTGGAGCACCCGCGTCTCCACCTCGCGGATCAACGACTGGCTGAGCGAGGCGCTGCAGCGCAATCCGCCCCCGGCGGTCTCGGGCCGGCGCATCAAGATTCGCTACGCCACCCAGGTGAAGAGCCGCCCGCCGCACTTCGCCCTGTTCGGCAACCAGCTCGACGGCCTGCCGAAATCCTACACCCGCTACCTGGTCAACGGCCTGCGCGAGGCGTTCACGCTGCCGGGCACGCCGATCCGCCTGTCTCTACGCACCTCGAAGAACCCGTTCGATCGCGAGAACAAGGGCTGAGGCGGGGCGCTCACGCCGCCCCGCAGGTCGTCTCCGCGAGCCAGTCCACCACCGCGTCGAGGGCCTGACGATTCGAGGTGTCGCCGTTGCGCGTGTCCTCGAAGGTCGCGATCTGGCGGTCGGCGCTGGTACCGTGCGCGAGGATGCTCCGGGCCCGCGCGACCTCCGGTTCGCAGCCGAGGGCGGCGGCATCCTCGGCGACGAGGGCGAGGAGGTTGTCCAGGGCCTGCCCGAAGGGCAATGCCGCCTCGCTCGCCTCGTCGATCAGCTCCGCCTCCGTACCACTGCGCTGGGCCCGCCACAGATTCTCCTGGGCGAGCGCCCGCGAGGCCCCGTCGAGACGGGCGTTGAGGTCCGGCCGGCGCACCACGAGGCGGACGAGGCAGCGGTAGAGGGCCGCGATGGTGAGGGCATCGTCCAGGCGGGTGCAGGAATCGGCGATCCGCAGTTCGAGCGTCGGGAACTTGATCGAGGGACGCAGGGACCACCACAGGAAGCTGGCATCCTGGATCGATCCCGCGTTGGTCATGATGCGGACGTAGCGCGCGTAGGCCGCCTGATCGGCGAAGAGATCGGGGAGGCCGGTGCGCGGCAGCTCGCCGAAGGCGCTGAGGCGATAGGCGCTGAGACCCGTCGGCTTGCCCTGCCAGAACGGCGACGAGGCCGAGAGGGCGAGCAGCAGCGGCTGGTAGGGCAGCAGCCGGTTCATCAGGTCGACGCGGGCGTCGGGGTCGGGCACCTCCACGTGGACATGCATGCCGCAGATCAGGCTGCGCCGACCGGCGAGGCCGACGTCCCGCAGGATGCCGCGATAGCGGTCGCCCTTGGTGGGGAGCTGGCGCGCCCAGTCCGCGACCGGATGCGTGCCGGCGGCGAAGACCAGCAGACCGTGCTCGCGCCCGAGCTTCGCCAGCGCCGCGCGCTGGCGGGCCAGCACCTCGCGCGCCTGCGCGAAATCCGTCGCGGGCGGCGTGCAGACCTCGACCTGACACTGGAGTAGTTCGCGCCCGATCTCGGGTAGTTCCTCGCCGGCCTGGACGTGGAAGGGCTTCACCGAGCGGCGCGGCGTGCCGCGCGTCTCGGCATCGGCCAGGAAATATTCCTCCTCGATGCCGAAGCGGTAGGGGGCTGAGGTCATCGGGAGCCTTGTGGAATGGTCGCTCCCCTCAACCCGTCAGGCGCCGGTTTGTGCCCGCGCGGGGCCGCCGACGAGCCAGGCCGGGTCGAACCAGCGGTCGGCCTCGCCGTCGTAGGGCAGGCGGGTGATGTCCCAGTGCTGGATGTACCGGGCATAGACGTCCCAGACCGCGATGCCGCCGCCGACGTAGATGCGCCGTCCGGGATAGCGCGCCAGCACGGCCTCCGGGTCCTCGTGGCTGCGGATGACGTCGATGGTGCGGTCCTTGAACGCGAACTCGGGCACCGACGCGATGGTCTTCGGGCCGGCGATCAGGACGTGGCCCATGGTGACGGCGAAGAACCGCGTCACGTCCTCGACGAAGAGCGGATCGGTGTTGCCCTCCCAGGGCAGGTGCCCGTTGAGGCCGAGCTGTCCGCGAAGGCCGATGGCGCAGATGCAGCGAACGTCGATCATGTGTTTCTCGGGCGGAAGGGGTCGGGACGAGCGCGGCCGGCGTCAGCCCGGCATCTGCGGCGTCAGCACGCGATCGCTCGGGAAGTCGTAGATCTTGCCGGAATCCGAAAAATCCGGGCTCGCGAGGCGCACGAAGTGCGGGGCGAGGTCGTCCGGGGTCTTCAGGGTCGTCTCGTCCTCGCCCGGCATCGCGGCCTTGCGCATCGCGGTCCGCAGGGGGCCGGGATTGAGCAGCATGGCGCGCACGTTCGTCGTCGCCGTCTCGGCCGCGTAGGTCCGCACCAGGGCGTCGAGGGCCGCCTTGGAGACGGAGTAGGGCCCCCAATAGGCCCGGCATTTCTGCGCGGCGCCCGAGGTCACGAAGATGGCGCGGCCCGCATCGGACATCCGAAGCAGCGGATCGAACGAGCGGATCAGGCGGTAATTCGCCGTGACGTTGATGTCCATCACCTGCGCCCAGGTCTTCGGCGTCACGTGCCCGATGGGCGTCAGGTTGCCGAGGATGCCGGCATTGCCCACCAGGATGTCGAGGCGCTTCCAGCGCTCGTGGATGCCGGCACCGAGGCGGTCGATGGCGTCGTAATCCGTGAGGTCGAGGGGCACCAGGGTGGCGCTGCCGCCGACGCCCCGGATGGCGTCGTCGAGTTCCTCGAGGCCCCCTTGCGTGCGGGCGACGGCGACGATGTGCGCGCCGGCCTGCGCCAGGGCGAGGGCGGCGGCGCGGCCGATGCCGCGCGAGGCGCCGGTGACGACGGCGAGGCGGCCGGCCAGCGGCTGGGTCGTGTGGCTCATCGGGCGCTCAATCGGCTTCGGCGAGCATGGCGAGGCGGCGCGGCCCCGCGATGGCGAGGTCGGTCAGGGCGGTCGGGTAGTCGCCGGTGAAGCAATGGTCGGTGTATTGCGGGCAGGCCTCGTCGCGGCGCTCCTCGCCCATGGCCTTGTAGAGGCCGTCGATGGACAGGAAGGCCAGGGAATCGGCGCCGATGTAGCGGCGCATGCCCTCGAGGTCGTGGGTCGCGGCGAGCAGCTTCTCCCGCTCCGGCGTGTCGATGCCGTAGAAGTCCGGGAAGGTGATCGGCGGCGAGGCGATCCGGAAATGCACCTCGCGGGCGCCGGCCTCGCGCATCATCCGCACGATCTTCACCGAGGTGGTGCCGCGCACGAGGCTGTCGTCGACCAGCACGATGCGCTTGCCCTCGACAACCGCCCGGTTGGCCGAGTGCTTCATGCGCACGCCGAGTTCGCGCACCGACTGGGTCGGCTGGATGAAGGTGCGCCCGACATAGTGGTTGCGGATGATGCCCATCTCGAAGGGCAGTCCGGTCTCCTGGGCGAAGCCCAACGCCGCCGGCACGCCGGAATCCGGCACCGGGATGACCACGTCCGCCGCGGTGGCCGATTCGCGGGCGAGCTCGTGGCCGATGTTCTTGCGCACGGCGTAGACGCTCTTGCCGTTCACCACCGAATCCGGCCGGGCGAAGTAGATGTACTCGAAGATGCACGGGCGCATCGGCTGCGCCGGGGCGAAGCGGATCGATTCGATGCCTTCTTCGGAAATCACCACGATCTCGCCGTTCTCGACATCGCGGATGAACTTGGCGCCGATGATGTCCAGCGCGCAGGTCTCGGAGGCCAGGATGTAGCGGCCGTCGAGTTCGCCGAGCACCAGGGGGCGGATGCCCATGGGGTCGCGGGCGCCGATGAGCTTCTTGTTGGTGAGCGCCACGATGGCGTAGGCGCCCTCGATCTGGCGCAGGGCCTCGGTGAAGCGCTCGACGATGCGCGGCGCGCGGGAGCGCGCGGCCAGATGCAGGATCACCTCGGTGTCGGAGGTCGACTGGGTGATGGCGCCGTCGCGCACGAGATCGCGGCGGATCGAGAGGGCGTTGGTGAGGTTGCCGTTATGCGCCACCGCGAGGCCGCCGCTGGCGAGCTCGGCGAAGAGCGGCTGCACGTTGCGCAGGATGGTACCGCCGGTGGTGGAGTAGCGCACGTGGCCGATGGCGGCCGGACCTTCGAGATGCTCGATGGTCGAGCGGTCCGAGAACGAATCCCCGACGAGGCCGGGCCGGCGCTCGGAATGGAACACCTCCCCGTCGAAGGAGACGATGCCGGCGGCCTCCTGGCCGCGATGCTGCAGGGCGTGCAGGCCGAGGGCGACGATGGCGGAGGCATCCGGATGACCGAAGATGCCGAAGACGCCGCACTCCTCGCGCAGCGTATCGCCGTCGCGGTCGAGACCGTCCACGACCTCGACAGGGGGGCGGGCGCTCGACTTGGCTACTGACATGGTGATGTCCTTCCCTGGTTGGCCCCGCGCGAACCCCACGCGGGCACCGTCAGACGACCGTCATGTAATCGGCCTTCGCGCCGCGACCAAGCGCGCGGCAACGCAGATCAGCGTCGCGGGGCGGGCGTGGCTGGCACTTCCGTGCGCCGCTGTGCCGGGACCTCGCCTTCGGGCGGCTCCACCGGGTCGGCCGGCGTCTCCCCCTTCGGCTTCTTGAATTGCTTGAGCAGACCTTCCGGATTCTCCGGCAGCTGGGCCACCAGGGCCTCGCCGGACTTCTCCAGCATCGGACGGCTGCGGGCCTCCGAGGCCCAGGGCGGCATCTTGCCCTGCACCAGCCAGGCCAGGAACACCCAGCCGATCACGCAGATCAGGAAGCCGCGCCCGGCTCCGAACAGGAAGCCCAGCGACCGGTCGATCGCGCCGATGCGCGAATCGAGGATCATGTCCGACACCTTCACGGTGAGGATGGACACCACGATCAGGGTCACGAGGAAGATCGCCGCGATCGAGGCCACGAGGGCGACGGTGGGGTTGCTCACGTGCTGGCTGACGGTGGGCAGCAGCAGCGGATGGAATTTCCACGCGATGGCGGCGGCGGCGACCCAGGCGATGATGGCGAGCACCTCGCGGGTCGCGCCGCGTACGGCGGCCAACAGCGCCGACACCACGACGATACCCAGCACGACGAGATCGAGAACGGAGAACGGCATCTCTGAGAAATGTCACTTCATGGGGCGGAGCGGCGACGATGATCGGATCGTGCGGCATCCCCCGGCCGCCACCCCGTATATCCTGCCGAAACTCGGCCGTCACCCTGGCCTGGGCGGCCATCCGAGACCTGTTCGAGCGCAGTCCGAATCGCGGCGATCCCCTCCAGCGCGCTTTCGGCGGGAGAGGGGATCGCGCGAGCGCCGCATCAGTCGTCGTCGCCGTAATCCGGCGGGTTGTGTCCGCGCCGCGACGCGCCCCGGCGCGGGCCGTTGCTGGCGATGCCCACCACCATGTCGGCGATGTGGCGCAGGGCCTCCGTCGTCAGGCCGCCGTCGCCGCCCTCGCCGCGCCCCTGGGGCATGACGGCCTTGGCGAAGCCGAGCTTCAGCGCTTCCTTCAGCCGGGCCGGGGCCTGCGCCACCGGGCGGACCGCCCCCGAGAGCCCGATCTCGCCGAAATAGACCGTCTCGGGCGGTAGCGTCGCCCCGGAGAGGGAAGACACGAGGGCAGCCGCGACCGCGAGGTCGGCCGCCGGCTCCGAAATGCGCAGGCCGCCGGCCACGTTGAGGTAGACGTCGTGGGTGCCGAGCCTGATGCCTCCGTGGGCTTCGAGCACGGCCAGCACCATCGAGAGCCGATTCGGGTCCCAGCCCACCACGGCCCGGCGCGGCATGCCCAGGGAGGAGGGGGCGACCAGGGCCTGGATCTCCACCAGCAGGGGCCGCGTGCCCTCCATGCCGGCGAAGACCGCGGTGCCGGGGGCGGCATGGTCGCGCCCCGCCAGGAACAGCGCGGAGGGGTTCGGCACTTCGGCCAGACCCATATCGGTCATCTCGAACACCCCGATCTCGTCGGTGGGCCCGAAGCGGTTTTTCACCGCGCGCAGGATTCGGAAGTGGTGGCCCTGGTCGCCCTCGAAGGAGGCGACGGCATCGACCATGTGCTCGACCACGCGGGGACCGGCGATCTGCCCGTCCTTGGTGACGTGGCCGACGAGGATCACCGCGGTACCGCTGGTCTTGGCGAAGCGGATCAGGGTCTGGGCCGAGCCGCGCACCTGCGTGACCGTGCCGGGGGCGGATTCCACGGTCTCGGTCCACATGGTCTGGATCGAGTCGATGATGGCCAGCGCGGGCGGGCGCCCCTGCGACAGGGTCTCGACGATGTCCTCGACATTGGTTTCGGCGGCGAGTTCGACTTCGGCCGAGGACAGGCCGAGACGCTCGGCCCGCAGGCGCACCTGGGCCACCGCCTCCTCGCCCGAGATGTAGACCACGCGCTCGCCCGTGCGCGCCATGGCGGCGGAGGCCTGCATCAGCAGGGTCGACTTGCCGATGCCGGGATCGCCGCCCAGCAGGATCACCGAGCCGCGCACGAAGCCGCCGCCGGTGACGCGGTCGAGCTCGTTGATGCCGGAGGGGATGCGTGGGGCCTCCTTCACCTCGCCGGTGAGGCCCTCCAGGGCGAAGACCCGGCCCCGCGCGCGGCTCGGGCGCGTCTTGACGGGCCCGGCCTGCGGCCCGGTGGCGCCGGTCTCCTCGACGATGGTGTTCCAGCCGTTGCAGGCCTCGCAGCGCCCGCGCCAGCGGTTGTAGACCGCCCCGCAGGACTGGCAGACGAAGGTCTGGTGGATCTTGGCCATCGCGGTTCCGCTGAGGGGGACGGTGCGACGCCGTCCGTCAGGCTGGCGTCAGGCGTCGTGTCCTGTCATATAATGGCGAACATAGCGAGAACCCAGGCCGGTGAGGATCTCGTACCCGATGGTACCGGCGGCCCGTCCCACCGTGTCGACGTCGAGGGCGTCGCCGATCAGGGTCGCGGACGTGCCGCGCACGGCTCCGGGGGCGTCGGTGACGTCGAGGATGACGAGGTCCATCGAGATCAAGCCGAGGATCGGGCAGCGTGAGCCGTCGACGAGGGCCATGCCGCGCCCGCTCGCGGCGCGGGGATAGCCGTCCGCGTAGCCCATCGACAGCGTGGCGAGGCGCCGGGGTTCGGCCGCCCGCCACCGGGCATTGTAGCCGCAGGTCTCTCCGGCCGAGACCGTGCGGACCTGGGCGATCTGCGCCTCGAGCCGCACCACGGGCCGCATCGGATTGGCCTTCCAGGGCGTCGGGTTCCCGCCGAACAGGGCGTAGCCCGGACGCAGCAGATCGTGATGCGCCGGCCCGCCCAGGTAGATGCCGGAGGAATTGGCGAACGAGCCCGGGATGCCGGGGTGGGCCGCACGCACGCGGGCGAAATCCGCCGCCTGGCGCGCGTTGATGGGGTCGCCCGACAATTCGGCGCTGACGAGGTGGGTCATCAGCAGGGCGATGCCCGCGCGGGCGATCAGCGGATCGCCGGCCAGGGCCAGGGCCTCGGACACGGGCAGGCCGAGGCGGTTCATGCCCGTATCGACGTGCAGCGCGGCCGGCAGGCGCCGGCCCGCCGATTCGGCCAGGGCCGCCCACTCGGCGAGTTCCTCGCCGCTGCCGAGGACGGGCCGGAGGTCGTGCGCGACCAGCGCCGGACCGAGGCCCGGCAGCAGGCCGTTCAGCACGTAGATCGTCGCCTCGGGCAGGGCCGCGCGGGCGGTGATGCCCTCGCTCAGGTGAGCGACGAAGAACGTCCGGCACCCGGCCGCCCACAGGGCCGGCGCGACCCGGGCGAGCCCGCAGCCATAGGCGTCCGCCTTGACCACCGCCGCGCAGGCCGCATCCGGCGCCTGCGCGGCGAGGCGGCGCCAGTTCTCCGCGATGGCCGCGAGGTTGACGGTGAGGCGGGCGCCGTGGGTGAGGTCTTGAATCGCGAGATCTCCCTGGCTGACGGAGCGCGGGCCGCGCATCACATGTGCTGCTCCGGCATGCGATCCGACTGCGCGAGGTTCGAGAAGCGCGTGATGTTGGCGTCGAACTGCAGTTCCACGGTACCGGTGGGGCCGTGGCGCTGCTTGCCAAGGATCACCTCGGCCTTGCCGTGGACGCGGTTCATCTCGGCCTCCCAGGCGAAGAACTCCTCGGTGCCCTCGCGGGGCTTCTTGTTGTTGACGTAGTACTCCTCGCGGAACACGAACATCACCACGTCGGCGTCCTGCTCGATCGAGCCCGATTCGCGGAGATCCGCGAGCTGGGGCCGCTTGTCCTCGCGGTTCTCGACCTGACGCGAGAGCTGAGACAGGGCGATGATCGGCACCGCCAGCTCCTTGGCCAGCGCCTTCATGCCGGTGGTGATCTCGGTCATCTCCTGCACGCGGTTGTCGCTGCGCTTGCCCGAGCCGGACAGCAGCTGCAGGTAGTCGACGATGAGGAGGTCGAGGCCCTTCTGGCGCTTCAGGCGGCGCGCGCGGGCGGCGAGCTGCGCGATGGAGATGCCGCCGGTCTGGTCGATGTAGAACGGGATCGTCTGCATGTCGCGGGCGGCGTCGGTGATCTTGTAGAAGTCGGCCGGCTGGATGTCGCCGCGACGGATCTTGTAGGAGGCCACGCCCGATTGCTCGGCGATGATACGGGTGGCCAGCTGCTCCGCCGACATTTCGAGGGAGAAGAAGCCCACGATGCCGCCGTTCTTGGTCTCGGTGCGGCCGTCCGGCAGCTTCTCGGACTGGTAGGCCTTGGCCACGTTGAAGGCGATGTTGGTGACGAGCGAGGTCTTGCCCATGGCCGGGCGCCCGGCCAGGATGATGAGATCCGAGCGTTGCAGGCCGCCCATCTTGGCGTCGAGGTCGGACAGCCCCGTGGCGATGCCCGAGAGCTTGCCCTCGCGCTGATAGGCCTTCGCCGCCATGTCCACGGCGGCCGTGAGCGCGTCCGAGAACTTCTGGAAGCCGCCATCGTACTTGCCCGATTCGGCGAGCTCGTAGAGCCGGCGCTCGGTACCCTCGATCTGGTCGCGCGGCGAGGATTCCACCGGCGCCTCGTAGGCGCCGTTCACGAGGTCCTCGCCGATGGTGATGAGGCGGCGGCGAATGGCCAGATCGTAGATGGTGCGGCCGTAATCGCCGGCGTTGATGACGGTGGTGGCCTCGGCCGCGAGGCGGGCGAGGTACTGCATCACCGTCTGGCCGCCGAGATCGGCGTCGCCCAGATAGGTCTTCAGGGTGATGGGGGTCGCGAGCTTGCCTGCCTTGATGAGCTGGGCCGCCACCTCGAAGATCTTGCGGTGGACGTCCTCCATGAAGTGCTCTGCAAGGAGGAAGTCCGAGATCCGGTAATAGGCGTCGTTGTTGACCAGGATCGCGCCGAGCAGGGCCTGCTCCGCATCGATGTTGTGCGGCGCGACGCGGAATTCCTGCGCGACGGGCTGAAGGTTGGCCGTCAGGGCGTTGGGCAGGGCCATGGTCTGTTTCGAGGCTCCGACTCGTCGATACCGTGTCCGCGCGGCGACGAGGCCGCCGCGGGGTTCTAGCCGCCGACCATGGCCCCGGCATGGTTAGCCGAACCTTAGCCGATTCGCGCTGACCCACCGTGGCATTCGCGCCACCCCCGCCCGGGTCGCGCCGGCCGGCATCCGCTCATGGAAACGCCCGCCATCCTCGCGGATGACGGGCGTCCATGCTGGAACAAATCGGGAACTAGTCAACCGGGAAAGCCGGCGATCCCCGCTGTCCACCGCGTTTCGGCGCGCTTACTCGCGGTCGTCGCCGGCCTCGGCGAGGGCCGCACCGACCTCGAGACCGAGGTCGTCGAGGTTGAAGGCCTCACGCTCGGTGGTCGATTCGCCGCGGGCCTGACGCTCGGCCTCTTCCGGCGAACGGGCGACGTTGACGGTGATCGAGACCTCGACCTCGGGGTGCAGCACGACCGGGACGGTGTGCAGGCCGAGGGTCTTGATCGGCTGGTTCAGGGCGAACTGGTCGCGGCCGACCGTGAAGCCGTCGGCGGTGACGACGTCGGCCAGATCGCGGGTCGAGACCGAACCGTAGAGCACGCCGGTCTCGCCCGACTGGCGGATGAGCACGAAGCTCTTGCCCTCAAGGGTCTCGGCGACGCTTTGCGCCTCGGACTTACGCTCGAGGTTGCGGGCCTCGAGCTGGGCGCGCTGGGTCTCGAAGTGCTTCTTGTTGTTGGCGGTGGCGCGCAGGGCCTTGCCGCGGGCCAGGAGGAAGTTGCGGGCGTAGCCCGGCTTCACGTTCACGGTCTCGCCCATCTGGCCGAGCTTGGCGACGCGCTCGAGGAGGATGACTTCCATGGTCTTGGTCCTTTGGTTCTACGGTGAGGATCAGGGTCGTCCGGCCGCGTCGCGGGGACGGCGGCGGTCGAGGGCGGTATCGGCGATGCCGAACAGGGTCAGGGCGAGAAGGGCGACGCCCTGGGTGAAGAACAGGATGAGGTAGAGGCCGAACAGCAGCGCGAGGCGCCCGGGCCGCCCGCGGCTGCGGTCGTGGAAGGCGGCCAGCCCCTGCATCGCGAACGCGGCGCTCAGCGCGCCCGCCACGGCGACGCCGAGGACGCCGAGGTAGCCGGGAGCCAGGCCGACGAGCATCGCGCCCGCCAGCACGCCGAGCACCCGGCGCGGCATCATTGTCGCGGCGAGGTCCGGCCAGGGGCGGAGCAGGCGCCCCGAGATGCGCACGATGCGGGCGGCGGCCCAGAGATAGAAGGTCAGCAGCACCGTGAGGCCGTGGGTGGCGAGGCCGGGCGCGATGGCGGCGAGCGCGTTGGCGACCTCGGTCCGCGTGGTCTCGGCCGGGTCCTGCGGGCCCGGCTCGGCCGGAGCCTCGGCGCCGGCCTCCGGCGCGGCCGGCTTCGGAACGGGAGCGCCCGGATTGGCGGCGCGGTCCGCCCGGACCTGGATCAGCGTCCGGGTCATGCCCCGGAGCTGGGACTGGAAGGTCTCGTAGTTCGGGGCCGCGATCACCGCGATCGCCACGAAGGCGAGGCCGGCGGTTCCCGCCGTCCAGGCGAGGAGCCGGCCGGTCGGATACCATTCCATCGTGCCGTCGGCGTTCGCGCGGCCGAGCAGCGCCAGGTAGGCGAGCCACCAGGCGGGCAGGGCCAGATAGGCGAAGAAGCCGAGACCGAGAAAGGGCTGGACCACGACGGCGAGGGCCAGAGCGCCGGTGATTGCGGCGACCAGGGCGGCCCGGTGGCTCCAGCCGAGGCCCACGATGAGGATCGGGAGCGGGGCGAGCAGGTAGAGCAGGATCGCGAGCGCCGTCGCCTTCAGCAGGACGCCGAAGAGGAGGGCGGAGACGAGGCCCGCGCCGATACCGATGCCGAGAAACTGTGTCATCAATCCCGCTGTCCCACTGTCCCGATCCGGGCAGGGTTAGAGGCGCGTGTCGCCCCAACGACTCCCGGCACCCGATCGGGAAAGCCGGTACGGACGTGCACGCCGGGCGTGCACGAGTGCCTCGGCCCGGGCGATCCGGGCCGAGGCGCGCGGTCTTACTTGATCACGTAGGGGAGGAAGCCGAGGAAGCGGGCGCGCTTGATCGCCTGGGCGAGCTCGCGCTGCTTCTTGGCCGACACCGCCGTGATGCGGGACGGAACGATCTTGCCGCGCTCGGAGACGTAGCGGGACAGGAGCTTGACGTCCTTGTAGTCGATCTTGGGCGCGTTCGCGCCCGAGAAGGGGCAGGTCTTCCGACGACGGAAGAACGGACGGCGTCCACCGCCGCCACCACCGCCGCCAGCGGCGGGCGCACCGGGTCCAGCACCAAATGCCATGACTTAAGCCTCCCCGCCGAAGCTGCGCTCGGGGCGGTCACCCCGGTCGCCGCGATCACCACGGTCGCCGCGATCGCGGTCGCCGCCGAATCCACCACCACCACCGAAGCCTTCGTCGTCACGACGACGGCCGCGCTCACGATCCTTGCGGTCGTCGCGGTCGCGCTTCTGCATCATCGCCGACGGCTCGGACTCGAGCTCTTCGACGCGGACGGTCATGAAGCGCAGGACGTCCTCGGAGATCTGCATCTGGCGCTCCATCTCGGCGAGCGCCGCCGGGGGGGCGTCGACGTTGAGGAGCGTGAAATGCGCCTTGCGGTTCTTCTTGATGCGGTAGGCGAGGGACTTCACGCCCCACATCTCGATCTTCTCGACCTTGCCGCCATTGGCTTCGATGACGCCCTTGTAGGTCTCGACCATGGTCTCGACCTGCTGGGCCGTCACGTCCTGGCGCGCCAGGAAGACGTGTTCGTAGAGAGGCATTAACGGGCCCTTCATATCCAAAGGGACCCGACGGCACGGGATACGTGCGGGAAAGGGAGCGTCGGGCCGGTTCGTACGCGAGATCGCCCGGCGCCAAGCCCTTCGAGCCGTTTGAAGGCCCGAGCGGTTGATCGAAGGCGGAGACACGGGACGACGGGAAAACCCTCTTCAGGGTTCGGCCCTGTGCCGATGGAATCGGCACCGTCCGTTCAGCCCCCAGCCGGAGCGAACGCGAGGGGGTGCGCTTAAAGGACTTGTTCGCGATTGGCAAGGTCCGCGAGCCGGCCGATAACCGGCGCCATCGGTGTTCTGCCGAACCGGATCGGATCGAACCGGAGGGCGAATGGGGACAGGCCGATGGGATTCGACCTCCGGAGCGATTCTGCAAAGCTCGATACGTCGGCTCTGAACGATAGGATCGGTCAGCGTTTCATTTGTCGACCGGGTGCGCATCCTATCGGACGCGGGTCGGTCGTCTCTCCATCATCGAATGCGAGCGCAACGACGTGTCGGACGTATACCGGCGCTGCATCCATCACGCTGACCGATGGACATCGCGCCTCGATCGTCAGGCGTCGGGATCGCGCCCCGTGGTTTGACGCTCCATCGCCTCGACGCTCTCGACCGCCTCGTGCTTGCGCAGGCGCTCCACCAGAGCGTCGAAGGCGCCGCGATCCACGTGCACGAGGCAGAGGGTGATCTCGTCGCGGCTCCCCGCCTCGCATTGCCGAATCACCATCTGGCGCAGCTTCGAGGCGCATGGTCCGGCGATGCCCCGCAGGCTGTCGATGGTCAGGGTGCCGTGGCGTGCCACGATGCGCAGGTCGTGTCGCTGGCGGCGTTCGCGATACCGTTCCTCCAGCGGCTTCATGCCGGCGAGGATGGCGAGCACGATGACGGTCGTGGCGATGGCCGGTACGTACAGGCCGCCGCCGGCCGCGAGGCCGATGGCCGCCACCGCCCAGAGGCTCGCGGCCGTGGTCAGGCCCTTCACCACCTCGCCGCGCAGCAGGATGGTGCCCGCCCCGAGAAACCCGATGCCCGAGACGACCTGCGCGGCGACGCGGGAAGGATCAAGGGTGACGTTCGGCCGCCCCAGGATGTCCGCGAATCCGAAGGCGGAGACGATCATCAGCAGGCAGGAGCCGACGCAGACCAGCATGTGCGTCCGCATGCCGGCGGCCCAGACCAGACGCTCGCGCTCGAAGCCGATGACGCTGCCGAGGAGCGCGGCCGCCAGCAGGCGCCCGACCATGTCGATGTTGCTCAGCATGCCGCGCCCCTCATCATGCGAGCGAGATTTGGCAGCCGGGGCATGTCCTCACGTGTCGGGCTTCTCCGACAGGATGGCGCCGGTCTTCGGGTCGGCGTGGAACTGCATCTTCATGCCGTTCTTCACGCCCTCGCCCTCCCAATGTCCGTCATCGGCCTCGAATTCGGTGATGCTGGTGTAGCCCGCCGCCATCAGCTTCCGCTTGACCTGATCGGCCGGCATCCAGTCGGCCCCGGGCGTGTCTGCTCGGGACGAGCCGACGGCGCCGGCACTCAGGGCGAGGGCGAGCACAAACGTCGCGAATCGGTTCATGAGGCACCTCCCGCCGATATAGCCGGCGATCAAACGAGGGGTGAGCGCTCCGGTTCCGCGTGCGTCAGGCGCTCCCGCCGGCGAACACGGCGGCGATGTCGGCCTCGTCCAGGATGCGGTAGGCGCCGGGCGCGAGGTCGTCCGGCAGGTCGAGGCCGCCGACGCGGTCGCGGTGCAGGGCGGTGACGTGATTGCCGATCGCCGCGAACATGCGCCGGACCTGGTGGTAGCGCCCCTCGTGCAGGGTGACCACGGCGCCCGTCTCGCCCTCGGCCTCGAAGTCGACCGGCAGCAGGGGCTTCTCCTCGCCCTCCAGCATCAGGGTGCCGGCGGAAAAGATCGCGGCCTCGCCGCCGGTCAGGGGCCGGTCGAGGGTGACGCGGTAGCGCTTGGCCACGTTGGCCTTCGGGGCGATGATCCGGTGGAGCAGGGCGCCGTCGTCCGTGAGGAGGAGCAGGCCCGAAGTCTCCTTGTCGAGGCGGCCGACCGTGGAGAGGGCCGGCTCCCGCCGCCGCCAGCGCTCGGGCAGCAGGCCGTAGACGAGGGGGCCCACCTCCTTGTGCGAGCAGGTGACGCCGAGCGGCTTGTGCAGCATCAGGGTCAGGCCCGGGGGCGGATCGAGGGGTTCGCCGTCGATCAGCATCCGCTGCGCGAGGTCCGGCGTCACCGGGATGCGCTGGTCGGCATCGCGCAGGGGCACGCCGTCCAGCACCACGAGGCCGGCCCGGGTCAGGAGGGCGATCTCCCGGCGGGAGCCGTAGCCCATGTTGGCGAGCAACCGGTCGAGGCGCAGGTTGGCGGCCTTGGTCTTGGTCACCGGCGCGCCTCGTAGATCTTGTAGCCGCCCGCCGACGCCTTGAGCGCCACGGCCTTGAAGGCGGCGTTCAGGGGCGCCTCGTAGGGCAGGTGGGTGTTGGCCGTGAGCCAGAGGCTGCCGCCGGGGCGCAGGGCCTCCGCCGCGCGGGCGATGAAGACTTGGCCGAGGGCCTGGTCCTCGGCGCCGCCGTCGTGGAAGGGCGGGTTCATCACCACGAAGTCGAGGCGGCTGAGCCCGAGGCCACCGGAGCGGATGTCGGCCCAGCGCAGGGTCGCGCGGGGATCGCCGACGTTGCGGGTCGCCATCTCGACGGCCCGCCGGTCGATGTCGATCAGGGTCAGCCCCGTCACCTTCGGCGAGGCCAGCACGGCCCGGGCGAGAATGCCGAGGCCGCAGCCGAAATCGGCGCCCGTGCCGGCGAGGAGCGGCAGGTTGGCCAGCAGCAGGGCGGTGCCCGGATCGAGCCGATCGTAGGAGAAGATCCCCGCCTGGCTGCAGAGCGCGAGGTTGTCGATGTGGCGCGGACCGCCCTCGTGGATCGCCTCCTCGAGGCCGCTCACCGTCTCGGGACGCGTCAGCGCGCAGATGCGGTGGTGCCGGCGGGCCTCCTCGTGCACGGTGCAGCCGAACCCCGCCAGTTCCTTGCCGAGCCGGCTGCCGCCGCGATCCTTCGGAGCCAGCGCGGTCAGCCGCCCGCCAGGGCGCAGGGCCTGGAGGGCGAGGGCGAGCACGTAGCGCCGCTCAAGGGTGCCGGCCGGCGCCAGGACGTCGACGCGCTCGAGGCCGCCGGGGGCGAGATCCTCCAGGCGGGCGGCGCCCGGGACCAGGGGCGAGACCTGCAGGGCGGTCTCGGCCACCTGGACCAGTTCGAGGGGCGGCGCGCCGTAGACGGCTTCCGGGGCGGGCGCTTCCGAGACGGGTATGGGGGACATCGTGACGGGATCCGGCGCGACGGCGCGCGCGCCTCGACGGCTCAGGGCGTGACAGGAAATCGGGAGGCCCGGGCCGCCGCACGATGAGAATCGTCGCGGGGGCCGGTCTCCCGTCCTCATAGCGCATGCTCAGCCGCGCGGGAACTCCAGACCCATCTCCCGGTAGCGCGCCGGATCGTCCGCCCAGTTCTCCCGCACCTTGACGTGCAGGAAGAGGTGCACCGTCTGCTCGGCCGCTTCCGCGATCTCGTGGCGGGCGGCCTGCCCGATGGCCTTGATGGTCTGGCCGCCCTTGCCGAGCACGATGGAGCGCTGGCTCTCGCGCTCCACGAAGATGGTCTGCTCGATGCGCACCGAGCCGTCGGGGCGGACCTGCCACTGGTCGGTCTCGACCGTGGAGCGGTAGGGCAGTTCCTCGTGCAGGCGGTCGTAGAGCTTCTCGCGGGTGATCTCGGCGGCGAGCATCCGGATCGGCGCGTCGGAGACCTGGTCCTCCGGGTAGAGCCAGGGGCTCTTCGGCATCATGCCGGCGAGCGTCGACTTCAGCGTCTCGATGCCGTCGCCGTTGAGCGCCGAGACCATGAAGGTGTGCTGGAACGGGATGCGCTCGTTCAGCGTGGCGGCCAGCGCCAGCAGGCGGTCGCGGGGGATCAGGTCGATCTTGTTCAGGATCAGCACCTTGGGGCGCTTCACGTCCGGCAGCTTGGCCAGGATCGCCTCGACTTCCTCGGTCACGCCCTTGCGGGCATCGATGAGGAGGCAGACCGCGTCGGCATCCGAGGCGCCGCTCCAGGCCGAGTGCACCATCGCCCGGTCGAGGCGGCGCTTCGGGGCAAAGATCCCGGGCGTGTCCACGAGGATGATCTGCGCGGTCTCGTGCATGACGATGCCGCGCACCAGGGCGCGGGTGGTCTGGACCTTGCGCGAGACGATCGAGACCTTGGTACCGACGAGGCTGTTCAGGAGCGTCGACTTGCCGGCATTCGGGATGCCGATCAGCGCGACGAAGCCCGCGGTGGTGTTCTCCGGCATCGTCACGGCGGGCCGCGGCTGCAGCGGCGGCGGGGCGAAATCGTCGTCGCCGTCGAAATCGTCGTCCGGCAAATCGTCGTCAGGCATTTGGGGCATGTCCTTCGTCGACGTCCGCCGACGTCTCCTGGGTTCGGGAGGGACCGGTGATCTCGCGCTCCAGCACGAGGCGGGCGGCCTCCTGCTCGGCCAGACGTTTCGAGGGGCCGACCCCGACGCCGGGGTCCAGGCCCTCGACGCGCACGGCGATCCGGAAGACGGGGGCGTGGTCGGGGCCTGAGCGCTCGACCACGTCGTAGACGGGAATCGGCAGGGCGCGGGCCATCGCCCATTCCTGCAGGGCCGACTTGGCGTCCCGGCCGCGGGGGGCCGCCGTGTCCGTGTCGGGGGTGAAGGCTGCGTTCACGATGGCCTTGGCGGCCTCGTAGCCGGCATCGAGGTAGACCGCGCCGAGGATCGATTCGCAGACATCGGCCAGGATGGTCTGATTGCGGCGGCCGCCGCTCTGGACCTCGCCGGGCCCGAGGGCGAGGTGCGGACCGACATCCCAAACGGTGGCGACCGCCGCGCAGGTTTCGCGGCGGACGAGGCCCGCCAGACGCCGGGACAGCTCACCCTCGTCCGCGCCCGGAAAGGCCTCGTAGAGGAGATCGCCGATGGCGAGGCCGAGGACGCGGTCTCCGAGGAATTCCAGGCGCTGATAGCTGCCGAGGCGACCGTTGCCGCCGGCCTTGCTCACGTGGGTCAGGGCGAGGACGAGGAGCTTCGGGTCCGCGAAGACGTGGCCGATCCTGGCCTCGAGCACGGCGAGGCTGGGCTTGGGACGGGGCGCGCGCCGCGCCCGGCTGGAGGGACGCGCCTCTTCGGTCACAATACTGAACGTCCTAGTGAATGGCCGTGAACAGCCGGTTCCAGCGCACCTTCGCCGGCCAGTTCCAGATCTGCCACGCCGGCGTGCCCTCGTCGATGGAGAAGAAGATCATCTCCGCGCGCCCGACGAAGTTCTCGAAGGGCACGAAGCCCACATTGGCGAGATCGCGCGAATCGGTCGAGTTGTCGCGGTTGTCGCCCATCATGAAGAAGCGGCCCTGCGGCACGGTGTAGGGCTCGGTGTTGTCCCAGTAGCCGTTGTCGCCGTCGCGCTCGATCACCCGGTGGGTGACGCCGTTGGGCAGGGTCTCGAGGTACTGCTCGGCCTTGGCCTGCTCGCCGTAGGGCCCGGTCGTCTCGAACGGCGCGATCTTCTCGCGCTTGACCGGCACGTCGTTGATGTAGAGGAGGCCGGCCTTCATCTGGACCTTGTCGCCCGGCAGGCCGATGACGCGCTTGATGTAGTCGGTGGAATTGTCCTTCGGCAGCTTGAACACCGCGATGTCGCCGCGCTTGGGCTCGGCCGCCCAGATCCGCCCGTCGGCCGTGAACGGCAGGTACTCGCTCAAAGGCAGGGAGTATTTCGAGTAGCCGTAGGAATATTTCGAGACGAACAGGTAGTCGCCGATCAGCAGCGTCGGAACGAGGGAACCCGAGGGGATGTTGAAGGGCTGAAACAGAAGCGTGCGCACCACGAGGGCGATGAGCAGGGCCTGCCCACCGACCTTCAGCGTCTCCTTGATGCTCGCCCAGGTGCCGGTCTCGGCGACCTTCAGGTCACGCTTCGTCTGGTGGTCCACGCGGGCACGTTCCATCTGGCTGCCATCTCCGGTCCGACGCTGGCACCCGGATTCCGGGCGGCTTCCGTCGTCGACGGTCGAGCGGCGGCATAGACCATGCGCAAAGGCGCCGCAACGCACGGGCTGATGAGGCGGCTTCGGCTCGTGCTTCCGGACACGAGCCCGTGGCGGGCCTACGCCGCGTCCTGGGCCAGGGGATACGCGCGTGCCAGGACGGTGAGGGGCAGATGCCAGGCCGCATGGATGAGCCGGATCTGCTCCAGCGTCAGGGCCCGTCGCCGGTTGAGGATCTCCGAAGCGCGCGAACGCGACCCGAGCAGTTCGGCCAGCTCGCCTTGCGAATGCCCGAGGTTCTGTATCGCATAGTTCAGGCAATCGACCGGATCGACCGGTTCGATGGTGTGTTCGGTATCCTCGTACGCCTGTATCAACGTCGCCAGGACATCGAATCGATCAGCCTCCGGACTGCCCGCAGCCGGTGGATGCTCGAAGTAGGGGCGGATCGCATCGATGGCCCAGGTGAGATCCTGATCGGTACGGATCGGACGAATATCCATCATCACACGGTCTCCGGATCGATGCGGTCGTACTCGGCGTGGGTTCCAACGAATTTGATCAGCACGCGATGATATGCGTAGGCGACATGCACGATGAGCCGGAATTCATTGTGTCGAATGTCGAAGATCACGCGGTTGTCGCCAACAAAATCGACGCTTCGGCCAAAGAGCTGCCTCACATCGGCTGGTCCGGACCATTCCGCCTGATCCACGAGGGTGTACCATTCGCGAAGCGGATGCTCGGCACGAGGATGTCTTGCCCAGAACGCGCGCAGCGTCCGCTTCGCGATGATCTGCATCGCATCAATTTTCGCATGTTCCACGATTGGGAACAACATTCGAATTGGTAGCAGCCCTGATTGTGCCTCCAGGGGCTGTCCGGCACCGCCTCGATGATCACGAAGGCCTGAGCCATGGGCGGATCGTCCGTGAGGGTGATGTGCAGCTTCGGCGCGTGGCCGGCGGGCATCATGGCCAGGAGATGCTCGGCGGCCGCCCCGGTGAGGCGAAGGGTCGGGCGCCCCCCGGGCAGATTGACCACCTCCATGTCCCGCCAGAACACGCCCCGGGCGATGCCGGTGCCGAGCGCCTTGGCGCAGGCTTCCTTGGCGGCGAAGCGCCGGGCGTAGGAGGGGGCGCGCGCCGCGCGGGCGTCGCACTTGGCCCGTTCGCCGTCGGTGAAGACCCGGTGGGTGAAGCGCTCGCCGTAGCGGGCGAGCGACTTCTCGATCCGGCGGATGTCGCAGAGGTCGGAGCCGATCCCGAGAATCATGCCCGCGCCGCGTCCATGGCGCTGCGCATGTCGCGGATCGCCTGGGGCAGGCCGACGAAGATCGCCTCGCCGATCAGCGCGTGGCCGATGTTGAGTTCCGCGATCTCGGGCAGGGCCGCCACCGGGCCGACGCTGTCGAGGGCGAGGCCGTGGCCGGCATGGATCTCGAGGCCGATTCCCGCCCCGTAGGTGGCCGCGCGGGTGATCCGGCCGAGTTCGTGCGCGGTGCGGGCCCCGTCGCCCTCGGCCACCGCCTCGCAGTAGCTGCCGGTGTGCAACTCGACCACCGGGGCGCCGAGCCGCCGGGCCGCGTCCATCACCGCCGCGTCGGGCTCGACGAAGAGCGAGACGCGGATGCCGGCTTGCCCCAGGCGGGCGATGCGGGGGAGCAGGGATTCGTACGCGCCGACGATGTCCAGCCCGCCCTCTGTGGTGCGCTCCTCGCGCTTCTCCGGGACGAGGCAGGCCGCGTGCGGCTTGAGGCGGATCGCCATCCCGATCATTTCGTCGGTGGCCGCCATCTCGAAGTTGAGGGGAACGGTGAGGAGGCGCGCCAGGGTCTCCATGTCGGCGTCGCGGATGTGCCGGCGGTCCTCGCGCAGGTGGGCCGTGATGCCGTCCGCCCCGGCCGCGACCGCCGCTTGCGCCGCGCGGATCGGGTCCGGCGCCGTGCCGCCGCGGGCGTTCCGCACCGTGGCGACGTGGTCGATGTTCACCCCGAGCCGCAGGCGATTCGGGGATGGGGCGGAGGTGGACATCGCGGCGGACTCCGAACGGAAACACGGCACCCTGACGGACGGGCGCCCGGGCCCCTACATAGGCGACACGCAGCTTCAGGGGGATACGGCGCGCGATGGGTTTTCTCGATGGATTGCTCGGCCACGGCAGCGACCTCACGCCCGCGGAGGTGAACGAGCAGCTGACCGGCATCCTCACGCAGGGGGAATCGGTCCAGGTCGCCTTCCGCATCCTGCGCGACCTGATCGTCTTCACCGACCGGCGCCTGATCCTGGTGGACAAGCAGGGCCTCACCGGCCGCAAGGTCTCGTACATGACCGTGCCCTACCGGGCGATCACATCGTTCTCCGTGGAGACGGCGGGAAGCTTCGACCTCGACTCGGAGCTCGCGATCTGGGTCTCGGGCCGGGCCGAACCGATCCGCAAGACCCTGAAGCGCGGCGCCAACATCCTGGCGATCCAGCAGGCGATCGCGGCGTCGATCCGCTGATCGCGACGGCGTCGGCAAACCTTGCCTCGGCGGGCGGGCTCTGTTAAGGCCCCGCCCATTCCACACGCGGAGCCGGCCTCATGCCTGAATGAGGCGTTTCCGGTGGTCGCCGTCCCTCGGGCGCGACTGCTTCCTCCGCGGCGGTACCAACCGGAGAGTACACAGACATGGCCGTTGATTTCACCATGCGTCAGCTTCTCGAGGCCGGCGCCCACTTCGGACACCAGGCCCACCGCTGGAACCCGAAGATGCAGTCCTACATCTTCGGGACGCGCAACAACATCCACATCATCGACCTCGCCCAGACCGTGCCGGCCCTTCACCAGGCCCTGCAGGCGGTGAGCGACACCGTCGCCAAGGGCGGCCGCGTGCTGTTCGTCGGCACCAAGCGCCAGGCGGCCGACACCATCGCGGAAGCCGCCAAGCGCTCGGCCCAGTACTACGTCAACTCCCGCTGGCTCGGCGGCATGCTGACCAACTGGAAGACCATCTCGGGCTCGATCCAGCGCCTGCGCAAGGTCGACGAGACCCTCGACGGCGGGGCCCAGGGCCTCACCAAGAAGGAGCGCCTGATGCTCGGCCGCGAGAAGGACAAGCTCGAGAAGGCGCTCGGCGGCATCAAGGACATGGGCGGCGTGCCCGACCTGCTGTTCGTGATCGACACGAACAAGGAGCAGCTCGCCATCAAGGAGGCCCAGCGCCTCGGCATCCCGGTGGCGGCGATCGTCGACACCAACTGCAACCCGGACGGCATCACCTACGTCGTGCCCGCCAACGATGACGCCGGCCGCGCCATCGCCCTGTACTGCGACCTGATCGCCCGCGCCGCCATCGACGGCATCTCGCGCGGCCAGGGCTCGATGGGCGTGGACATCGGCGCCTCCGAGGAGCCCGTCGCCGAGGAGCTGCCGGCCAACGACGACGCGGCGGCCTCCATCGAGTCCGGCTCGGTCACCCAGGCCGACGTCGCCGCCCTCGTGGAGTCCACCGAGCACTTCGAGCTGCTCTCGGCTCCCCGCGGCGCGCCCGACGACCTGTCCAAGCTCCACGGCGCCGGCCCGCAGATCGTGCAGAAGCTCAACGAGGCGGGCATCTACCACTACTGGCAGCTCGCCTCCATGAGCGCCGACGACGTCGCCAAGGTCGATGCCGACCTCAAGCTGAACGGCCGCATCGGTCGCGACGGCTGGGTCGAGCAGGCCCGCGGCTTCGTCGAGGCCGCCGCCGCCGCCTGATCCCGCACCGGCGGCCGGTCATCGGGCCGCCATCGGCGGATCGGACACTGCTTCCTGAAGCCCGGCGCTTGTCCTGAGCGCCGGGCTCAGTCGCTTCAGAAGACTCAACCCCTCAAGAAACGCCGGCTTCGCGAGCCCCCCGGGGCAGCCTCGCATCCGGCAAGACACGGAAAGGACCCGCCATGGCCAACATCACCGCCGCACTGGTGAAAGAGCTCCGCGAGAAGACCGGCGCGGGCATGATGGACTGCAAGGGCGCGCTCAACGAGACGGACGGCGACATCGAAGCCGCCGTGGACTGGCTGCGCAAGAAGGGTCTCGCCAAGGCCGCCAAGAAGGCCGGTCGTGTCGCCGCCGAGGGCCTCGTGGCCGTCGAGTCCGCCGGCCACCACGCCGCCATCGTCGAGGTGAATTCCGAGACCGACTTCGTCGCCCGCAACGACAGCTTCCAGTCCTTCGTCCGCGAGGCCGCCAAGCTCGCCCTCAACACCGACGGAACCCTGGAGGGCCTCGAGGCCGCCACGTTCCCCGGCGCCGCGACGACGGTGAAGGAGAGCCTCGCCAACCTCATCGCCACCATCGGCGAGAACATGACCCTGCGCCGCGTCGCCAAGCTCGACGTGACCAAGGGCGTCATCGCCTCCTACGTCCACGGCCAGGTCGCCGACGGCCTCGGCAAGATCGGCGTGCTCGTCGCGCTGGAGTCCGAGGGCGATGTCGAGGTGCTCTCCGCCCTCGGCCGGCAGATCGCCATGCATGTCGCCGCCACCAACCCGGTGGCGCTCGATGCCGCCGGCGTCGACCAGGCGACCCTCGACCGCGAGATCAACATCCTGCGCGAGAAGAATGCCGGCAAGCCCGAGAACGTGCTCGCCAAGATCGTCGAGAGCGGCCTGAAGAGCTACTACAAGGAGGTTACCCTCCTGGAGCAGCCCTTCGTGCATGACGGCTCCAAGACCGTCTCCCAGGTCCTCAAGGAGGCCGAGGGCAAGGCCGGTTCGCCGGTCAAGCTCACCGCCTTCGTCCGCTATGCCCTCGGCGAGGGCATCGAGAAGGAAGAGGGCCCGGACTTCGCGTCCGAGGTCGCGAGCCTCTCGCGCTGAGGCGCCGCGCGCCGGTCGATCCGGCGCCGAATGCATCCGAAAACGACCCGGGGGCGGTGGCAGCGATGCCGCCGCCCCTCGACGTTCCGGCCCGCCTTGGGCTAGACACCCCTCCGCTTCCGTTTGGCTTCCCACCCGAGATCTCGGGCCGGGTTTGAGGGGACTGGCTCGATGCCGGAGACCACACCGTTTCGCCGCGTCCTCGTGAAGCTCTCGGGCGAGGCCCTGACGGCTCCCGACGGCTACTGGCTGCACCCGCCGACGCTCGCGGGCATCGCGGACGACATCGCCCGCACCCGCGAGGCCGGCATCCAGATCGCCCTGGTCGTGGGCGGCGGCAACATGATCCGCGGGGCCCGCATCTCGGCCGCCGGCTGGATCGACCGGGCCACCGGCGATTCCCTCGGCATGATGGCCACGGTGATGAATTCGCTGGCCTTGGAGACGGCCCTGAACGCCGCCGGCGTTCCGGCCCGCACCATGTCGGCGGTCTCGATGCCGACGATCTGCGAGACCTACGCCCGCCAGCCCGCCCTGCACCACCTCGACAAGGGGCAGGTCGTGGTTCTGGCCGGAGGGACCGGCAACCCCTACTTCACCACCGACACCGCCGCCGTGCTGCGGGCGGCCGAACTGCGCTGCGAGGCGGTGCTCAAGGCGACGCAGGTGGACGGCGTCTACTCGGCCGATCCGAAGCACGATCCGAGCGCCACCCGCTACGACCGCCTGACCCACGACGAGGCCATCGCCCGCGACCTCAAGGTGATGGACACCGCCGCCTTCGCGCTGGCCCGCGAGAGCCGCCTGTCGATCGTCGTCGGCTCGGTCCATGCCCCGAGTTCCATCAGGGCGATCCTCACCGGCGAGGCGCCGGCCACCCACGTCGTCCCCTGACCGCGTTCGTCGAAGTGCTCGCCCGTTCGAGAAAAGAGAATGACGCGGGGACGCAAAGCTTGCGGGCGTCGCGCCATGCACAGTGCCGGGGAATTCCACCCGCGGTAACGGCGCGGATGACGGACCGGGCGATTTCGCGCCGCGTGGGCGCGAACGCCATTTGCGACCCATCTCGTTTTGGTTCATTGAGGCCCACGAACGGGCCCCGGCGGCCCGACCCCACCTCCTCCAGTTCGCGTCGGGAACGATCCGCATGGCAGCCATTCCAGAGTTCGACCTGAATGACATCAAGCGCCGCATGCAGGGCGCCGTCGCCTCGCTCAAGGGCGACCTCGGTTCCCTGCGCACCGGCCGCGCCACGCCGAGCATCCTCGATCCGATCCAGGTCGACGCCTACGGGGCGATGATGCCCATGGCGCAGGTCGCCACCGTCAGCGTTCCGGAGCCGCGTCTCCTCTCGATCTCGGTCTGGGACCGCGGCATGGTCAGCGCCGTCGAGAAGGCCATCCGCGAATCCGACCTCGGCATGAACCCGCAGACCGAGGGCCAGACGATCCGCCTGCGCGTGCCGGAGATGAACGAGCAGCGCCGCAAGGAGATGGTCAAGGTCGCGCACAAGTACACCGAGGAGGCCCGCGTCGCGGTCCGCCACGTGCGCCGCGACGGCCTCGACCACCTCAAGAAGCTCGAGAAGGACGGCGCCATCAGCGAGGACGACGAGAAGCGTCAGGCGGGCGACGTCCAGAAGGCGACCGACCAGTTCATCGCCGAGATCGACGGCGTGCTCGCGGCCAAGGAAAAGGAGATCATGCAGGTCTAGGGGCCCGCAGGATCGACCTGATACGGTCTTGGGACGGCGCGTGATCGACACGAACGACGGATGGGGGAGAAGCGCGTTGGGTCGCTCAGGGGGCGCGCGTCAGATCGAGGCCGCGAGGGTGAACGGCGCCGAGGCGGTCGCGCGGGGCGCCCCGGATAGCGGGCCGACGGGCTTTTCCGCGAAGCCGCTCGCCGTGCAGGCCGTGCCCGCCCATGTCGCCATCATCATGGACGGCAACGGGCGCTGGGCGGCCGGGCGCGGACTGCCCCGCGTCGAGGGCCATCGCCGTGGCGTCGAGGCTGTGCGCCGGGCCGTGCGCTCGGCCATCGACCTCGGCATACGCTACCTGACCATCTACAGCTTCTCGTCCGAGAACTGGCGCCGGCCCGCCGCCGAGGTCGCCGACCTCATGGGCCTGCTCAAGCTCTTCGTGCGCCGCGACCTCGCGGACCTGCACGGCAACAACGTGCGCGTGCGCATCATCGGGGAGCGCGCCGGCCTGAGTGCCGACATCGCAGGCCTCCTCGACGAGGCCGAGGAGCGCACCCGGAGCAATACCGGCCTCACCCTGGTGGTGGCCTTCAACTACGGCGGTCGCCAGGAGATCCTGCGCGCGGTGCGCCGCCTCGCCAGCGACGTCGCGGAGGGACGCCTCGCTCCCGAGGCCATCGACTTCGACGCCCTGTCGGGGGCTCTCGACACCACCGGCATCCCGGACCCGGACCTCGTCATCCGCACCTCCGGCGAGCAGCGCCTCTCGAACTTCCTCACCTGGCAGACGGCTTATGCCGAGTACGTGATCGTGCCGGAATTCTGGCCCGACTTCGACGACGACGCCTTCCGGGCAGCCCTCGACGAATATCATCGCCGCGACCGCCGCTTCGGCGGCCTCAGCGGCAAGGCCGGCTGATCGTGGCGCCCGGAGAGGCGGCACCCACCGCGCCGCGCGGTCCCTTCGCGGGCCGTGAGTTCCAGGCCCGGGTGGTCTCGGCGCTCCTGCTCGGCGCCATCGTTCTCTCGGCCCTGATCATCGGCGGCTGGCCGTTCGCGGTGATCTGGCTCGCCGCCGGCATCGTCTTCGCCGCCGAATGGATCGGCATGAGCGCGACCGCGCCGCGCCGCCTCGTGCTCGCGCTCACCGCCGCGACGCTGTTCGGCCTCGTGCTCTGCCTGCAGGGGGACGCCTCGTTCGGGGCGGGCCTCGCGGTCGCGGGCATCGGCACGGTCCTGGTGGCGGCCGTGGCGAAAGAGGCCGCCGGACGGTTCCGCGCCGTGGCCGGCCTCCTCTGCGCGGCCGTGATCGCCCTGGTGCCCACCGCCCTGCGCGACGATCCGGCCATCGGCCTCCTCGGCCCCGCCTGGATGTTCGCCGTGGTCTGGACCACCGACATCGTGGCCTACTTCACCGGCCGCACCCTCGGCGGCCCCAAGCTCATGCCCCGGGTCAGCCCCAAGAAGACCTGGTCGGGCGCCATCGGCGGCCTCGTCGGCGGAACGCTGGCGGGGATCGGCCTCGTGGTCTTCGCCCGCGATCACGGCTGGAGCGACCTCGCCACCGCGCCGCTCGCCCTCGTGGGCCTCCTCAGCGCCGTCGCCTCGATCCTCAGCCAGGGGGGCGACCTCGTGGAATCGGCCCTCAAGCGCCGTTATGGCTTCAAGGATTCGGGCCGCTCGATCCCGGGCCACGGCGGCGTCATGGATCGCCTCGACGGCTTCTTCGCCGTGGCCGTCCTGGCCGGCTTCTATCTCATCGCCCGCCGCTTCGTGGCGGCCTGAAGGACCCATCCGTTGCTGACCGTCACAATCCTCGGCGCCACCGGCTCCATCGGCCAATCCACCATCGACCTGCTGCTCCAGCATCCCGACCGTTTCCGCATCGGCGGCCTCGTGGCGGGGCGCGACGTCGCGGCGATCGCCCGGCTCGCCGGTGACCTGAAGCCCGATTTCGTCGCGCTGGCCGATGAATCCACCGGCCCGGCCCTGCGCGAGGCGCTGGCCCACACGGGCATCCGCAATGGGGCCGGCGAGGGCGCCGTGCTGGAGGCGGTCGCCCGCGATGCCGATATCGTCGTGGCGGCGGTGAGCGGGGCCGCGGGCCTGCGCCCGACGCACGAGGCGCTGAAGCTCGGCCGCACGGTGGCGCTGGCCAACAAGGAGAGCCTGGTCTGCGCCGGCGACGCCTTCATGCGCGACGCCAAGCGCTACGGCGCCACCCTGTTGCCGGTGGATTCCGAGCACAACGCCCTGGCGCAGGCGCTCGGCGACGGGCGCCTCGACGACGTTTCGAAGATGACGATCACGGCCTCCGGCGGCCCGTTCCGGACCTGGACCCGCGAGCGCATCGCGAGCGCCTCGCCCACGGAGGCCGCCGCACACCCGACCTGGTCGATGGGCATGAAGATCAACATCGATTCGGCCTCCCTGATGAACAAGGGGCTGGAGTTGATCGAGGCGCACCACCTCTTCGCCCTGGAGCCGGAGCGCCTGGACGTCATCGTCCACCCGCAATCGATCGTGCACGGCCTCGTCTACTGGCGCGACGGCGCGGTGACGGCCGGCCTCGCGATGCCGGACATGCGGGTTCCGATCGCCCATTGCCTCGGCCTCGGCGAGCGCCTGACGATCACGCGCGGGCGCCATCTCGACCTCGCCGCCGCCGGAAGCCTTACCTTCGAGGCCGCCGACGAGGTGCGCTTCCCCTGTCTGCGCATCGCCCGCGCGGCCCTCGCCGCCGGGGGCGCCGCCCCGACCGTGATGAACGCGGCCAACGAGATCGCCGTGGCGGCCTTCATCAAGGGCGCTATCGGATTCTACGGCATCGCCGACCTCGTCGAGCGGGCCTGCGAACACTTCGCCGGCCAGTACCGGACCGCGCCGGAGAATGTCGACGAGGCCCTGGCCATCGACGCCGAGGTCCGCCGCTGGAGCAGCCAGGCCGTCGCGGCGGCCTGAGCCGCCGCGTCAGGCCTCCGGCGCGTAACCCGCCAGGAAGACCCGTACGGCTTCCTCGACATTGTGCCCGATCTCCGACTGCGCGGCCCCGTCGCCGGCGTTGAAGAGCAGCCGGGTCAGCAATCCGGCCTGGCACATCTGCAGGAACTGGCGCGCGGCGAGGTTGGTATCCGCCGGGCGCAGCCGCCCGGCCGTGACCTGCGCGTCGAGATAGGCGGCGAGCCGGCTCGTCCCCTGGACCGGCCCCGCCTCGAAGAAGGCCTGGCCGAGGCGCGGGAACTTCTCGCAGGCGCCGATCACCATCCGGATCACCGTGACGTGCTCCGGCCGGACCATTTCGGCGAGGTAGCTGCGCCCCAGGCGCGTCAGCACGCCGCGTAGGTCGGGATCGTCGGCATCGAGCCGGAACAGCACCTCGGCGAGTCCGCGCTTTTCCGCCAGCGCCAGGGCCTCGAACAGGGCCTCCTTGCTGTCGAAGTAGACATAGAGCGTCCCCTTGGAGACGCCCGCCGCCTTGGCGATCTCGCCCATGCTCGCGCCGTCGAACCCCGAGGCCATGAAGACCGCGCGGGCGCCTTCGAGGATCTGACGTCGCTTGTCGGTCTCGGGCGATGTGCGCTCCCGCGCATCCAGGGTGGCTTCGGCGATCGCCATGGTCGTGATCCTGATTGACCGAACGGTTCGGTCATAATATCCCAGAGCCTCGGGTCGCGCCAGCTTTCGCGGCCCGGAAAATGACCGAACGGTTCGGTCAAAATGTTTCACGAACCCGTTCGACATCATGAGATCGATGCCATGAGCCTGCGTGAGGACGAGGGATTCCGGGCCGAGCCCGCCCAGCCGGCGACCGTCGAGACGAATGCCGCCGCCGTGCCTCCGGCGGCCGTGCCGGCTGTACCCAACACGCCGGCCGTCATCGCGGCGGCGGAGGCGCCGGCCAAGCCGCGACGTGCGCGCAAGCTCGTGATGGCCACCCTGGTCCTCGCCGCCCTCGGGGGCGGCGCCTACAAGGCGCATGCCTGGTGGACGGTCGGGCGCTTCTTCGTGAGCACCGACGATGCCTACGTGCAGGCCGACATCTCGGTGCTGGCCGCCAAGGTCCCGGGCTACCTCGCGGCGGTGCCGGTCGTGAACGGGCAGACGATGCGCCGGGGCGACGTGATCGCCCGGATCGACGACGGCGACTATCGTCTCGCCGCCCAGGCCGCGCACGACAAGCTGGTGACGCAGCAGGCGGCCATCACCCGGATCGCCCGGCAGGTCGAGGCGGCGCAGGCGCAGATGCTCCAGGCCTCGGCGCAGATCGACGCCAGCAAGGCCGACGCGGTGCGGGCCGCGGCCGACTATGCCCGCCAGCAACAGCTCGAAAAGGTCGATTTCGTCGCCAAGGCCCGCATCGAGCAGGCACGGGCCGACCGCGACCGCACCGACGCCGCCGTGAAGGGGGCGGAGGCCTCCCTCACCGCCATGCGCGCCAATGTCGAGGTGCTGCGGGCGCAGGGCAAGGAGGCGGAGGGGCTGGCCGCCGAGTTGCGCACCGCCGAGGCCCGTGCGGAGCGCGACCTCACGTTCACGACGATCCGGGCGCCCTTCGACGGCGTGGTCGGCAACAAGGCCGTGGAGGCCGGCGCCTACGTCTCGCCGGGCTCGCGCATCGCCGCCCTGGTGCCCCTGGAGAGCGTCCGCATCGACGCGAACTTCAAGGAGACGCAGGTCGAGCGCATGCATCCGGGCCAGCGCGTCCACATCGCGGTGGACGCCTATCCGGACCGCGACATCGTCGGCGAGGTCGAGTCGCTCTCGCCCGCCTCCGGCTCGGTCTTCAGCCTGCTGCCGCCCGACAACGCGACGGGCAACTTCACCAAGATCGTCCAGCGCCTGCCGGTGCGGGTGCACGTTCCCGCGGACGTCGCCCGCGAGGGCATCCTGCGCCCCGGCCTCTCCGTCACCGTCCGGGTGGACACCCGCGAGGGCGCGGAGGCGGCCGCCGATGCCCGCGTCCGTACGGCGCTGCGCCGCTAGGCCCCGCACATGGCCGCCACCGCCGCCCTGGGACCCGCCGCACCGGCCGTCGAGCCGCCGCTGGACCGCCGCCGCATGGTGGCGTTCGTCTGCATGGTGTTCGGGATGTTCATGGCGATCCTGGACATCCAGATCGTCTCGGCCTCGCTCGCCGAGATCCAGGCCGGCCTCTCGGCCTCGGGCGACGAGATCCCCTGGGTCCAGACGAGCTACCTCATCGCCGAGGTGATCTCGATCCCGCTCTCCGGCTTCCTGTCGCGGGTCGTCTCCACCCGCTGGATGTTCGTGGTCTCGGCCGGCGGCTTCACGGCGATGAGCCTGATGTGCGCCACCTCGACCTCCATCAACGAGATGATCCTCTGGCGGGCCGCGCAGGGCTTCATCGGCGGCGGCATGATCCCGACGGTGTTCGCCTCGGCCTTCACGATCTTTCCGCCCTCGAAGCGGTCCATCGTCTCGCCGATGATCGGCCTCGTGGCGACCCTCGCCCCCACCATCGGGCCGACGGTGGGGGGCTACCTCACCGACCTGTTCGACTGGCACTGGCTGTTCCTCGTCAACGTCGTGCCGGGGATCTTCGTCACGGTGTCCACCTATCTGCTGGTCGATTTCGACGAACCGAACCTCGCCCTGTTCAAGCGCTTCGACTGGTTCGGCCTCGTCTTCATGGCGTTGATGCTCGGCTGCCTCGAATACGTCCTGGAGGAGGGGCCGAACCACGACTGGCTCGCGGACGAGGCCGTGTTCGCCTGCGCGGTGGTCTGCCTCACGGCCGGGCCGGCCTTCTTCTGGCGGGCCTTCACGGCGGCCGAGCCGATCGTCGACCTGCGCGCCTTCTCCGACCGGAACTTCGCGGCCGGCAGCATCTTCAGCTTCGTCCTCGGCATCGGCCTGTACGGGCTGACCTACCTCTACCCGGTCTATCTGGGCCGGGTGCGCGGCTACTCCGCGCTGCAGATCGGCGAGACGATGTTCGTCTCGGGCCTCTGCATGTTCGCCACCGCGCCGATCGCCGGGCGCTTCTCGGGCAAGGTCGATCCGCGCCTGATGATGGGGCTCGGGTTCCTCGGCTTCGCCACCGGCACCTGGATGGTCACGGGGCTGACCAAGGACTGGGATTTCTGGGAGCTCCTGGTGCCGCAGGTCCTGCGCGGCTGCTCGCTGATGCTGTGCATGATCCCGATCAACAACATCGCGCTGGGCACCCTGCCGCCGGCCCGGATGAAGAACGCCTCGGGGCTCTACAACCTCACGCGCAACCTCGGCGGCGCCGTCGGCCTCGCGCTGATCAACACGGTGCTCAACGACCGCTGGGACCTCCACCTCGCGCGCCTGCACGAGCGCTTCACCTGGACGAACACCGCCGTGCTCGAACGCCTGGAGATGACGCGCCGCCAGTTCGAGGTCCTGGGGGGCAACGCCGACGCCATGGCCCTGAAGGCGATGATGAACACCGTGCGGATGCAGGGGCTGGTGATGGGCTTCACCGACGTGTTCCTGGTGCTCACCATCCTGTTCGTGGCCATGGCCTGCGCCGTGCCCTTCATCCGCCGGCCTCGCGCGGCGGCGGGTGCCGGTGGGGGGCATTGAGGCCGGGCCCGCTCTTTACCCTGTCGCCGGGAATGCGGGGACATCCGGTCCCCGCGCGCCGCTGCGACGCCGAATCCCGCTCTTCCGGTTTGCGTTCGCGTCGTACGCACACGATCTGCTAGAGCGGAACGACGGCCCCGGGGAGGCCGAGAGGATCGACGCATGGACTTCCTGAACGCCATGGGCGGCACGGCAACCGGATTCTTCGGTGCCGTGATCCCCTTCCTGATCGTGCTGAGCATCGTGGTCTTCGTCCACGAGATGGGGCACTTCCTGGTCGGGCGCTGGTGCGGCGTCGGCGTCCACGCCTTCTCCCTCGGATTCGGTCCGGAGCTGTTCGGGTTCAACGATCGTTACGGGACCCGGTGGAAGCTCTCGGCGGTGCCGCTCGGCGGCTACGTCAAGTTTCACGGCGACGCCAACGGCGCCAGCGTGCCGGACCCCGCGGCGGTGGCGCGCATGAGTCCGGGGGAGCGGGCGACGAGCTTCCCGACCCAGTCCCTGCCCAAGCGCGCCGCCATCGTGGCGGCCGGCCCCATCGCCAACTTCCTCCTCGCCATCGCGCTCTTCTCGGGCGCCATCTACCTCAACGGCCGCTACGAGACGCCGGCCCGCGTCGAGGCCGTGGTCCCGGACAGCGCCGCCGCCCGCGCCGGCTTCCAGCCCGGCGACGTGATCCGCGCCATCGGCGGATCGCGGATCAGCAGCTTCACCGACATGCAGCGCACGGTTTCGGGGGCGGCCGGGAACGCGCTCACCATCACGGTGGAGCGCAACGGCCAGACCCAGGACCTCGTGGCCGTGCCGGAGAGCAAGGAGGACGTGACGCCCTTCGGGCGCCATCGCTTCGGCCGCCTCGGCATCCAGGGCCCCAAGGCCGCCGATGCCAAGCTCGTTCATTACGGCCCCGTCGATTCCCTCGGCCTCGGCGTGTACGAGACCTACTTCGTGGTCGACCGGACCATCGACTACATCGGCAAGCTCCTGACGGGCCGGGAATCCCCCGACCAGCTCTCGGGTCCGATCGGGATCGCGCGTGTGTCGGGCGAGGTCGCCAAGGTCGGCGGCGTCGGCGGCCTAATCGGGCTGGTGGCCCTGCTCTCCGTCTCGATCGGGCTCCTCAACCTCTTCCCGGTCCCGCTCCTCGATGGCGGACACCTGCTGTTCTACGCCTTCGAGGCCGTGCGCGGGCGCCCCTTGAGCGAGCGCACGCAGGAGATCGGCTTCCGGATCGGGCTGGCGCTCGTCCTGTTCCTCATGCTCTTCGCCGCCTGGAACGACATCCTGAACCTCGGTTTCTCCTGGCGCGGCCGCGGGACCTGAAATCGGCCCGACGCGCCTGTGGATTGCGGGCGCATCCCGTTTCGGGACGCCTAAAGTCTTTCACCACCATCGCATTCTTCGTTCCGCGCGGGGCAGCGACGCCCCGCGCGGAACGATTCGTTGACCCTGTTGGGGGATCGAAGCGCGGCGTTAAGTGACCGGAAGGCCACGTCTCCGCAAAATCCCGGGTGAGCGGGAGTCCCGAGCGTTTGCTTCGCCTGGGAATCCCGATAGAAGCTGAGCTTGGGACCAGAGGTCAGGACGCCCGCAAACGGGTGGCTGATTGCGGGTGCAAACTCGCGCTGAAGATAAAAGAGACGGGCGATTACATGATGTCGATGACGGGGAAGCGCCGGCGCAAGTCGGCGGAACAGACCATCGTCCTAGTCGCCGCGGCGGCCGCTGGCCTGGTCCTCGGTGGCGCCGCTCAGGCGCAGCAGATCGTCGTCCAGGGTAACAAGCGTGTCGATTCCGACACGATCCGGTCTTACGTGACCGGCACCGCCTCGGGCTCCCCCGAAGAGGCCCGCCGCAACCTGCTGGCGACCGGCATGTTCTCCGACGTGAAGGTGTCGCGCAGCGGCGGCGGCACGGTGGTGAGCGTCCGCGAGAACAACATCATCAACCGGGTGGTGTTCGAGGGGAACAAGAAGATCGAGAAGGCCACCCTCGAGGGCGAGGTCGAGGCCAAGGCGCGTGGCGCCTTCAGCCAGGGTGTGGTCCAGGCCGACATCCAGCGCATCAAGGAAGTCTACCGCCGCGCCGGCCGCGGCACCGCGAAGGTGAGCTTCCGCACGGTCGACCTGCCGAACGGCCGCCTCGACGTGATCTACGTCATCGAGGAGGGCGACAAGACCGGCATCAAGGCGATCAACTTCGTCGGCAACAACGTCTATTCGGATTCCAAGCTGCGCGAGCTCATGTCCTCGTCGGAGATGAACTTCCTCAGCTTCATCAAGACCTCGGACGTCTACGATCCCGATCGCATCACCAGCGATCTCGACATCGTCCGGCGCTACTACCTCAAGAACGGCTACGCCGACTTCCGCGTGGTGAACGCCGATGCCCGCTACGTCGAGGGCGAGGGTGATGCCGGCTGGGTCGTCACCGTCACGGTCGAGGAAGGCGAGCAGTACCGCGTCGGTGCGGTGGCGATCGATTCCCGCCTGCCGGGCCTCGATACCCAGAAGCTCGACGGCGAGGTGCGCGCCCAGGTCGGCGACGTCTACAACGCCGAGGACGTGGAGCGGACCCTCAACGGCGTGACCAACCAGGTCGGCCGCCAGGGCTACCCCTTCGCGCAGGTCCGCCCGACGGGCCAGCGCGACCGCGCCACCCACACCGTGGCCCTCGGCTTCGTGGTCGAGGATGGCCCGCGCGTCTATGTCGAGCGGATCAACATCCGCGGCAACACCCGGACCCGCGACTACGTCATCCGCCGCGAGCTCGATATCACCGAGGGCGACGCCTACAACCGGGTGCTGACCGACCGCGCCGAGCGCCGCCTGAACGGCCTCGGCTTCTTCAAGAAGGTGCGCTTCTCCAACGAGCCGGGCTCCTCGGCCGACCGCGTGATCATCAACATCGACGTCGAGGATCAGCCCACGGGCTCGTTCTCGGTGGCGGGCGGCTACTCCACCCAGGACGGCATCATCGGCGAGGTCTCGGTATCCGAGTCGAACTTCCTCGGACGCGGCCAGTACGTCCGCGTCGCCGGCACCGGCGGTCAGTACTCGCGCGGGTTCGACTTCTCGTTCACGGAGCCGTACTTCCTCGGCTACCGCCTGGCCGCCGGCTTCGACGCCTTCTACAAGTACAGCGACCAGACCCGCTACTCGCGCTACGAGACCACGGTCTACGGTGGGCAGCTCCGCATCGGCCTGCCGATCACGGAAGAGTTCGGCATCACGATGCGGTACTCGCTCTACAACACCGAGCTGCGCGTCCCGAACACCGTCAAGCGGCCGTACAACGACTGCTCGAACCCGATCCCGGGCTACACGACGCTCACGAACGGCCTGAAGGCCACCGGCGCGGCTGGTGAGCAGGCAGCGTTTCCGACCTGTGCCCTCGACGGTGAAGCCTCGATCGCACTCAAGGGCTCGCAGGGCTCGACCCTCACCTCACTTGCCGGCCTGACGCTCGCCTACTCGACCCTCGACAACTTCGCCTCGCCGCGCAACGGCCTCTACGCCGAACTGAAGCCCGACCTCGCCGGCCTCGGTGGCGACTCGAAGTTCTTCCGCGTGACGGGCGACGCCCGCTACTACAAGGAGTTCTACGAAGACATCGTCGGTTTCGTGCGCTTCCAGGGCGGTCACATCGAGGCCCTCAACAACCAGCCCCTGCGCATCACCGATCAGTTCTTCCTCGGCCCGTCGCTCGTGCGCGGCTTCGCGCCCAACGGCATCGGCCCGCGCGACATCGGCATCTCCGACAGCCGCTCGAACGCCATCGGTGGCTCGACCTACTTCGGCGGCACGGTCGAAGTTCAGTTCCCGCTCCCCGGCATCCCGCGGGATCTGGGCCTGAAGGGCGCGGTCTTCGCCGATGCCGGTACGCTGTTCGGCTATAACGGCCGCACGCAGTTCGACGTGAACAACGATCGCTTCATCAACGGCTTCGCGCCGGGCAGCGGCTGTAACTTCAACCAGGCGACCATCGGCGTCGAGCCCGAGTGCGTGAACGTCCGCGACAAGCTGATCATCCGCTCCTCGGTCGGTGCCTCGATCCTCTGGAACTCGCCGCTCGGCCCGATCCGCTTCGACTACGCCTACGCCCTCTCGAAGGACGAGGGTATCAAGACCGCCTTCGGCCGCGTCGGCCAGGATCAGATCCAGGCCTTCCGGTTCTCCGGCGGCTCGCGCTTCTGACATCGAGCGCCGCTTCCCTTTCGGGAGGCGGCGCGTTGTGACAGCATGTCAGATCCCGTCTTCTTCTCCGCGTCCTCCACCCTCAGCCTCGGCGCCATCGCCGAGGCTGCTGGCGTTTCGGTGCCCGAGGGCGCCGATCCGCACCGTGTGATCACGGGGGCCGCGCCCCTCGAATCGGCGACGCCGCAGGATGTCGCCTACATGGACAACGCCCGCTACGGGGACGCGCTCGCCGCGACCCGGGCGGGTATCTGCCTGGTCTCGCCGCGCTTCGCGCCCCGCGTGCCGGCCGGCACCGTCGCCCTCGTCCTGCGCGATCCCTACCGGGCCTATGCGGGGCTGCTGGCCCGCCTGCACCCCGAGGCGATGCGACCCGCCTCGCTCTTTTCCGCAAGCGGCGTGGCGCCGGGGGCCCATGTCCATCCGGAGGCACGGCTCGAGCCGGGCGTCCACGTGGATCCGGGTGCCGTCATCGGCCCGAACGCCGAGATCGGGTCCGGCACCATCGTGGGCGCGAACGCGAGTATCGGACCGGGCGTGCGGATCGGGCGGGACTGCGCCATCGGAGCCGGGGTTACGCTGACGCATGCCCTGGTGGGAAACCGGGTCATCATCCACCCGGGTGCGCGCCTCGGTCAGGACGGGTTCGGGTTCGCCATGGGTCCCGGCGGCCACCTCAAGGTGCCGCAGATCGGCCGCGTCATCGTTCAGGACGACGTCGAGATCGGCGCCAACACCACGATCGACCGCGGCGCCAGCCGCGACACGGTGATCGGCGAGGGCACCAAGATCGATAACCTCGTGCAGATCGCTCACAACGTCGTGATCGGACGCCACTGCGTCATCGTCTCCGGTGTGGGCATTTCCGGCTCGACCACCCTCGAAGACTACGTCGTCCTCGGCGGACAGGTCGGCGTCGTCGGGCATCTGCGCATCGGCATGGGTTCACAGATCGCCGGCTCCTCCAACGTGAACCGCGACGTGCCGCCGGGCAGCCGCTGGGGCGGGACGCCGGCCAAGCCGGTACGCGCCTGGTTCCGGGAACTCACCACCCTGGCCCGCCTCGCCGAGCGCTCCGGCGGCGATGAACCGAAGGGCTGAGCCCGGCTTCGGACGCGGCATGCTGCGAGCCTCGTTTCATGCACGGCCGCTCCAGGCTCGATCCGTAGCCGGCATGCGTTCAATCGGCAGCCAGGGCTTGCATCCCTTCATCATCTCGCGAATGAAGGCGCGTCCAACGCGTTGGTGATTTGGGAAACGAGGCGGGACGGCGGGGGCGTCGGCGCGCTCAGTGGGGTTATCTGATCGATGAACGACATGCCGCGAGAGCTCGGCTCGGCTGATATCCAGCAGGTCCTGGAATTGCTGCCGCACCGCTACCCATTCCTGATGATCGACCGGATCATCGAGATCGACGGCGACCGCAGCTGCATCGGCGTGAAGAACGTCACGATCAACGAGCCGCAATTCACCGGCCACTTCCCCGGACTGCCGGTGTTTCCGGGCGTCCTGCTGATCGAGGGCATGGCTCAGACCGCCGGCGCCATCTGCTGCCGTCACATCATGACCGAAAACCTGAAGACCAAGCAGGTTTTCTTCATGACCATCGACAAGTGCAAGTTCCGCAAGCCCGTTGTGCCGGGGGATACCGTGCACTACCACATGACCAAGACGAACCACCGCCGCACCATGTGGTGGTTCCGCGGCGAGGCGCGGGTCGACGGCGTGCTGGTGGCCGAGGCCGATATCGGCGCCATGCTGGTGACCGAGTGAGCGCGGGCCCCGGGATCCATCCGAGCGCCGTGGTCGAGGACGGCGCAACCCTGGGGGAGGGCGTCCGGATCGGGCCGTTCTGCCACGTCGGCCCCGGCGTGACGCTCGGCGCGGGCTGCGAACTCGTCAGCCACGTCGTGGTCGCCGGCCGGACCACGATCGGACCCCGCACGCGGCTCTATCCCTTCGCTTCCATCGGGCATCCGCCGCAGGACCTGAAATTCAAGGGCGAGGATTCCACCCTGACGATCGGAGCGGATTGCCTGATCCGCGAGGGCGTCACCATGAATCCGGGGACCGCCGGCGGCGGCCTCGAGACCACGGTGGGCGACAACTGCACCTTCCTGGCCAATTCGCATGTGGGCCACGATTGCCGGGTGGGCGACGGCGTCGTGTTCTCCAACAACGTCATGCTGGCGGGCCATTGCAGCGTCGGCGACTACGCGATCCTGGGGGGCGGCGCGGCCGTGATCCAGTTCGCGCGCGTGGGCGCGCACGCCTTCGTGGGCGGCCTGTCGGGCCTGGAGAACGACTGCATTCCCTACGGCATGGCGTTGGGCAACCGGGCCTACCTGTCGGGCCTCAACATCATCGGCCTGCAGCGGCGCGGGTTCGCCCGCGAGGACATCCACGCCCTGCGCCGGGCCTATCGCCTGCTCTTCGCCAACGAGGGGACGCTGATGGAGCGGGTTGAGGACGTGGCCTCCGAGTTCGAGCACCACCGCGCGGTGGCCGAGATCATCGCCTTCATCCGTGTCGGCGGCAAACGCTCGATCTGCACGCCGCGCGAGGCGCCGGGCGCACCGTGAGCGCGAATCCCGCGCCGGCCGGGCGCGCCGATCCGCTGCCCGCGGCGCTGGTGCTGGTCGCGGGAGCCGGCCGCCTGCCGGAACTCGTGGCGGGTTCCCTCGACCGGGCGGGGCGGCCCTACCGCATCCTGGCGATCCGGGGCTTCGCCGAGCGGGCCATGCGCGCGCGGGCGGCGGCCACCGTCGACCTCCTCGACATCGCCGGCATCCTCGCCGTCCTGAAGCGCTGGGGGCCGGTGAGCGTGGTGCCGGCCGGCGGCGTCTCGCGCCCCAACCCGGCCGCGATCCTCAATGCCGCCGCGGCCCTGCGCAACCGCGAGGCCCTGCGGGCGATCTCGGGCGGCGGCGACGACCGGCTCCTGCGCGGCGCCCTCGCGCTCCTGGAGGAGAACGGCCACGGGGTGGTGGGCGTCCACGAGGTCGCTCCCGATCTCCTGAGCCCGGCGGGGGTGATGGGCCGCCACCGGCCCGACGCGGCGGCCGCCGTCTCCATCGCGGCCGGGCAGGCGCTTCTGGGGGCGCTGTCGCCCCACGATGTCGGACAGGCGGCGGTGCTGGCGGGCCAGCGCGCCCTGGCCGTGGAAGGCCCCGAAGGCACCGACCGGATGCTGGCCCGGGCTCGGAGCCTCGCCCGGCGGCCCCTCGGCCTCGGCCGGGCGCAGGCCGGCATCGTCCTCGTAAAGCTCGCCAAGGTCGGCCAGGATTTGCGCGTCGATCTCCCGGCGATCGGGCCGCGCACCGTCGCCAACGCGGCGGCGGCCGGCTGCGCGGGGCTCGCCGTCCAGGCACGCTTCACCCTGATCATCGACCGGCCCGCCACCATCGCGGCGGCCGACCGGGCGGGACTCTTCCTCGTCGGACTCGATCCGGCGACGGGGTTGGACGCAAGGGACCTGGGAGCATGAGCGAACCGAAGCCTGAGCGGACGATCTGGCTGGTGGCGGGCGAGGATTCCGGCGACCAGCTCGGGGCCAAGCTGATGCGCGGCCTCGTCGAACTCTCGGAGCGGCCGATCCGCTTCGGCGGGGTGGGCGGCGAGGCGATGGCCGAGCAGGGCTTCCGCTCCCTTTTCCCGATCGACGACGTGGCGGTGATGGGTTACCTGCCGGTCGCCGCGCGGCTGCGCACCCTCCTGCGCCGCATCCGCGAGACCGTGCGGGACGTGGTCGCGGCCCGGCCCGACGTGCTCGTGATCATCGACAGCCCCGGCTTCACCCACGCGGTGGCCCAGCGGGTGCGCAAGCGGATGCCCGACCTGCCCATCGTGGACTACGTCTCGCCCAGCGTCTGGGCGTGGCGGCCGTGGCGGGCGGCGCGGATGCGCCCCTTCATCGACCACGTGCTGGCCCTGCTGCCCTTCGAGCCCGAGGCGCACCGACGCCTGAACGGGCCCGCCTGCAGCTATGTCGGCCATCCGCTGATCGAGCGCCTCGACGCGCTGCGCCCCGGGCCAGCCGAAGCGAAGGGCCGCATGGACGGCCCGCCGGTCCTCGCCATCCTGCCGGGCTCGCGCCGCTCCGAGATCGAGCGGCTGATGCCGGTCTTCGGCGCGGCCCTGGCCCGGCTCACCGAGCGCTTCGGGCCGATCGAGGCGGTACTGCCGGCCGTGAGCCGGCACCGCGCTTTAATCGAGCGGTTGGCGCTCGCCTGGGATGCCCCGGTCACCCTGGTCCACGGCGAGGCGGCCAAGCACGCCACCTTCCGGCGGGCGCGGGCGGCCCTGGCGGCCTCCGGCACGGTGACCCTCGAACTGGCGCTCGCGGGCGTGCCGATGGTGGTGGCCTACAAGGTCTCGCGCATCGAGGAGGCGGTGGCCCGGCGCCTCATCCAGGTCCCGACCATCGTGCTGCCGAACCTCATCCTGGGCCAGAACGCGATGCCGGAATTCATCCAGGCGGATTGCACCGCGCCGCGCCTCGCCGAGGCGCTGGCGCCGCTCCTGGCCGGCGGCCCCGAACGCGACGCGCAGGTGGCGGCGCTCGCCCGCATCGACGGCCTGATGCGCCTGCCGGACGACGACCCGCCGAGCCGGAGTGCGGCCCGCATCGTGCTCGCCGCCCGGCGCGCGGCTTGAGGCACTACGCGACCGGCACCGGGCCGAATCGGTTCGGCCCGGGGGTTCCCGGCCTGAGCAGGGTCTCGATGAGGAACCATGCGGAGAATCCCAGCATCGCCAGCACGAGGCCGATGACCGCTCCCGGATAACGGTCGACCCAGCGTTCCAGGGGCAGGACGCCGAGGGCCTCCACCACCCCGTAGGGTGCGAGCCACCAGCCCGTGCGATCGCGGTCGTGAAGGCGCCGCGCCGTCTGGGCGAGGGCCGCCCCGGCGAGGGGGACTTGGGCCCCGAAGACCAGGAGGGCGGGCCAGCGCAGGCCGAGCCCTGCGAGCCAGATCGCCGCGCAGAGGAGCCCGAAGAAGGCCAGCAGCAGACGGATCACCCGGTGGCGATAGGCCGGTGCCGAGAGACGTCCGCGCGGATCGACGAGGTCCAGGGCGGCGCGCGGCCTCACGTGCCCCTCGGCTTGACCCGGCGGGTCGGTGGCTCGGCCACGGGGTCTTCGGGCCAGGGATGGCGCGGGTAGCGCCCGCGCATCTCCGCGCGCACGGCGCTCCAGGACCCGCGCCAGAAGCCCGGCAGGTCGCGGGTGATCTGGATCGGCCGCGAGGCCGGCGAGAGCAGATGGAGCACCAGGGGGATCCGCCCGCCCGCGATGCTCGGATGCCGCTCCAGGCCGAACAGCTCCTGCACCCGAACCGCCAGGACCGGGCCGCCCTCGGCCCCGTAATCGAGGGGAATGCGCGAGCCCGTCGGCACCTCCACGTGGGTCGGGGCCTCTGCGTCGAGGCGGGCCCGCAGGTCCCAGGGCAGCTGCGCCTGCAGGGCGCGGCCGAGATCGTCGGCGCCGATCGCATCGAGGCCCGTCCGGCCAACGATCTCGGGGGCCAGCCACGCGGTGACGGTTTCGGTCAGGCGCGCGTCGGAGAGGTCCGGCCACGTCGCGGGATCGGCCGCGCGCAGGAAGGCGAGGCGCGCCCGCCACTGGGTCAGGGCCGGCGTCCAGGGCAGGGCCTGCAGGCCGATCTCGGCGATGCCGCGTGACAGGATCGCCGCGGAGGCGTCGTCCGCCGGGATCGGCAAGGTGCGCTCACCGAGCGTCAGCGCGCCGAGGCGGCGCAGGGAGCGGGCCCTGAGGGCACGAGCGCCCCGGTCGAACGTCACCTGGGTGGCGGCCTCGATGCGGTCGGGAAACAGCGCCTCGATGGCCTCCAGGCTGATGGGCGCGGCGGCCAGGATGCGGGCGTTCGCGGCGGTGCCGGTGATGTCGGCGACCACCAGGAAGGGCTCGCGCGCCAGGGCCGAGGCCGGCTCGACCCGTCCGGCCCGGCCGTTGGCCATCACGAACTCGCCGTCGCGGCCCCGCCCGCGCGCGATCCGGTCCGGATAGGCGAGCGCCAGGAGGGGGCCGGCCTCCGTGAGATCGCTCCCGGAGAGGGCCGGCACCGTGCGGGCGAAGCCCTCCGCTTGGCGGGCCCAGGTCTGGGCAAGGCGGCGCATGTCGGTGGCGCGTTGGCCGCGGTCGCGGGCGAAGCGCTCGACCCGGTGGCCGACATCGGTCTCGTCGCCGCCGAGGCCGCGCTCGACCAGCACGGCGGCGAGGTCGGACGCCGCGCGGGCCTGGCCCTGTCCGGCCGCCGTCACGACCATGCGGGCGAGGCGCGGGGGCAGGGGCAGCGCCCGCAGCGCACGACCAGTCTCGGTGAGCCGGCCGTCGGCCTCGATCGCGCCGAGGTCACGCAGCATCGCGCGCGCCTCGGTGAGGGCCGGCGCGGGCGGCGGGTCGAGGAAGGCGAGGACGGTCGGATCGACGACGCCCCAGGCGGCGGCGTCCAGGAGCAGCCCGGAGAGGTCCGCCGCCAGGATCTCGGGGCGCGTGAAGGGTTCGAGCGCGCTGGTGGCGGCCTCCGACCAGAGCCGGTGGCAGATGCCGGGCTCGGTGCGGCCGGCGCGGCCCCGGCGCTGGTCGACGGAGGCACGGGAGGCCCGCGCGGTGACGAGGCGGGTCAGGCCGAGGCCCGGCTCGTAGACCGGCACCCGCGACAGGCCGGAATCGACCACGATCCGCACGCCCTGGATGGTCAGCGAGGTCTCGGCGATGCTGGTGGCGAGGACAACCTTGCGCCGACCGGGGAGCGCCGGCGCCACGGTCCGATCCTGCTCGGCGGGCGTGAGCGCACCGTAGAGCGGTGCGATCTCGGTGGCCGCGTCGACCCGGTCGGCCAGCAGCCCAGCCACCCGGCGGATCTCGCCCTGGCCCGGCAGGAAGGCGAGCACCGAGCCCGGGTCGGCCCGCAGGGCGCGCAGGACGGCATCGGCCATGACTTCCTCGATGCGCCGGTTGGGGTCGCGCTCCCAGTACCGGGTCTCGACCGGGTAGGCGCGTCCTTCCGAGGCGACGACGGTGGCGTCGCCCAGCAGGCCGGCGACGCGGGCGCCGTCGAGGGTGGCCGACATCACGAGGATGCGCAGGTCCTCGCGCAGGCCCCCTTGCGCGTCGAGGGCGAGCGCCAGCCCGAGATCGGCGTCGAGGGAGCGCTCGTGGAACTCGTCGAACAGCACGGCCCCGACGCCGCGCAGTTCGGGGTCGTCCAGGATCATCCGGGTGAACACGCCCTCGGTGACGACCTCGATCCGGGTCCGGCCCGAGACCTTGGAGCCCAGACGCACCCGCAGGCCCACGGTGTCGCCCACCCGCTCGCCGAGGGTCGCCGCCATGCGCTCGGCCGCGCCCCGCGCCGCGAGGCGGCGGGGCTCCAGCAGGATGATCCGGTCGCGGGGCCCGAGCCAGGGCGCGTCGAGGAGCGCCAGGGGCACGCGCGTGGTCTTTCCGGCGCCGGGCGGCGCGACCAGCACGGCGGACGAACGGGCCGCGAGGGCCTCGCGCAGGGCGGGAAGCGCCGTCTCGATCGGCAGGGCGGGCGCGTCGGCGGCGGAAGGGAAGGGGGCCATCGGCGCCGGTGGTGCCGCGATCGGAGCGGTTCCGCAAGTCGTGCGGGGTCAGACCACGTTTACGACAATTCTGAAATCCGTCGCGCAGGCGAAATTAAACGTCGCCTCAGCACTTTAACGTGGGAACGGAATCTCCTGTCCGGACTTGATGGCTCGCGGCGCGTCAGGCGCTCGACGGAAGATGAACTCATGAACAAGTTAGCGATCGCACTGGCCGCCAGCACCCTGCTCGGCGCCTTCGGACTGACGGCTGCGTCGGCCGCTCCCGTGATGCCGGCTCCCGCCGTCACGGTGGCCGGTGACGCCGCCCTCGATCAGGTGGCCTATCGCCGCCACCATCACGGCATGCGCCACCATCGCCATCACCGCCGCATGCACCGCATGCCGCGCTCGCGCATGATGAGCGATCCGAATTCGCGCAACCCGTCGCAGCCGGGCTACATGCAGCAGAAGGGCAACACCTCGGGCGGTCCCCGCTACTGAGCCGACGCCCCATCGCGGACGGAAGGGAGGAGCCGGTGCGCGGGGCGCGCCGGCTCCTCTCTGCGTTTCCGGGCCGGCCCTCGTTCTCCACGCTTCTCCCCAGGGGAAGCGGTGTGCCGCGCTGATGCGGCGGGGCGGCCTCTGCTATGCTGGCGCCATGTCACAGCGCCCCGCCCGATCGGTCCCGAAGACCGGTGCCGCACCGTCGGACTACACCACCAGCGCGGCCATTCTCGACACGGCGGGCGCCACGCCGATGATGGCGCAGTACATCGAGATCAAGGCCGCCAACACCGACTGCCTGCTCTTCTACCGGATGGGCGATTTCTACGAGTTGTTCTTTGAGGACGCCGAGATCGCCTCCCGGGCGCTGGGCATCGTCCTGACGAAGCGCGGCAAGCACGGCGGCGCCGACATCCCGATGTGCGGCGTCCCCGTGGAACGGGCGGACGACTACCTCAGCCGCCTCATCGCGCTCGGCCACCGCGTGGCGGTCTGCGCCCAGACGGAGGACCCCGCCGAGGCCAAGAAGCGCGGCCCGAAATCCGTGGTCCGGCGCGAGGTGGTCCGCCTCGTCACCCCCGGCACCATCACGGAGGACCGCCTCCTCGATCCGGCGCGCGCCAACGTGCTGCTGGCGCTCGGCCGGCGCAAGGCCGGCGAGTCCGCGTCCGTCTACGGGCTGGCGGCCCTCGACATTTCCACGGGCCGCTTCTGCCTCAGCGAGGTCCCGGCGGCCGAGCTCGCCTCGGCCATCGCCCGCCACGAGCCCCGCGAGATCGTGCTCTCGGAGGCGATCCACACCGACCCGGCCCTCGCCCGACTCTGGCGCGAGATCCCGGCGCCGGTGACGCCGCTGCCGCAGGCCGAACTCGAGCCGGCCTCCGCCGAGCGGCGCCTGAAGGAACAGTTCGGCGTCTCGACCCTGGAGGGCTTCGGCCAGTTCGGGCGGGCCGAACTCGCCGCCGCCGGGGCCGCGCTCCTCTACATCGAGCGCACGCAGATCGGCGCGCGCCCGACGCTCTCCCCGCCGACGCGGGAATCGGCCGGGGCGACGCTGGCCATCGATGCGTCCACCCGCGCCAACCTCGAACTGACCCGCACCCTGTCCGGCGAGCGCCGGGGCAGCCTGCTCGACGCCATCGACCGGACGGTCTCGGCGAGCGGCGCGCGCCTTCTGGCCGAGCACCTCGCCGGCCCGCTCACCGATCTCGCGGCGATCCGGCACCGCCACGCGGCGGTGGAATTCCTGGCCGAGAACGGCCCGGCCCGCGCGGCGATCCGCGAGAACCTTGCCCGGGCGCCGGACCTCGCCCGCGCGCTCTCGCGTCTCGGTCTCGGGCGCGGCGGCCCACGCGACCTCGCCGCGCTCCGCGACGGACTCGATGCGGCCCAGGCGCTCGCTGCGCATTGCGCCGCCCTCGACGGCTTGCCCGAAGACCTCGCGGCCCTCGCGACGCGTCTCGCCACCGTCGATGCCGGGCTCGTCGGCGAACTGCGCGCGGCGCTCGCCGACGACCTCCCCCTGAAGCGCCAGGACGGCGGTTTCGTCCGCGCCGGCTACCAGCCCGAGATCGACGAGAGCCGGCTCCTCGGCCAGGATTCCCGCAAGGTCATCGCCGCCCTGCAGGCGCGCTACGCCGAGGAGACCGGCTGCCGCACCCTGCGGATCAAGCACAACAACATGCTGGGCTATTACATCGAGGTTCCGCAGGGGGTGGGCGAAGCCTGCCTGAAGGGCGTGATGCGCGAGACCTTCATCCATCGCCAGACCATGGTCGATGCGATGCGCTTCACCAGCGTCGAACTCGGGCAGCTCGAGAGCCGGATCTCCGGTGCCTCGGACCGGGCGCTGGCCCTCGAATCGGCGGTGTTCGACGCGCTGGCCACGCGCATCCTGGGTCAGGCCCCGGCCATCGCGGAGGTGGCCGAGGCCCTCGCGGCCTTCGACGTGGCCGCCTCGCACGCCGAACTCGCCGTCGAGCGCGACTGGCGCCGGCCCGTGGTCGAGGAGGGCTTCGCCTTCGTCGTCGAGGGCGGGCGCCACCCGGTGGTGGAGGCCGCCCTCCGGCAATCGGGCGCGCCCTTCATCGCCAACGATTGCGACCTCTCCGGCGATGCGCGTGGGCGCATCCGCCTGATCACCGGCCCGAACATGGGCGGCAAGTCGACCTTCCTGCGCCAGAACGCGCTGATCGCCGTGCTGGCGCAGATCGGCGCCTTCGTGCCGGCCGCTCGCGCCCGCCTCGGCCTCGTCGACCGCCTGTTCTCCCGGGTCGGCGCCGCCGACGACCTCGCACGCGGACAATCCACCTTCATGGTCGAGATGGTGGAGACCGCCGCGATCCTGAATCAGGCGACCCGGCGCTCCCTCGTGATCCTCGACGAGATCGGGCGCGGCACCGCGACCTTCGACGGTCTCTCGATCGCCTGGGCCTGCCTCGAGCACCTGCACGAGCAGAACGGCTGCCGGGCGCTCTTCGCCACCCACTTCCACGAGCTGACCGCCCTCGGGGCTCGCCTCTCGCACCTCGACAACGCCACCCTGCGGGTGACCGAGCACAAGGGCCAGGTGGTGTTCCTGCACGAGGTGGTGCCGGGTGTGGCCGAGCGCTCCTACGGCCTCCAGGTCGCGCGCCTCGCCGGTCTGCCGGCGGGCGTGATCGCCCGCGCGGGCGCGATCCTGAAGCACCTCGAGAAGGCGGAGCGCGACCGGCCGGGCAAGCCGCGCATCGACGATCTGCCGCTGTTTGCGAATCTCGAGCCCCCGCCGATGCCGGAACCGGCACCCGAGGCGCCCAACGATGCGTTGCGGCGCGCCCTCGACGCGATCGACCCCGACGCACTGACGCCGCGCGAGGCCCTTGAGGCGCTGTACCGGCTGAAAGCCGAGGCCGTCGCGCCGCACTGACGCGCGACGGGATCAGCCCCGCAGTGTGAGACGGCCGCCGTTCATGCTGAACTCGTTCAGACGCTTCAGGAAGGACATGCCCAGGAGGCTCGTCGACAGGCGGCCCCGGGGCATCACCATGCCGTCGACCCCATGGACCAGGATGTTGCCGACCCGCATCGACGGAATCCGCACGCGTGCGGCGTAGACCGTGCCGTTGGCCGTCTGCACCGGCATCCGGAACTCGCTCTCGCTCACGCGGAGCCCGCTGGCCTCGGCATCCTCGTAGGTGAAGGCGCAGGTGGTCGCCCCCGTATCCACCAGCATGCGGATGCGGCGCCCGTCGATCATCGCGTCGGTGGCGAAGTGACCCTGCCGGTCGGCGAACAGGGTCTCGGTGTTGGACTGGACGGCGATCCTGGTGGGGCGTTCGTCCGATGCGGGCTTGGCCACCGCCGCGGGCGGGGCCCGATCGAATCGGTCCACGAGGCCGACGGCCCAGAGCGCCGCCACCCCGGTCACACCGAGGGCCCAGAAGATTGGTCGGGTCATCGATCCCACCTGCCTGCGAGGCTTCGAGCCTTAAGCCGGCGACGGTGAACGAAACGTCGGCGCCCGCTCAGGTTCCGGTCGCGCGGCGTCCGCGACCCACCGGCAGGGTTTCGGAAGTTCTAAGTGCCGCGATCGCAATCGATACGACGGTCCCTGCGCGTCGATCCGTGCGCGTCCGCGGGCGCGCCGAGCACGGGCTTCCCCGATGGCCGGGCCGGATGACATCCCGGCGAATCGGTTGCACTCGCGGGCACTTGGCGGTATAGGCCGCGCCAGCGCCCGCCAGACACCCTTGGAGGCACGGGCGCTTTCGGGATCGGGGCTTCGAGGATCGAGGTCTGGCCGTCCGCTTCGGGCGGCCTTTCGCGTTTTCCCGGAATGTTCATCTTTCAAAGGATCACGCCATGAGCGCAGTCAAGACGCTTGAGGCCGTGGCACGCGACCGGGTCGGCAAGGGGGCCGCCCGGGCCGTTCGTCGCCAGGGTCACGTTCCCGCCGTCATCTACGGAGGCGGCCAGGCCCCGCAATCCATCGCGGTCGACCTCATCCGCATCCGCACGCTGATCTACGCCGGTGGTTTCAAGACCACCCTGTTCGAGATCAATGCCGGCGGCAAGAAGACCCGCGCGATCCCGCGCGACTTCCACCTCGATCCGGTGACGGGCGTGCCGATCCACGTCGACTTCCTGCGCGTCGTCGCCGGTCAGTCGATCACGGTCGAGGTGCCGGTGCACTTCCTGAACGAGGACGCAGCCCCCGGCATCAAGCAGATGGGCGGCACGCTCAACGTCGTCTCGCACACGCTGGCCCTCGAAGTCGCGCCCGACGCAATCCCGGACGCCATCGAGATCGACCTCACCGGTCGCGAGATCGGCGATGCCATCCACATCACCGATGTGAAGCTCCCCGCCGGCGCCACCTTCACGGGTGAGCCCGACGCCACCGTCGCCAACATCGTGCCGCCGACCGTGCTCGGCGCCGAGGTCGAGGCCGAGGAGGCGGCGATCGCCGAGGCGCAGTCCGCCGAGGCCGCCGAGGAGAAGGCCGAGGAAGAGGCTGCCGAAGAGGCTGCCGAGGACGAGAAGAAGGAGGATTGAGACCGGGGCGCAAGCCCTGTCTCACGCCATTCCTGCGGATGCCCCGGCCACCCGGCCGGGGCATCTCCGTTTTGGGGGCTGCTCGCGCATCCCCGCTGTGAAGTTCCGTCAGGATCGATTCGCGCCATGCGCCTGATCGTCGGCCTGGGCAATCCCGGCCCCCGCTACGCCCGGAACCGCCACAACATCGGCTTCCTGGCCCTCGATGAGATCGCGCGCGTGCATCGCGCCGGGCCGTGGCGGCGCAAGTTCCAGGGCGAGATCGCCGAGGTGGCCCTCGGGCCCGAGCGGGCGATTCTCCTGAAGCCGCAGACCTTCATGAACGAGTCCGGCCGCGCCGTTCAGGAGGCGCAGCGCTTCTACAAGATCGCGCTGGCGGACGTGATCGTGCTGCACGACGAACTCGACCTCGCCCCCGCCAAGCTGCGGGTGAAGGCGGGGGGCGGCAATGCCGGCCACAACGGCCTGCGCTCGATCACGGCCCAGTGCGGCAACGACTACCGCCGCGTCCGCCTCGGCATCGGGCACCCGGGCGACAAGGCCCTCGTCCACGCCTACGTGCTGAATGATTTCGGCAAGGGTGAGGAGGCCTGGGTCGACGACCTCTGCCGGGCGGTGGCCGACCACGCGCCGCTGCTGGCGGCGGGCGAGGATGCGAGCTTCCAGAACAAGGTCCACCTCGCCATGGCGGGGCGGGGCTGGGACGACGTCAAGCAGGTCAACGCCCGCGATTGACCGCGGCGGTGACATCGGATTTCACGCGGGCAAACCTTCAGCGGACCCGCGAACGGACAGGTGACCCATGGGCTTCAAATGCGGCATCGTCGGCCTGCCGAACGTCGGCAAGTCGACCCTCTTCAACGCGCTGACGCAGACGGCGGCCGCCCAGGCGGCGAACTATCCGTTCTGCACCATCGAGCCGAACGTCGGCGAGGTGGCGGTGCCGGATCCGCGCCTCGACGACCTGGCCAGGATCGCCGCCTCGAAGGAGATCATCCCAACTCGGCTCACCTTCGTGGACATCGCGGGCCTCGTGCGCGGCGCCTCGAAGGGCGAGGGCCTCGGCAACCAGTTCCTCGCCAACATCCGCGAGGTGGACGCCATCGCCCACGTGGTGCGCTGCTTCACCGACGGCGACGTGACCCATGTCGAGGGCAAGGTCGACCCGGCCGCCGACATCGAGACCATCGAGACCGAGCTGATGCTGGCCGACCTCGACAGCCTGGAGAAGCGCGTCGTCGCCCTGGAGAAGAAGGCCAAGGGCGCCGACAAGGAGGCCAAGGAAATCCTCGACCTCGTGAGCCGCGCGCTCCCGCTGCTGCGCGAGGGCAAGCCCGCGCGCCTCGTGCAGCGGAAAGCCGAGGAAGAGCGCCTGTTCCAGAGCCTCGGCCTGATGACGGCCAAGCCCGTCCTCTACGTCTGCAACGTCGACGAGGGTGACGCCGACAAGGGCAATGCCTACTCGGAGGCGGTGATGGCCCGGGCCAAGGCGGAAGGCGCCAAGGCGGTGGTGGTCTCGGCCAAGATCGAGAGCGAGATCGCCGTGATGCCGTTGGCCGACCAGGGCGATTTCCTGGAGGCGGTGGGCCTGGTCGAGCCGGGCCTGAACCGGGTCATCCGGGCCGGCTACGAGCTTCTCGGCCTCATCACCTACTTCACGGTCGGTCCGAAGGAGGCCCGTGCCTGGACCATCGAGAAGGGCACGCGGGCTCCCGCCGCGGCCGGGGTGATCCATACGGATTTCGAGAAGGGCTTCATCCGCGCCGAGACCATCGCGTTCGCCGATTACACCACCCTGAAGGGCGAGGCCGGCGCCAAGGAAGCCGGTAAGTTCCGCCTCGAGGGCAAGGAGTACGTCGTGCAGGACGGCGACGTGCTGCATTTCCGTTTCGCCAACTGATCCGAATGACCCGACACGGACCGGCCGGCGCCTTGCGCGGCGCCGGTCTCGCGCCGGGCTGGCCGCTGATCTCCCTCCCAAAAGGACCCGTATGACCGGCATCGCGTTCGAGGACTTCACACCCGGCTCGGTGATCGAGGGAGGTCCGCTGACGGTCACGGAAGCGGAGATCGTGGCCTTCGCGGCCGAGTTCGATCCGCAGCCGTTCCATCTCGACGCCGAGGCCGCCAAGGCGACCTTCGTCGGCCAGTTGATCGGCTCCGGCTGGCAGACCGCCGGCTTCGGCATGCGGCTCCTCCAGGAACACGTCTTCCGAGGCGGCACCTCGATGGGCTCGCCCGGCATCGCCGAACTGCGCTGGCTGCGTCCCGTCCTGCCCGGAGACGCCCTGCGCATCGCGGTGAAGGTCGAAAGCTGCCGGGCCTCGAACACCAAGCCGGATCGCGGCTTCGTCGCCTTCGCCATGACGGTGCTGAACGGCGCGGGCGAGCGGGTGATGACCCAGGAGTTCAGCGTGATGTTTCCCCGGCGCGGGACCGAGCCCCTGCCGCCGCGCGCCGTGACGCCGGCCGGGCCCGAAGCTCTGGTGGAGCCGGACGACGCCGAGGCGCTGCACTTCCTCGAATCCGCGCCGCTCGGCACCGCGCGGGATCTCGGCCGGCATCACTTCACGCCGGATGCGGTGATCGCCTATGCGCGGGCCTACGATCCGCAGGCGTTCCACGTGGACCCGGAGGCCGCCCGGCAGACGCATTTCGGCGGCCTCTGCGCCTCCGGCTGGCACACCGCAGCCGTCTGGATGAAGCGCCTGCACATCACCCGTGAGCGCGACATCGCCTTCACGGCGCGGACCGGCCCGGTCCCGCAACTCGGCCCCTCGCCGGGCTTTCGCGACATGCGCTGGCTCGCCCCGGTCTACGCCGGCGACACGCTGCGCTACACCTGCACCCTGGTGGACAAGCGCGCCGCCGCCTCGCGCCCGGGCTGGGGCCTCGCCACCCACGAGAACGTCGGCGTGAACCAGCGCGGCGAGACGGTTTTCCGCTTCACCGGCTCGGTGTTCTGGCAGTGGGCTCGCGAAGCCTGAACCTCACGCAGCCTTGCGCCGCTCCGGGTAGAGCGACAGCAGGCCCTCCGCATTGGCGCTAGCGACGCCCCGCTCGGTGATGATGCCGGTGACGAGCCGCGCCGGGGTCACGTCGAAGGCCGGGTTCGCCACCGGGCTTCCCGGCGAGACGACCTCGATCGTGGCAAAGCCCCCGTCGGCGAGGCGGCCGGTGAGGTGCGTCACCTCGCGCCCGTCGCGCTCCTCGATCGGGATCTCGGCGACGCCGTCGTCCAACGTCCAGTCGATCGTGGAGAAGGGCAGGGCGGCGTAGAACGGCACCCGGTTGTCTGAGGCCGCCAGCGCCTTCAGGTAGGTGCCGATCTTGTTGCAGACGTCGCCCGAGGCCGTGGTGCGGTCCGAGCCCACGATGCAGACGTCGATGGCGCCGTGCTGCATGAGGTGGCCGCCAGCATTGTCGGCGATCACGGTGTGGGGCACGCCGTGGGCGTTGAGTTCGAAGGCGGTCAGGGCCGCGCCCTGGTTGCGGGGGCGCGTCTCGTCCACGAAGACGTGGACCGGCACGCCGGCATCGTGCGCGACGTAGATCGGCGCCAGCGCCGTGCCCCAATCCACCGTCGCGAGCCAGCCGGCGTTGCAATGGGTCAGCACGTTGATCGGCCGGTCCTTGGCGCGGTGCAGCTCGCTCAGGATCCGGGCGCCGTGCGTGCCGATGGCGTGGCAGCTTTCCACATCCTCCTCGGCGATCCGGCCGGCCTCCGCGTAGGCGAAGGCGGCCCGCTCGGCCTCCGGCACCGTGCGGAGCTTGGCGGCCACCCGGTCGAGGGCCCAGCGCAGGTTGATCGCGGTGGGGCGCGTGGCCGCGAGGGTGGCCACGGCCCGGTCGAGCCCGGCCTCGGAGGCATCCGCGCGCAGTCCGAGGGCCACGCCGTAGGCCGCCGTGACGCCGATCAGCGGCGCCCCGCGCACCACCATGGTGCGGATCGCCATCGCCGCGTCGTCGAGGCTCGCGAGGGTCCTCAATTCGAAGGCGAAGGGCAGGCGGGTCTGGTCGATGACGGAGACGGAGGTCCCGTCGCCGGCGGGCAAGATGGTGCGGTAGGGCTTGCCGTCGATCTTCATGCCGCGCGTCCGGATGCTCGTGGGTTCGAGGCCGAAAGCCTCGTCGTCGAACCCGCGTTTACGTCAGAACGCCTTCGGGAGGCCAGCCTGCGCGTGGGCCCGCATCCGTCCGGACCGGCTTTCCTCAGAAGCCCACCGGCCGCACCCGCTTCACCTGCGGGATCGCTGCGATCTGCTCCAGGACGTCGTCCGGGACCGGCGCGTCGACGGCGCAGAGGCAGATCGCGTTCCCGCCCCGCGCGTCGCGTCCGAGGTTGAAGGTCGCCACGTTGACGCCGGCCTCGCCCAGCACGCTGCCGAAGCGGCCGATGAAACCGGGCTCGTCGCGGTTGCGCACGTAGAGCATGTGGGCGGAGAAGGCCGCGTCGATGGGGATCGACCGGATCTCGATCAAGCGCGGCTTGCCGTCGTGGAAGACGGTGCCGGCGGCGTCGCGAGGCATGTCCTCGGCATCGACGGTGATGCGCAGGACCGATTCGTAGTCCGGTGCCGATCCGGCCCGGGTCACCGCCTCCACCACGATGCCGCGCTCGCGGGCGATCGCGGGGGCGGAGACCATGTTGATGCCGGGCAGGACCGGGCGGAGCACGCCCGTGACGGCCGCAGCCGTGAGCGCGCGGGTGTTCATCTCGGCGACCGCGCCCTCGAAGGTGAGGCGGATGCCCCGGACCGGCGCGTCCGTGAGCTGCCCGAGGAACGAGCCGAGCTTTTCCGCGAGCGCCACGAACGGACGCAGGCGCGGCGCCTCCTCGGCGGAGATCGCCGGCAGGTTGACGGCGTTGCGGACGGCCCCTTGCAGCAGGTAGTCGGCCATCTGCTCGGCGACCTGCAGGGCAACGTTCTCCTGCGCCTCGCGGGTGGCGGCGCCGAGATGGGGCGTGCAGACCACGTTCGGATGCCCGAACAGCGGGTTGTCATGGGCCGGCTCGGTCACGAAGACGTCGAAGGCGGCCCCCGCCACGTGGCCCGAATCGAGGGCGGCGCGGAG